>SKIB01000107.1 GCA_007116635.1 Saccharospirillaceae bacterium
AGCGTTAGCCCTGAACCTGAAGTACGAGTGCTTAGCCTGGACGCCAGTCACAACAGCCAGTACATGGGTCTCAACCTCATCACTGGCGAACAGATAAGCGATCTTGAACAGGGTGATTGGCACATTGCCATGCGCCGCTACCAGGATCTGGCGCTGAGCGGCGGCCTATTGGGTGGGCAACATCAGCTGACCGCCCAGCTGGTTGCACCGCAAACGGAGTTCTATTACGAAGACGGTGAGATCAAAGACTGGCTGTTTTTGGATGCCAAGGCAGAAGACTTTTTGAGCCTGGTCACCAACCCCTATAGCCTGGATGAACGCAAGTTTATTGGTGAATCCGTGCATTACGCCATCGGCAATTACGCACCCAGCATGGGTGAAGCCAACTGGGGCCGTTATGACATGGCTTCTGGTGGCCATATCTATGGCAATCCGGAGAGGGTTTGGGTGATCAACACAGGCAACCCCAGCGCCAATTTCTATGCCATTCGGGTAACGGCCGACAAAATCACCGCAACGCGAGACACCCAATTTAAGCCTCAGATCAGCCTAGAGGTTTATGAATCAAGACGCGAACGTGGTCGTGTCATCTTTGATCAGCAACCCAAGATCATCTCAGGTCAATTGGATGCGCCAAGAGGCAAATTGCACTTCGATCTGATCAAGGGCACTGCAAGTCTTGATGAGACACAAGATTGGCATGTGCGTTTCCATGTGTTTGGCAGTGGCCGCAATGTTAACTTTAACCTTGAATTGAACGGCGGCGTTAGTGGTACGGGTAATGTCAGCGCCCAAGGGCCGATCAGCCCTGCAGAATTGGCAGTGTTGGACGCAGGTGGCATGTATGCCATGGGATTTGCCTCAGACCGCTTAAGCAATGCCATGACGCAAAACCCATGGTTTGAATACCTAATGGCTCATGGTCACCGCATGCTGCCGAATTACAGGGTCTATGCCGTGGATTTGGATGGCAACCCAGAGACCACGGATGACCGCTTCTTGCTGCAGTTCATCGACTACTACCACCCAGAGACGGGTCTAAGCGGTCACTACAGCATCCGAGTACGCCAGTTAGATTAACCGCAGTCGTGCTGCCCTAGGCCGCTACGGACTTAGCAGCCAATTATTGCATACAGCCGACGCCCTTGGTCGGCTTTTTTAATCAGAGGTGTGAATGAACAGATTCCGTTTACGACTCATGGGCCCTGTCTACTCAGTGGCACTGTTGATCAGCATGGCAGCCTGCCAACTGGACGACAAAGAGTGGCAAGCCGATGCTGCCAGCCAGCCCAGCCTGCCGGAACAAGTGAGACTGTTAGAATGGCTGGTCGATGCCAGTGATTTTGATCAGTACATGGGCATTAATTTGCTCACCGGCGAGCAGTTCCGCCAGTTGGAGCACAGCGATTGGCACCTGGCCTTTCGCCGCTATCAAGAAGTAGGGCTGAGTGGTGGTCTACTGGGCGGCAAGTTTCCGGTGCGCGCGGCCATTGCTTCGCCACAGCTGCATTTTTATGACGCCCAAAACCAACAACTGGACGGACATTTCCTCAATGCCCAAGCCGCAAGCTATGCCCACTTATTAGACCCAAGCCAGTATCAACTGGACGCATTGCAGCTAAAGGGCGAGCAATCCAAGCAGCTAATTGGCCAGCAAGATCAATGGAGCCTTGCGGTAGAAGGCCAAGCTGGCTACCGCACTGGACTCGACCGAGCCTGGGTCATCAGCAGCGGCCAAGGGCGTGATCTGTACGCCCTCTGGTTTGCTGAGCAGGCGGTTAAGCCTCTTTCAGATGGTGCACTGGAGCTGAGCTTCATGGTGCAGCAATCTTCCCGAGAACAGAGTGCCGTACGCTTTAACTCAAAACCGCAAAGGGTAAGCATTCAGATCCAACCCGGGCAAGAACAGGGCTTTAATCTAGTCAGTGCCAGCTGGGTCGGTGATGCCAACAATTGGCATGTTAAAGTCAAGCTAAGTGAGCAGTCCGAGCTTAGTCTGGCCTTGAACGGTGGCAGCAGCGGCCCTGGACGGGTTAAGGCTCAGGGGCCATACAGCCAACAAGAGTTGGCCGAACTGGACGCCAGTGGCATGTACAGCATGGGCTTTTTGGCCGACGGCCTTGATAATGCCTTTACCCAATGGCCACGCTTTGCCTATCTGCAACAGCATGGCCATCAAATGCTGCCCAACTACCGCACCTATTATCTGGACCTAGCCAATGAACAGCAGTTTTTGCTGCAAATCACTGACTACTACCACCCGATCACGGGTGCTAGCGGTCATCTAAGCCTTAGGGTTGCTGTTCTGCCTTCGCTCTGAACTTACGAAAGGCCAAATGCCGCCAGAGTTTTTCCAGCGGCCCTTGGCCATACTTTTGCACCCAATAATTGGCAAACCAAAGCTGCAACACACTAAGAGCCAGCGCCAAACTCAAGAGTTCAGGCCTGCCAAGCTGACCCCAGAGATGCGGCAGCAACCAAACGAATAGCAAATACACCACCAAACTTTGGCCAATGTATAGGGTAAAGGCCATACGCCCTGCCTGTTTGAGCAGGGCAACCAGCCAGTGAGCCTTGTTTGCCACCAGCACCAGGAGTGCGCAGTAACCAATGGCGGAAAACAAACCGGCGATCATCATCAGCATCATGCTGGCAAAGCCCATCTCTGAGTCCAGGCCTAAATTCACACGCATCATTTGCACCAAGCCGCCCAAGGCAAAGCCCAGAGCCAAACTTGCCAAACCCCAGGGTAAGGCACGAGCCTGAGTGAAAAAACCATGCTTGTAAAGCAGAATGCCAATCAGCATCAGCGCAGTGTTATGCCAAATGCCAGCCACAGGCAAAAATAATAAAATTTGGCCAAATTCGGTAAACTGGGCATGCAGTCTGGCGGGGTAGCTGGTCCAAAGCTGCTGGCGCTCGGCCAATACCTCAGCCGTTAGGGGTAGCTGGTCCAGCATCATTGGTTCACCCTTCAGATAGACCCATGCCATCAACGCCAGCATGATAAGCTGGCCAATGCATAAAAACACAATGGCCAGCACCAACTGCTTGCGATTGCTGCTGGCTAATAACCAGACCAGCACGAAGCCACAGAGGCTATAAAGCACCAGAATATCGCCAACAAACAGTAAAAAGCCATGCAACAAGCCAAAGAGCAGTAACCAACGCAGGCGAGAATAGAGCCTTGACTTGGCCGCTAGGCCTTTAGCCAGTGCACTTTGATATTGAATGTAAAGCCCAACACCAAACAGCATGCTGAACATGGACATAAAGCGGCTTTCAAACAGCAGGCTTTGCAGATGAAAGAGTGGGATTTCCAGGGTCGATAAGCCCTCACGCCAAACAGGGCTGTAATAGGCTTCCATGGGAGCTGCCATGGCAAGGATATTCATGAACAGAATACCTAGGATGGCCACACCACGAATCAGATCCAGACTTTGAATGCGCTCAGTCATTGAATACTCCTTATATAGTTCGGTTGAATCTTTGGCTTGCAGGCTAGCAGCAAAAAAAAACCGCAGCAAGCTGCGGTTTTTTTCATAAGGCCCTATTAGGCCTCAGGACGGTCAGCAACGATGGCTTGACCATCTTTACGGAACAGGTAGCACTTACTAGGACGAACCAGCAATTCCAAAGTATCGCCCTCTTTGGTGTCACCGTAGTTTGCACGCTGGATGATGATGCGATCCACTTCTGCCGTCTTGGCATAGATGAAGGAGATGGAACCCAGGTTTTCAACGAAGTCGACCTTGGTAGCCACACGATAGACTTCACCCTTGTCTTTCAGAAGATGCTCTGGACGAAGACCCAAAGTTAACTCCTCGCCTACTTTCACATTATGTGCTTTACGCGGCACAGGGATCACCTCACCACCAGGCATCTGGATGCTGATCACATCAGCAGCAACTTCTTTAACGGTGACATCAATGAAGTTCATCTTGGGCGAGCCAATAAAACCAGCCACAAACTGATTTTGGGGGTATTCGTACAGCTCGATTGGTGCACCAACCTGCTCAACACGACCGTCACGCAGAACCACAATCTGGGTAGCCAGAGTCATGGCCTCTACCTGATCGTGAGTCACATAGATCATGGTCGATTGCAGCTCAGAGTGCAGTTTAGCGATCTGAATGCGCATTTCCACACGCAATTCTGCATCCAAATTAGACAGAGGCTCATCAAACAAGAAAATCTTAGGGTTACGAACAATGGAACGGCCAATGGCCACACGTTGACGCTGACCACCAGATAGGTCTTTGGGCTTACGATGTAGCAACTTGTCAAGCTTTAGAAGCTTAGCTGCGGCATTCACCTTTTGATCAATGATGGACTTTTCCACCTTGGCCATACGCAAGCCAAAAGACATGTTTTCTTCAACTGTCATCTGTGGGTACAGAGCATAAGACTGAAACACCATAGAGATGTCACGGTCTACAGGTGGCATGTCGGTTACGTCCTGGCCGTCAATGAATACTCGACCAGCAGAGCACTCCTCAAGACCAGCAATGGTACGCAGCAAGGTTGACTTGCCGCAGCCCGATGGACCAACGAACACGATAAAAGGATTGCCTGTAAAATCTAGGTCGATGCCATGCAGTACTTGTACTGGGCCGTAGATTTTATCAACTTTTTGAAGTTTTAAATTTGCCATAACGATTTCCTCTACGGATTATTCTTTCACACCGCCCTGAGTCAGGCCGCTGATAAATTGTTTAGATGCCAATAAGAAGGCAACAATGGTTGGGATGATGGTAATTAAGATGCCAGCAAACATTAGGTGCCACTGAGTTGTGAACTCAGTATTAAATTGTTTCAAACCATAGGGCAATGGATATTTTGAGGCGTCTGTCAAGAACACTAAAGGCCAATAAAAATCATTCCAAGCCCACACAAAGGTTAATAGCGCCACAGTTGCTACTGCTGGGCGAACTAAAGGCAATACTACAGAGTAGTAGATTTGGAACGGGCTGGCTCCATCCATACGTGCAGCTTGCTCCAATTCAGGCGACAGTCCCTTAAGATAAGACGTAAGGATAAACACTGCTGTCGGCATCATACTTGCTGAAATGGTCAGGATCACAGCCAAATGGGTGTCCAACAAACCAATACTACCCATGAGTACAAACAAAGGGCCCATGGCCAAACGGATAGGAATGATTACCCCTACCATAAAGCTCAGGAATAACACCCTATGTCCAGTGAAGGGCATGCGAGCAATGATAAAGCTAGTCATGGTGGCAAAGAACAGCACAATGACCAAAGTCCAGAAGGTAATGATCACTGAGTTTTTGAAGTAGGTACCAACATCAGCCATAACCCAAGCAGTGATGTAGTTATCAAAGCGCCAAACATCTCCACCACTTAGACCACGAAAACCAACAAAGGTACCAGCCTGAGCCACACCGGGTATAGGGCTAACCAGTCTGACCTCATGGCCAGGCTCTAAGCCTTCTTGAGCAGCAAGACTGGCAGGCTGAACAAAGACAGTGGCCGTACCATTAGAAATGCGGAAGTTTTCGCCCGTTACCGGCCCTCGAAACTCACGATCACCATTTTGCCAAATCAATCTTGTTTCAGTTTTAATAAAGCGATTATTTTCACCCTGTAACTCCACTAAGAAACCACCTCGACGACCAGGAGCCATTACAGGGGCTTCAGGCTCAATGCCAGCAATGGGCTCTTGGAAGCGCAGCACAGAGTCACGCAGCAAGTTGCCGTCACGGCCAGTGAAGAGCGCCTGCACAGGTACACGTAGTGTTTGAGCACGCAACTCAAGGTCATTGGCGTTAGTGGTTTCATAACGTAGAACCTGACCATCTGGCAGTTCATAGGTCAGAACAGCGCCAGGAGGAATGATACTCCCTGGTTCACCTGAGACCTGAACCGACCCCCTTGATGAAGTAGGTGCCAAGCCAAAGGGATCTGACATCACGTGGCCAGTAGAACTCTTGAAAGAGTTGTTTACGGCCAAGTACATGGGAAGAATAACCATGGCTGCCCAGATCAACAAAAATATTTGAATCAGGACCTGTTCAAGCTTGGATAAGCGAAATAAATTTTCCATCATTCACCCCTTACTTCTTAATATTACGCATTGCGCCAAGAGCAGCAACGGGCGCGATAATGATGGCTGTTAACAAACCAATAACAGAGGCGACCCCATAGCCCAAAGCTAAATCTTGTGGACCTGCACCAAATGCTGAGCGATAAAGATAGCTACCCAAAATATCAGTTGAACGATTGGGGCCTGCTTGCGCTTCTGAAATTAGTAGCGTGAAGTCTGCGTTGTTGAAAGTATCAACTAGGATAATGATAAAGACCACCACAAAGGCTGGCATCAACACAGGAAAAACAATATGACGAATGGCTTGCCACCGCTTAGCGCCATCTAGGAAAGCTGCTTCAACAAGATCAGTACGTACTGCAACAATGGCAGCCAGGATCATAACAATAGCGAAACCCATGCGATACCAAGACATAAAGAAAGCATACATCATCAAAGTAATGTCTTCACTGCCCATAAAATTAACTGGCCTATCAATCCAACCCCAACTTAGTAAAGTACTGTTTACAGGGCCGTTAGTATCAAAGATAAGCATCATCAAATAAGCCACAGCTGCTCCAGCCAATGGGTACGGCAGGAAATACAGGATTTGATATTGCTTACGGCCATAAACCTTAAAGCTAAGCATTAGAGCGATAAAGGTACCAATCACTAAGAGGCTCGTAATAATAATTGCAAAAAAGTATATGTTTTGCCACAAGGCCTTTAAGAATCCAGCCCGGTAAAAATCATCCAGCAAAATCAATCTAAAGTTGTCTAGGCCCACGAAGGTCATACCGCCAATACCGGACCATTCATGGACACTCATATAAAGTAAGCCCACCAAGGGGCCGAAATTGAAAATGGCGTAAAGGATTACACCAGGTAGCAACATGAGCCATAACTGAGTCTTTTCCAGACTCTTATAACTCATCAAGCGCGCTCGTTGATTAGCCATACCGTTCACCGCTTAAAATATACAACAGAGAGATAAAGGGGCGGGCCACAATCGGCCCGCCAAATAGAGACTAAACTAGTCCAGCATTAACGGCAGTTAGCAGCGCCAACGTAGCCCCAGCTGTTCAGACCAGCTTGAACGGCAGCAGCAGCTTCAGCCGCAGTTGCATTACCGGCCAGCAAACGTTGCATCTGTTGAGCAATCAGTTCGCCGTAGTTTGGAGTATCAGCATTCAAAGCAGGCTGAATGAAAGGTTCAATTGAAGCAGCGTTAGCCAAAGCAGCCATCACAGCGTTGGTGATGTCATTTTCAACAACGAACTCGCCTTGAACAGCAGTTGGCTCAGTAACTTCTTCAAGGAACAACTGACCAAAGGTCTCAGTAGTTGTGAACTCAAGCACTTGACGTACTGCATCCAGCTTCTCGCTGCGAGCGTTTGCCAAGTAAGCACCGTCTGGGTGAGCAACTACTTTACCGTTCACGCCAGGTACTGCCATGAAACCAGGGTAGAAATCAGGGTTGATTTCATACATTGGTGAAGCTGGGCCAGTAGACCAGGCACCGTCGATCATCATCAGAGCATCACCAGAAGCAACAGCAGTACGCATTGGATCGTAGTTAGTTGCAGTTGGGTTAGCACTCATATATGGACCCCATGAAGCTACACGCTCAAGGGCTGAAACGAATACTGGATCAGTGAAACACTTGGTACCATCAACAAAGGCTTGTTGATCAGCATCAGCAACCAAACCTGCCATAATTACTTCGTTAAACACCTGGTTCAGGTACCAGCCGGCCTGACCTGCAACAGCTAAGCCTTCCATACCAGCAGCGTCAGCAGCACGAAGCAAAGCTTCGAATTCATCGATGTTGGTTGGATGAGCAAGACCTAGGCTTTCAAAAGCGTCGGTGTTATAGATGATGGACTGCAGTTGTACCGCGAAAGGAACGCCGTAGAACTGGCCGTCAGCAGCCTGACCACCGGCCAAAGCGCCGGGCAGGATGTTGGACAGATCAACACCAAGCTCTTCCATGCTCACGATGGCATCGGCAGCAATAAATTGTGCCAACCATTGTGCACCTACTTTACCAGAGAAGATATCTGGGCCGCCACGCTGCAGAGCAATACGCAGACGAGCTTCATAGTCATCGTTAGAGATACGGTTGAAGTTAACTGTTACACCTGGGATCAGGTTTTCTTGGTTAACACGGTTCCACAGAGCCTCTTCTTGTGGACGGAATGTCCAGAACTCAACAGTGGTGTTAGCCATTGCAGTAGTAGCAGTAGCCAGTGAAGCAGCTGCGGTGGCCACAGCTAGAGTTGTTTTCAGGAGTCGCATTATTATCTACCTCTTTGTTGTTTTCCGAGAGAAGCCGTTTCAATATAAAACCAGAGTTTTGTTGGTTCAATCCCTAAGAAAGATATTTTTCAGCTTTTTTCTACCTTTGGTCGGCAGAGGTTCAGCTTCAGCCCTTCTCAAACCTTACCCAACAGCCTCAATTATCGATGGCTTCTTCGACTAGCAGGCTCTATACAAGTCTGCCTACCGCTCATGATGATGCTTTAGTCACAAGAGAAAATCCAGCCCTAAAATTGCTAAATACCATTTTCTTGCACTACACATACCAAAGCTGGGGCACCTAAACCCTAGGCAGCCCGCTTTACCGACCTAACTATCCAGCAATTTGGCAGATAAATCGCTGACCTAGGTCACCCTTATGACAGCCATGGTCAATAAAACCATGGCGCGAACCAGGACATTTGCTGGCAACCAACCAACGAAGATAATTTGACAGCACTTTAATTGGTATTTGATTGGCATGTTTTGCAGCAACGCTTTTTCGCCTTATTGACGGTTTTTTGGTTGCAAAATGGCTCATATTGGCTTTAAATTGGTTCTAAACTCAACGACAAAGTATCTAACTAGCCATTGCCGCACAATTCTATGCTCGCATTGGCTTCGGACCACAGGCTAATTATGACTATTGCAGCAAATGACCTATTTATTGGCGTTGACGGGGGTGGTACTTCCTGCCGCGCTCGATTAACTGACGCCCAAGGCCAACTTCTGGCTGAGGCCAAAGCAGGCCCAGCCAATGTATATCAAAATGCTCCTGGCAGCCTTGACTCCATAATGACCGCCATCAATCAATGCTTAACCCAAGCCGGCTTAAGCCAGGATGATCATGGTCGCATCCATGTTGGCATGGGCCTAGCTGGTGCAGAAATCACTGTAGCACACAACTTTCTGGCCGATTGGCAGCACCCATTTAAGACCCTGGTATTCCAGAATGACGCCCACACCGCCTGCCTTGGTGCGCATCAGGGCGAAAACGGCGCCATGTTAATTGTTGGCACCGGCATCAAGGGCTGGCTTATCCGTGACGATCACATCTGGAGCTGCACCGGCTGGGGCTTTCCTCTCGCGGACCAAGGCAGCGGCGCCTGGTTAGGCCTGCGTTTACTGCAAGAAACCCTGGACGCCTGTGATGGCCTGCGCCCGCACTCAGAAGCCACAGAAGAAGTGCTGAGCAAATTTGCTGGCGACCCAAGCAACATCTCGGTCTGGGCAGCCACCGCCAAGAGTGGCGACTATGGCCAGTTTGCGCCTCTAGTGGTCTATGGCCAACCTAAGGGTGACCTAGTAGCCAAAAAAATCATGCAGGAACAAGCGGCCATTGTCAGCCGCATTTTAGATCGCATGCTGGCGCAACAGCCAGGCAAGATTGCTTTATTAGGTGGCCTGATTCCGTTCGTTAAAGACAACCTGCCGGCGCACTACCACCAATGGCTGGTAGAAGCCCAGGGTGACGCTATGGACGGTGCCTTACAGATGATCCGCAAAGCGGTAGGAGCCTAAGATGTCACGCGCCTATGATTGGATGCAGCTGCTTCCCAGTGAAGATCAGCCCACTGCCCTGTATCGCCAACTGGCGCGTAATCTGTCCGACGCCATCAATCAGGGCCAGCTCAAAGAGGGTGATTACTTACTACCCGAACGCGAGCTGGCACAGCTCTTGGGCCTGTCACGCGTGACGGTGCGTAAGGCCTATCAATTGCTGCTGCAAAAAAACCTGGTCAGCTCACGCCAAGGCGATGGCACCCGGGTGGGCAGCGAAGCTCGCCAGCCCATTCAAAAACCGCTGTCGGTGCTGTCCAGCTTCAGTGAAGACATGCTAAGCCGTGGGCTAACCCCTTCCGACCGCGTGATTGCCCACACTCTAAGCGCTGCCACGCCTAAAGAATCGCTGATGCTGGGCTTGCCACCCCAGGCTCAGGTTGGCCGCCTTACTCGAGTACGCCTAGCTGACAACCGACCCATGGCTTTGGAAATTGCCAGCATCCCTGCTCAGCTACTGCCTGAGAATTGGCATCAGCACAGCTCACTGTATCGCCTGTTGACCCAGCAAGGCCATGAGCCCATGCGCGCCCTGCAAACCATGACCGCAGTGAATGCTGACGCCCCGACCAGCCGCCATCTGCAGGTTGACGAGGGCGCAGCCCTGCTGTACATCGAACGCAAAAGTTTTGACCAACATGGCCAAATCATCGAGTTCACCCGTTCGTATTATCGCGGTGACCGCTATGATTTTGTAACCCAAATTATCGCCGGCTCCAGCAGCCAGGAGGATTTATGATTAAGGCCCTTTGTGGCGCTCGCATCTTTGACGGCGAGCAATTCTTTGACCAGTACGCCCTACTGGTCGCTAACGACAAGATTGTTGGCCTAATGCCTGAAACCCAACTCAGCGGCCAATTCCAGCGCCTTGAATTGCAGGGCGGTGTACTGGCACCAGGTTTCATTGATGTGCAGGTCAATGGCGGTGGCGGTCTAATGTTTAACGATCACACCGACGTTGAATCCCTGAAAACCATGGTCGCTGGCCATCGTAAATTCGGCACCGTGGGCATGCTGCCGACCCTGATTTCAGATACCGCCGAGGTGTCTCGCGCTGGTGCAATTGCTTGCGAGCAAGCCATTCAAGCCGGAGTTAAAGAAGTATTAGGGGTGCACATCGAAGGCCCCTTCTTTAATCCCGTACGCCGTGGTGTGCACCAAGAGCAGTACCTGCGCGTGCCAGACGAGCATGACCTTGAGTGGCCCAGCCTGTGCCCATCCGGCACCGTGCTCATGACCCTGGCCCCAGAAATGGTTGGCCTTGAGAAGGTAAGCCAACTGCTGCTGGCCGGTGGTAAAATTGCTTGCGGTCATACTGCCGCCAGTTATGAGCAAACCCGCGCCGCTCTAGACCTGGGCGTGGATGGCTTTACTCACCTGTTTAACGCCATGAGCCAAATGGAAGGCCGCAACCCAGGCGTGGTTGGCGCGGCACTGGAAGACCCAGAAAGCTGGATTGGCATCATTGTTGATGGCCACCATGTGCATAAGGCTTCATTAAAGGTTGCCTTGGCCGCCAAGAAAAAAGGCAAAATGATGCTGGTGACCGATGCCATGTCTACCATCGGCACCGACGACACCAGCTTTGTGCTCTATGGCGAGCAAATCACCGTCAAAGACGGTGCCCTGATCAGCGCCGAAGGCAAGCTGGCCGGCTCCGCCATCAGCATGATTGACGCTGTACGCAATACCAACCAATGGCTGGGCTTGCCACTGGACGAAGCCCTGCGCATGGCTTCATTATACCCTGCAGAATACCTTGGCTTGGCCAACCGACTGGGACGCCTGCGCCCTGGGTTTGACGCCAGTTTTGTTCACTTTGATTCTAATTTCCGCGTGACCCAAACCTGGGTTGCCGGTCAGGATTACCACTACTGATTCACAGGAGCTAGCATGCAAGTTGTAATTTTAGACGATGCCGCCGCCGTTGCCGCCTATGGTGCCAACATTTTCAAGCAGCAATTAAAAAACAAGCCAGAGTCCGTTTTAGGTTTGGCCACCGGCTCCTCACCCATTGAGCTGTACAAAAATCTGATCGCTGCTAACAAGGCGGGCGAAATCAGCTTTGCCAAGGCCACCACCTTCAACCTAGACGAATACCTTGGCCTGAAGGGTGACCACCCACAAAGCTACCGTTACTTCATGAACGAGCAGCTGTTCAACCATATCGACATCGACAAGGCCAACACCCATGTGCCAGATGGCAGCACCAACAACCCTGCTGCGGCTTGCGCTGAGTTTGAAGCCAAGATGCAAGCGGCCGATGGCGTGGATGTGCAACTGCTGGGCATTGGTCGTAACGGCCACATCGGCTTTAATGAGCCTACCTCGTCCTTGGCGTCTCGCACTCGGGTTAAGACCCTGACCAAAGAAACCATTGACGACAACGCCCGCTTCTTTGGCCCTGATGAGTTCCAACCGCACCTGTCCATCACCATGGGCATTGGCACCATTATGGAAGCCCGCCAAGTGGTGCTGATTGCCACTGGTGCTTCCAAGGCTCAGGCGATCAAAGACACGGTCGAAGGCGCATTGAGCGCCGCCTGCCCTGCCTCAATTTTGCAAATGCACCCTAAGGCTGTAATCGTGATCGACAAAGCCGCCGCTGGCCTGCTGCAATTTGGCGAGTTCTATCAGTACATCGAAACCCAACAGCAGAAGCTATTGGAAGAGTACTATGGGGCCTAAGTGGCTCTTGGGGGGCAGAGGTGGCTCAGGTCTCAGATACCACAAGACACTGAATAAACACAGCTCCCAGCAATAGCTATCTTTTGAAATGGCCTTATAATTTAACGCCGCATCCTGCGGCGTTTTTTAATTGAGTAAATCATGTCGAGTAAAGTTCGTTGGCAACACTACCTAACAGGCTATGGCCTACTTGGGTTACTGCGCCTCAGCTCATGGCTACCCTTTGAGTTCAGCCTGAAATTAGGCCGAGCCCTAGGCTGGCTGATCTATTATTTGGTGAGTTCAAGACGACGAATCTGCCAAACCAATGTCGCGCTCTGCTTTCCCGAATTAAATGCAGCCCAGCAGCAGGCTCTAGTCAAAAACAGCTTTAAAGTTCAAGGGCAAGCCCTAATCGAAACGGCCCATGCCTGGTACAAGCCGGTGGACTATTGGCTCACCAGAGTGGACACCAAGGGCTTTGAATTACTGGCTCAGGCCATGCAGCAACAGCAAGGCATCCTGCTGACCTGCGCCCACTTTGGCTCACTGGACCTGTACGGTGCCATCATGGCCAACTTTTGCCAGTTTGATCTGGTGCAGCGCGACCTCAACAATCCTATTGTTAACGCACGTATGCAACAGGCTCGCCGACGCTACGGCCAGCCCATCCAAAGGCGCGACAGCAAGGCCATGATTCGCGCCCTGCGTGCCAAACGCATCCTGTTTTATGCTCCGGACCAAGACTTTGGCCGTAAAAATTCGGTCTTTGTTGACTTTTTCAACATCCCAACCGCCACCTTAACGGCCACCACCAGACTGGCCAGCCTTGGCCGTGCCAAGGTGCTGTTTGGCTTTCCTCATCAAACCAGTTGGTGTTACCGCATGCAGGTTGAGGACCCACAACAGATACCCAGTGACAACCCTGAGGCCGATGCGCGGCTGTATAATGAATGGCTGGAAGCCAAGATTCGCCAAGTGCCTGAGCAGTATCTCTGGCAACACAGACGCTTTAAAACCCGGCCCAGCCAAGACGAGCCTAGGCTTTACTAGAAACGAGCGCCAGCGAGCAAATATCGCCACTGACCCGCAGGCACCTTGGCCAGGGACTGAGCGCCTATACGCAGGCGCTTGATTTGCTCAACCACCAGACCCTGTGACTGACACATGGCCAATATCTGTTCTGGCTTGGGGTGCTTCACCGCAAAGCGCAGGGTGGTTTCATTCAGCCAGCTCACCTTACAGGGCCGGAAGCCCTGAGCCTGGTAGTTAAGTGGCTGATTAAGCCGCCTAAGACCATTTTCAGCCAATTTGCCCTGCACCGTCACAGCGAACTCTTGCTCCAGCTTAACGGCATCAAAGCGCAAGCGACGCAGGCAAGCAGGGTCTTGCGACAGCACCAGCAAGCCCGACATGCCCTCGGCCAGAGGTAAGGGCTGTTGCAGGGCATGGAAGTGGCTACTCAGGCAGCGCAGTTCCGCAGGGTCTTGTGCCCAGCGACTGCTGGCATTGAGCTGCTGAATAAAGGCATCCAGATTAGCGCCCGCTGGCAAGTGACAAAGCAAGGTGGCGGGTTTAGGTCGCTCGGCCACGGCATCCTTGGCCAGCTCTATCTGCTGATCCGTCACTCGGTGCTGCGGCAGCAGTACCACCTGTCCATCCACCCGCACATAGCCTGAGCGAATGTAATTTTCCGCCTCGGCGCGCGAGCACTGCTGCAGTTGCATCAAACGCTTAGCAAGGCGTATTTCTTCACTCATGGGTTAGTCTCCTAGGGCTATTGCTGCACCATATAATTAAAGGAGGCCAGCACTGGTAATAACAACAGCACCAACAGCAATACCACCCATATTTTCAGCGCAAATAAGCGATGAAACAACCAGCCTGTCAGGGCTAAAGACCAGAGAGCAAACAGGCTTATTGGCGCCAAAGCACCACCTAAAATTACTAGCCAATAGTTATTCACGCCCTCAAGCAAAGGAAAAATAACCGGCCTGAGAGTTAAGGGATAAAGCTCAAATAATAACACAGGCTGATCCAAGAACAGTAACTTGAAGGCCAGCCACAGATTACCCACTAGCATGGGCATCAACACCATTACCGACAGCAAAAACAATTGGCCATAGCCAAGGGGTTTGTCACCAGCCTTATGGAGACGGCTAAAGGGGCGCATCAGGGAGGCCACAATTAATAGGTACACAAACCATACAAAAACAGGCACATAGGCTGTGTTTAGATAAATGGATGCAAAATGTTCGCGCGCAGCCGCAACCAACTCTGGGTCAACCAAGCTTAGATCACCATATCTTTGCACCAGAACCCAGTTCGCTAAGAAGTCAAAACCCACCTGATGATAGTAAAAGCGATGCACAGCAAAGGTAGAGAACAGCACTAAAGCAAGCATACCCCAGGCTAGGTACTTACGCGCACTGAGTTGGCTCAAGGCCTTGGCTGGATTAATGATGCTTTGCACACTGAGGTACAGACTTTGCCAAAGGAAGTCAGCAATCTCTTTAAGACCGCCGACAAGATCCAGTCGTTTTAAATAATCCACTAACAATTCAAACTCCAAAGATTGGCCAAATGATGTCTCTAGAGTACCATGAGCTTAGGTTTTATGAGTAGGCTCCATGTCAGCAAAACATACCTTTGCCAGTTTACTAATCTTATTGCTGTTTTTACTGCCCCCAGCATGGCAACAGTGGCAACCTGAAGGCCAGGCTTTATTAGCAAACTTTTCATTACACCTGCTATGGCTTGCTGTCTTAGCCGCTAGTTTCTGGGTGCTAAACAATGGTCATCGCTAATTTTAACCCCCTCCTACTGCTGTTGCTGCTTACAGGCTACTTATCACTGCTGTTTTTCATTGCTCATCTGGCTGATCGTGGCTGGATCAGCAGTAAGCTGGTGCACAGCCCTTGGACTTACAGCCTATCTCTGGGGGTATACTGCAGCGGCTGGGCCTTTTTTGGCAGCATTGGCTTTGCCTTTGATTTTGGCTACAACTTCATCACTTACTACCTAGGCATTAGCATCGGCATGCTATTAATGCCGATTCTATTAACCCCAGTGCTTAGACTGGTGCGCCAATATCAGTTGTCTTCCTTAGCTGACCTACTGGCTTTTCGCTATCGCAGCCAATTGGTAGGTCTGGCCGTAACCCTGGCCATGCTACTGGCCACCCTACCCTTGATGGTGCTGCAGATTCAGGCAGTGGCACAGAGTGCTAAGTTGATCAGCCCAAGATTAGACAGTAGCTCTGCGGCCTTCACCTTTTGTTTGTTAGTTGCTATTTTCAGTATGCTATTTGGTGCCAGGCGTACCCATCCCAATGAGCAAAACCATAGTCTGCGCATAGCACTGGCCAGTGAGTCGGTATTAAAATTGGTGCTGTTTTTGACACTGGGCATCTATGCCATAGCTAGGATATTTGGCGGCTTTGATGGCCTGAGCTTTTGGCTGGAACAAAACCCAGGTTTTGAACAAAGCCTTTTTGAACCAGTGCAGCCCATCACCTGGATGGCCATGCTGGCCATGTTCAGCTTTAGTGCTTTGCTGATGCCTAATTTGTTTTTAACCCTTTTCAAAGGTGAACATGGCGAGGCTCATCTCAAACATGCTGGGCGCTGGTTTCCCGTTTACTTATTGCTGATTAGCTTGCCTGTTCTGCCCATCATGTGGGCAGGGATCAAATTAGTTCACCCCAGCTATCCCGAGCAGTTCCCCATTGGCCTTGGCATTGCCATGCGCCACCCAGAAATCATCTGGGTGGCTTTTTTGGGTGGCATGTCAGCGGTCAGCGGTGCGCTCATCACACTGACGCTAGCCCTGACCTCCATGACCCTGCACCACCTGGTGCTGCCCTACTACCGGCCACGCAATCGAGTAGACATCCATAGCTGGCTGATTTGGCTGAGACGCTGGATCATTCTTGCCATACTGGCTGCTGCCTTTGGCCTGTATTACTTGTTGCAAGAGCAACACCAGCTTACCCGCTTGGGGCTGATCTCCTTTGTTGGTTTGCTGCACTTTTTGCCCGGCATCTTTGGCCTGCTGTTCTGGGCCAGAGCCACCAGACGCGGCTTCCTAATCGGCTTGGGTGTGGGCATCAGCATCTGGGTGGTATTGCTGCTCATCCCCCTGATCACCGATGCCTGGCTCCTGAGTCGTAATCTTCCCCTGCTGGACGGCCAAGGCCATCAAGGGCGCTTCTTGTTGGCCAGCATCAGCCTAATCGCCAATGGACTTACCTTCTTTGTGCTTTCTCTGTGGCGTCAGCCAACCGAAAAAGAACAGCTGGCAGCTGAAATCTGTGTCTTTAACAGCGCCACACGCCCAAGGCGTCGCAGCCTAACAGTGGAAAGCGTGGATGACATTATAAGTGCACTGGCCAAGCCCCTAGGGCAGATCACTGCCGAGCGCGAGGTGCAACGTGCCTTGCAAGACCAGGGGCTAACTCTAGGCGAATACCGCCCTGCAATGCTGGTACGCTTAAGAGAACAGCTAGAGGCCAACCTCTCTGGCCTAGTTGGCCCAAGCATGGCCCATCAGTTGATCGAATCCCAGCTACCATGGCTGCAAAATCAGCTCAGTGCTCAGACCGATGTTAGCCAGTTCGAGCAGCAGCTTGAAGGCCTGCATAGCCAGCTCACCGGGTTAGCAGGCGAGCTGGACCAAATGCGCCGCTACCACCGCCAAACCCTAATGGACCTACCTCTTGGCGTTTGCTCGCTGACACTGGATGGCGAAATCGTGCTCTGGAATCAGGCAATGGGCATGATTACCGGCATGACCTCGGATGCGGTCATTGGCAGCAATCTCAATAGTTTGCCCTCACCTTGGGACAGTTTGATGCTGGAGTTCAGCCAGCAAAACAAGGATCATCTGTACCGAGTACCCATGAAGGAAGGTCGCCTCACTCGCTGGTTAAACCTGCACAAAGCCAAACTGGAGAGACTGCCGGTAGGCACTGGCAGAGGGCAAATCCTGATGATCGAGGACCAAACCGAAACTCGTTTACTAGAAAGCCAGCTGTTGCATTCTGAACGCCTGGCCAGCATTGGTAGCCTGGCTGCTGGGGTAGCACATGAAATTGGCAACCCAGTAACCAATATTGATTGTCTGGCGCAAGACCTTCAGTTCTCTTCCGATGACCCTCTGGCCAAGGAATACGGGCAAAAGATCCGAGAACAGACCCAACGCATTTCTCGCATCGTGCAATCGCTGATGAACTATGCCCATGTAGGCAATCGAGACGATCAAAGTCACCACCAACACTATCGACTCTGGTCTTTAATTGACGAAGCCATACATTTTGTTACTCTTGGACGCAAACGTGACGATTTATTGATACGCAATCGAGTAGAGCCTGATCTTTGGATCAGTTGTGACTCTCAGCGCCTAGGGCAGGTGTTTATTAATCTACTCAATAATGCCCGTGATGCTTCGCCAAATGGCGGCGAGATCTCTATTTACAGCCAAGCCAATGAGCATAGTGTAATGCTTTACGTAGAAGACCAAGGCTCTGGAATCGAGCCTGAGTTACTAAAACAAATCTTTGACCCCTTTTTTACTACCAAGGTAGCAGGCAAGGGCACAGGCTTAGGGTTATTTTTATCACAACAGATTGTCGAAGAGCACTTCGGTCAAATCAGCGCTCAGAGCCCTGCCAATGCCATTACCGGCAAGGGAACACGTTTTTGTGTTAATCTACCGCTGTCCACAACAAGAGACGACTAATGCATACTATCGCGTTAATTGAAGACGAAGACATTATTCGTAATACGCTCAAACGACTGTTAGAGCGTAACCAGTATCAGGTCAGCGAGGCGGCAAACATCACTCAAGCCAAAAGCCTCAAATTGAGTCAGTATGATTTGGTCCTCAGCGACCTAAGACTGCCAGATGGCCAAGGTACAGACCTCATTGCTCTGGCTGGTGGCACGCCGGTGCTGATCATGACCAGCTATGCTTCCATGCGCTCCGCCGTAGATGCCATGAAATTAGGAGCAGCCGAGTACATTGCTAAACCCTTTGATCACCAAGAAATGCTGGACACCATCGCTCGGCTGATCAAAGACAATCCCCGCTTGCCAGCAGAAGAATTCAGCAAGGCTGCCCCCGAGTTTGAGCAGCAAATAGCCAAACTCAACAGCCGTATTATAGGTAGCAGCTCGGTGATGCAACGCATCTATCAGCGGCTGGAAAAGGTTGCCCCTAACGACATCACCTGCTTGATTCATGGTGAATCCGGCACCGGTAAAGAGCTGATTGCCAAGGCCATTCACGAACTGAGCCCTCGGGGTCAAGGGCCACTCATTTCTGTCAACTGTGCCGCTATTCCTGAAAGCCTGATCGAAGCCGAACTCTTTGGCCATGAAAAAGGTGCCTTTACCGGTGCGGGCAATACCAGACAAGGTCTGATCGAAGCTGCCAATGGGGGTACGTTGTTTCTTGATGAAATTGGTGAACTACCACTAGAGGCCCAGGCACGCCTATTAAGGGTGCTTCAAGAACGCGAAATTCGCCGTGTCGGTTCAGTACAGGCCATCAAGGTAGACATTCGTCTTGTAGCAGCTACTCACCGCAATCTGCGCCAGTTAGTGGAGTCGCACCGCTTTCGTGAGGACCTCTACTATCGACTGCAGGTCATTGAAATCGCCCTGCCCGCGCTACGCGAACGCGAACAGGATGTGTTGGAAATCGCCGAGTTCTTGCTACGCAAGCACGCAGACAAAATGCCACAGCAGCAGAGCTACCATTTTTCTCAGGCAGCCAAACGAGCCATGCTAAACTATTCTTGGCCCGGCAATGTACGCGAACTGGAAAACGCGGTGCAACGGGCCCTGATTCTGTGTGAAGAGGGAGATATTAGTCCTGAATTGCTTGGCATTCATACTGAGCCTGCCAAGGTGGTAACAGCCTCAACAGCTTCGCCTATTGAAAATCGCAGCGCAGAGGCAAACAGAGAAACTGCGAGTCTAGACCAATATTTCACTCAGTTCGTATTAGAACACCAGGGTCAACTCAGTGAAACGGAACTTGCTAAACGATTGGGCATTTCACGTAAATGCCTGTGGGAAAGACGCCAACGTTATGGCATCCCTAGAAGCAAGAAAAAATCAACCTAACTGCTAGGAGGCAAGTAAGCAATTGGTAGAGCACCAGACAATAACAGACAAAAAGCTTTCAACCTCTTGGCTTATGCCTGTTAAGGGCTATAACTGCCAAGCCACAAGGGTTACACTTGCGTCATCAAATTGTTGAGTGCCACCATGCCAAGATCGCTTATTAACAAAATTATGGATAAAGTATCAGGATCAAAAACCTCTATTAGCGCATTACAGTCCGTGCGCTTCCAGCCCGAGCAAATTCCTCATCGTCGCATCAGTAAAAATGCGCTAAAGGTAATCGAACGTTTGCAGGCTAAAGGCTATCAAGGCTATCTTGTGGGCGGTGGCGTACGCGACCTGCTATTAAATATGCGACCAAAAGACTTTGATGTTGCCACCAATGCTACACCAGAACAGGTTAAAGCCTGCTTTGGTAATGCTCGCATCATTGGTCGACGTTTCCGCTTGGTTCACGTTCGCTTTGGCCGTGAAATCATCGAGGTGGCTACCTTCCGTGGTAACCAGGATGACAGCAATAAGATCAGCATGTCTAAAGAGGGCATGCTCACCAGAGACAATCACTGGGGCAGCCTGGATGATGACGCCGTCAGGCGTGATTTTACCGTTAATGCTCTGTATTATGACTCTCAGTCGCAACAGCTGTTAGCTCTGCCTGGTGGCATGGAAGACTTGCAAACCAAGGTGTTGCGTATTATAGGTGATCCCAGCACCAGATACCGAGAGGACCCTGTGCGCATGCTACGTGCGGCTCGCTTTGCCGTTAAACTCGACTTTGAACTGGACCAACAGACTCGGGCACCCATTCCTGACCTTGCTAACCTGCTGCAAAAAATACCCGCAGCCCGACTATTTGATGAGGTCATTAAACTGCTGATGTCTGGCCGCGGGCTGGATACTTTTCGCCAATGCAACGAACTTGGCTTAATGGCCCCTATGTTCCCTGATAGCTGGCAAGCCATGGCTCAGGATGACAGTGGCAGATTAATGGCTACCATTGAACAGGGCTTAATGAGTACCGATCAACGCATCCAGGCTGAAAGACCTGTCACACCAGCCTTTCTCTATGCATTACTGCTATGGCCAGCCGTTTTACACTTTTGGCGCTATTACCACCAACGTGGCAAGCCAGGCAGTACGGCTTTAAATCAGGCCATTAACCACGTATTAGCGCGTCACGCCAGTTTTGTCGCCATACCAAAGCGCTTTTCCATTCCCATGCGTGAGATCTGGGAGCTACAACCCAGACTAACTCGCACAGGCAAACAGCGTAATCTTGCCGTTCTAAATCATGGTCGCTACCGCGCGGCTTATGACTTCTTATTGATGCGCGAGCGAAGTGGTGAAGAAAGCAGTAATTACAGCAAATGGTGGGACCAAGCCTGGCAAGAGAAGCAGAGTTCACAGTTTGCAACCAATGAACCTGACCCGTCAGCCAACAGTGGCTACCGCAGTCAGCGAGCAAGGCGTCCCAGCAACCATGGCCGCTAGGGTATTTCTTGGATTAGGTAGTAATTTGGCGGCCCCTGAATCTCAACTCAAGCAGGCCTTTGACGCCCTTGCTAGTCTACCTGATAGCCAAGTCTTGGCCCACTCGTCGCTTTACTTTAGTAAACCTTTAGGGCCTCAAGACCAACCTGATTATGTTAATGCAGCAGTCTTACTTAGCACTTCTCTGAGCCCTACAGCATTGCTGGATGCCTGCCAATCCCTTGAGCAGCAACAAGGCCGAGAGCGCCTGCGCCATTGGGGCGAGCGCACACTGGACATTGATATCCTGCTCTATGATGAGCTTGAGTTAACCAGTGAACGCCTAATACTGCCCCACCCCCAAGCCCACCTGCGCGACTTTGTACTGCTTCCGTTACAGGAACTGCAGGCGGATTTAGTCTTGCATAACCAAGGATTGACCCACTGGCTAGGCCAGTGTCCAAGCTTTGTTTACCATAGCCGCAAACTCGATTAAGGAGCCAATATGGCCAAGGTTAGTCTTCACAGCCTGCAACAGCAGGTCAGTCAGGGTGAGAAATTTACCTGCTTAACCGCCTATGACGCCACCTTCGCTGAGCTGGTGAGCAGCCAGGGCGTGGATATCATTCTGGTTGGCGACAGCCTGGGCATGGTGGTGCAAGGGCACGACAGCACCCTGCCCGTGACCGTCGAACAGATGGCCTACCACACCGCAGGGGTAGCTAAGGGTAATCAGGGCAGCCTAATCATGGCCGACATGCCCTTCATGAGCGCCCATACGCTGGAAGCTGGTTTAAACAATGCCAGCAAGCTGATGCAGGCCGGCGCGCATCTGGTGAAACTTGAGGGCGGTGCCTGGCTAGCGCCTCTGGTGAAAGCCTTGAAGCAGAATGGTGTGCCAAGCTGTTTGCACCTCGGGCTGACTCCACAATCGGTCAATGCCTTTGGTGGCTATCGGATTCAGGGTCGTGAGCAAAATCAAGCTCAGCAACTGATTAAAGACGCGCTCGACCTCGAAGCCGCTGGGGCCGACTTGCTGCTCCTCGAATGCGTACCCGCCAGCCTAGCGGCCCAAGTGGTGGCCGAAGTCAAGATTCCGGTGATTGGCATTGGCGCTGGCAGCGCTACTCAGGGTCAGGTACTGGTGAGCTACGACATGCTTGGCCT
>SKIB01000069.1 GCA_007116635.1 Saccharospirillaceae bacterium
AAGGAGCGGGCGGGGAACTGGGATTGAGGGGTGTCGGCGGCCAGGGATGGACGCCGTGAAGCGGCTAGCACGGCGAACAGCGTCCCTGAGAGCCCAGTTGCCAGACCAGTGACTGGGCGATGAACGGTAGTCCCGAGGTTGATCAAGAGATCCTGCGACTGCGCGCAGGATGACGACTCGGAGCGCGGGATGACAAGAAGCTGGCCTACTCGTTGCTCAGCAGGTCCAAGGCCTCTTGTACCCTGCTGATGGCATGAATCTGCAAGCCAGGGATGGCTTGCTTGGGCAGGTTGCCCTTGGCGATGATGGCGCGCTTGAAGCCGTGCTTGGCAGCCTCACGCAACCGCTCTTGGCCATTGGCCACCGGGCGCACCTCGCCAGATAAACCCACCTCGCCAAAGACCACCAGATCACGACCAATGATACGGTTGCGCAGACTGGACACCACCGCCAGAATCATCGCCAGATCGGCACTGGTTTCCTGAATCTTCAGGCCGCCCACCACATTGATAAACACATCCTGATCACCAGAAAAGACCCCACCGTGACGATGCAGTACCGCCAACAGCATGTTAAGACGATTGGAATCCAGGCCCAGAGTCACCCGCCTAGGCATGCCACCATGACTGGTGTCGACCAAGGATTGCAACTCGACCAACAACGGGCGCGTACCCTCCCAAGCCAATGTCACCAGGCTGCCGGCAGCGGTTTCCACCTCAGCGGAAAGGAAAATAGCACTGGGATTTTTCACCTCACGCATGCCCTGATCCAGCATGGCAAAGACACCAAGCTCATTAACCGCGCCAAAACGATTCTTGATCGCCCGCAGAGTACGATAACGGCTGTCGGCACTGCTTTCCAACATGATGCTGGCGTCGATCATGTGCTCCAGCACCTTGGGCCCAGCCAAGGAACCCTCTTTGGTCACATGACCAATGAGCAGCAAGATGGTTCCCGTTTGCTTGGCAAAGCGCGTTAGACGCGCAGCGGCTTCACGCACCTGAGCCACGCTGCCAGGGGCCGAGTCGATTTCATCGACATACATCACCTGAATGGAGTCGATGATTAATACCTTGGGCTTGAGTTCTTGGCACAGAGCGATGATGCGCTCCACCGAGGTTTCGGCCAGGGCTTGCAGGGGCTCCAGCGCCAAGCGCAGCCGCCGACCGCGCAGTGCCACCTGCTCTAAAGATTCTTCGCCCGTGACATAGAGCACCGGCGAATGCGCCGCCAAGGCGCAGCTGGTTTGCAGCAGCAAAGTGGACTTGCCCGCACCCGGATGGCCACCGAGCAATACCGCCGCGCCAGACACCAGGCCGCCGCCCAAGACTCGGTCAAACTCGCCAAAGCCAGTGGTTAGCCGCTCTTGCACCTGAGTATTGACCGCCGCCAGGCTTTGCACCTCAGAGCGGCCAGTGGCATAGCCCTGCTGATGAGCGCTGGCCTTGAGCGGGGCGATGTTCACCTGCTCAAGAGTATTCCAGGCTTGGCAGTGCGGGCATTGGCCCAGCCATTTGCTGCTCTCACCGCCGCACTGACGACAAACAAAGGCGACCTTAGTTTTGGACATAGCCTTGGCCATCCTTAGGCCTGATGGTAGGCAGGTGACAGCTCGATCACGCTGTCGATGAACACCCGAGCATGCTCAGGGTCCACCTGGGGCGTGATGCCATGACCCAGGTTAAACACATGGCCAGGGCCTGAGCCATAGCTGGCCAAAATGCGGCCGACCTCAGCACGAATGGCGGCAGGGCTGCCAAGCAGAACCGCTGGGTCCATGTTGCCTTGCAGTGCCACACGGTCGCCAACCTGCGCTCTGGCCTGACCCAGATCGGTGGTCCAATCCAGACCCAAGGCATCGGCACCGATCTCTGCCATGGGTGCTAGCCACTGACCACCACCCTTGGTAAAGACGATGATGGGCAGGTCTTGCAGGCCAGGACGCGCACGCAAGGAAGCAATGATGCGCTGCATGGGCGCTAAGGAATAGTCAAGGTAGGCGGCATGGCTGAGTGAGCCGCCCCAGCTATCAAAGATCTGCAAGGCCTGAGCGCCAGCCAATACCTGCTGATGCAGATAGTCGGCCACGGCCTCTTCCAGCTTGGCCAATAATTGCTGCATCAACTCAGGCTGGGCATAGATCATGGCCTTGGATTGGGCGTGGTCTTTGCTGGAGCCGCCTTCAATCATGTAGGTCGCCAGGGTCCAGGGGCTGCCACTGAAGCCAATCAAGGGCACCTGCTCATTCAGCGCCGAGCGAATGCTGCGCACGGCATTGACCACATAATCAAGATCCACTGTTATGTCCAGCTTTGGTAGGGCCTGAACATCGGCCAGACTGCTGATTTTATGGGCGAAGACCGGACCCTCACCAGCGACAAAGGACAGGCCCAGCCCCATGGCGTCGGGAATGGTCAAAATATCAGAAAATAAAATGGCAGCGTCCAGCGAGTAGCGGCGCAGGGGTTGCAGAGTCACCTCGGTGGCAAAGTCGGTGTTTTTGCACAGCGACATAAAGTCTCCGGCCTGAGCGCGCTGGGCACGGTACTCTGGCAGGTAGCGGCCAGCTTGGCGCATCATCCACACCGGGGTTCGGTCCACTGGTAGGCGTTTGAGGGCGCGCAAAAAACGCTGGCTTGGCTCAGTCATGAAAACTCCACGAACAAAAAAAGGGTTGGCAGGAATGCTAACCCTTTCTTAAGCAATTGGATACCCTAGGGGCCTGTTATGTATCCAAACCTCAATACTTGAAACCCTGCAGCAGGGATTGCAGTTGCTCAGCCAGTTGCGACATCTGGCGACTGGCTTCAGCCGACTGTTGCACCCGTTCTTGGGTTTGCTCGGCCACATCATTGATCGAGTTCATGTTCTGATTGATGTCATGGGCCACCTGAGTTTGCTCTTCGGTGGCACTGGCAATCTGCATGGCGTACTGATCAATGGTCTGTACCTTGGTGATGATGTCCAGCAAGGCTTGGTCCATGTTTTGTACCAAAGACATGGTTTGATCGCTACCCTCAGCACTGCCTTGCATGGCTTGCACCGCCTGCTCGGCACCCTTTTGCAAACCGTCAATCTTGCTCTGAATCTCGGTGGTGGACTCCTTAGTCCGGCCCGCCAAGTTGCGCACTTCGTCGGCCACCACTGCAAAACCGCGACCACTGTCGCCAGCCCGAGCCGCTTCAATGGCGGCGTTGAGCGCCAATAGGTTGGTTTGCTCGGCAATGCTTTCGATGACTTCAAGGATACCGCCCACCTGATCGGAATTGCTCTTGAGCTGATCAATGATGCTGGCCGACTGCTGAATCTCAGTCACCAAGGACTTCATGGCACTGACTGCCTCATTCACCTTGGCTCGACTATGTTCGGCGCTACTGCTGGCCGCACGGGACTCATGAGCCGCTTGCTGGGTGTTGCTCGCCACCTCTTGCAAGGTAGAACTCATTTGCGTCATGGCCGTGGCGGCGCCACGAATGTCGTCGGTTTGCTTGGCCACACCCTGCTCAGACTCCTGATTGATCTGCGCTAGCTCGGTGGCAGCGGCAGAAACCTGAGTGGCGTAATCGCCGATGTTGGCCAGCATTTTGCGCAGGCCTTGCTGCATTTGCTCGATGGCGGCAAGCAAGCTGTTATTATCTTGCGGCCTGAGTTGAATCTCTTGACACAGGTTACCTGAAGCCACACCTGCAACAATCTGAGCTGTATGATCCGGATCACCACCCAAAATTCGCTCAAGACGCTGCACCAGCCACCAACTGGCAGCCGCAGCAATGGCTAAAACTGCAATGGACAACCACACCAGGGTCCAAAACATCTGAGTGATACTCTCCCAAGCCTGTTCAGTGGCAATTTCCATTACCATGGACCAAGCCAGGCTAGGGATGTTACTTACAGAGCCAACCACTGGATTACCAATGGCATTTGCATAACGCTGCACGGCACTCTGTTGCTGACGAGCAAAGTCAGCAGCCTGGCTCTGTAACGGCTGCCCTAACTGATCAATGCTTGCAGAAGGACTAATAGCGGCCCCCTCTTGATCAAGTATAAAAATCTCTACCCCCTGACTACGTTCAAAGGCCTGAACCCTTTCAATTAAGGCATTCATCCGCACCGAACCTGTCATCACCCCTACCACCTGATTATTGTACATAACAGGAACCGCGATGGTGGCTACCAAATTGCCTGTGGCCCTGGATTCAATCGGTGGCTGAATAAACAGATTGCCCTGGCGAGCACGTTGAAACCATTCGCGATCAGGCACTGACATAGAGCTTAATTGCTGATCACTGATACGCACTGGACGACCATTATTAACTGTTAGACCAACCTGAGCATCTGCCGAGGCGTCTACCATAATGATGCTGTCGAAATAGGGTGAACTAAGAGCCAAGGCTTCCATAACAGGGTAAAGCTCCTGCCACTTTGCCTCTTGGCTGTAACTGAGCTGTGATAAAAGCTGTACTTCCTGGGTCCGTGCATGCATCCATTCATTGAATTGCTCGGCATAAGACTGGGAAACCAGTCCTGCCCTCTCACGAACTTCGGCCGTACCTGAACTAACAATATTATAAAAGATAACAACACTAATAACTAAAATTGTCAGCAGATTTAAGGCCAACAGAGTCAAGAGTTGTCGCTGGGCAAATTTCATACCTCGAGCGGGCTGTGGAGCACCCACATTGACCCTAGGACTTGTTTGATCTTCTCCAACCTGGCTCATATCAACACTCCCAGAAAATGATTGCTACCGGAAAATAACCACTAGCTGTTGATGTCGGCCACGGGAGATAAAACTTGAGTCGATAGCCCAGTCAGTATTTGATTAGGGTAAACCCATGGAGCGAAATGTACGGCTCCAAGCACCATCTTGCCTTAAATTAGCTGGCAGATCCTCAATAGCAGCCTGTGCCTGTAGCTGATTGGCATACTGACCTACAATGACAACATACCATGGCCGCCCTTCACGCTGAGTAACCACTACCGCGCTGTTTTGGCTGAGTGACAGGTTCTGCTCAAACCCACGAGCTTGATCCAGCTCCCAACTGCCAAACAATTGAATGCTGTACTCACCAGCCCGCACCGCCGCTAACCAGGGGTACCCTGAGAGTTGTTGCACCTGGGGCGCGGTAGTTACCTGTGGCTCGACAGCGGCTTCTGCAGTGGCTACAGGCGATGGAGTGGCAGCCTCAGCAGCTGGGCTGGCAACTCTTGGGCTCGGGCTGACTACCTGGCTCTGCGCCTGCTCAAGCCGCTCACGCAAACTGGTGACTGGCTCTTGGCTAACTCTGGGCTCTACTAGTTCCTTGTCTTCAAGCTGTGCACTCTGGTCGGGCAACTGCTCTATCTGCGGTAGTTCGGCAATGGGGTTCGGGTTGTGAAGCCATTCTTCCTGCTGCCAATCATCTGCCAGCAATTGCTGCTGCTCAAGCAATGCATCCAGCACCGCAGAAGAAGGTTCAACCACTGGTTGCTCAGAGTCTTCAGTCAAAGCCTGTAGCTCACCCCTATCCTGTGTTTGACGCTGAAACTGCAACCAAAAGCTAATCACCACCAAACACAGAATGGCAAAAATGGTGTAGATATGCCATCTGGGTAATGCCGAAAACCAGGGTTGCTTAACGCTTTTTTTACTCTGATAGCGAAGATGCTGTGACACCAGGGAATTTAACTTTCCTGGTAGCCCTTGGGCTAGCTGATTAAAGCGAGTAATCAACTTAGATTCTAGGGGGACTCCTTGCTTAACACCTGAGCGTAAAAAATGCTGATTCAAATAATTAAGAGCATCCTGCGACTGCATAGGCTCTAACTGCAAAGGCAAGTACTCGTGGCCTGCAAGCTCATAATTGGGCAACTGACAGACTGTAATGGCCAGCGCCAAACCATGTTCTAACAAAGATAATAAGGCGTGCTGACTACTCTGATCCAATAAATCAAAGTCATCAACCAAAAGTACTAAATGCCCTTGCTGTGCCTTAATAAAATTAAGAACCGCTTTCGAGGCATGGGCGTAGGAGTCTAGTTCAAACAAGTCCGCTAGCGCGGACATCAGTGAACATTCCTGTAATAAAAATTGGTCACAAGAAAGAATGAAATAATTACGATCCCTAGGTAACTGACTGGCAATGGCTTTCAGCATTGCTGTTCTGCCGCTGCCAATAGGGCCTTGGATTAGAGGAATCATCTGGCTAAAGCTTAGCAATTGAACAGCCTGATCAAGAACAGCGCCCCTACCTGCAATGGGTACAAATATTTCCTGTTCAAAGGGGTCTCGTTCTAAACCATAGTAATCCAGATAATCCAATGCCATAGCCTAGGCTCCCGTATTATCCCTAATCACCTGCAACAGCAGCTCGTTATCCACAGCAGAACGCAAACATGCACGCCCCAATTGCTCTAACAGCACCAATCGGATGTTGCCGTCGACATTCTTTTTATCGACCGCCATTTTCGGCAAATACTGCTCGGCACTGAGTTCCGCAGGCCCGGCAATAGGTAGTTTCATACGCTGAAGCAGTAGCTTGGTGCGCTCCAGTGCCTCAGACGGCAGCATGCCCAAACGTACAGACAGGTCTAGGGCCATCACCGTACCAGCGGCAACGGCCTCGCCATGCAGCCAAGTGCCATAGCCCATGCTGGCTTCAATGGCATGACCAAAGGTATGACCCAAATTAAGCCAAGCGCGTATGCCCTGTTCAGTTTCATCCTGGGCCACCACCTCAGCCTTAATGGCACAGCAACGCTCTATGGCATAGGCCAAGGCTTGATCATCCATGGCCATTAATGCCTCTGCCTGCTGTTCAAGCCAAGCAAAAAACTCAGCATCATAAATCAGTCCATATTTCACCACCTCAGCAAGGCCGGCACTGAGCTCCCTCGCCGGAAGGCTGTGCAACACCTGTGTATCAATCAGCACCAACCCAGGCTGTTTAAAGGCTCCGATCATATTTTTACCCAGAGGGTGATTAATGCCGGTTTTACCACCGACGCTGCTATCTACCTGAGACAGCAAGGTAGTTGGAACCTGAATAAAATTAACACCACGTTGGTAGCAAGCACTGGCGTAGCCTGTCATATCGCCGACCACGCCACCGCCAAGTGCAATCAGACTGGTATTGCGACTGTGCTTATTTTGAAGGAGTTGAGCATAAAGCTGGTCGATTTGCTGCTGTGTTTTATACTCCTCGCCATCAGGAAACAAGTGATAGCTCACCTCTTTACCAACCAACTGGGACAACAAGGGCTTGAGGTATCCATACTGCTCTGCCACGTTAGGATTGCTTACCACCATAACCTGCTTGCCCGGCAGGTGTTTACTTAGCAGCTCTGCAGCCTGATTTAAGACTCCGGCTCCAATCATGATCGGATAACTTCGTTCACCTAGTTCCACTATGAGTTGCTTCATAACGACTCCAACTGTGTCATAATCTGCGCCACTATCTCAACTGGATTAATCAAATCTGTATGCACCTGAATGGCTGACAAGTCTTGATAGAAGGGCTCCCGTTCTGCCAATAACTGAGTCAACACCAGCTCAGGATCATCTTGCTGTAACAATGGCCGATTTTTGTCTTGCGCTGTGCGAGCCAACTGAGTAGCCACACTGGTTCTAAGATATACGCAAGGGACTTTGGCCTGCTTTAATAGGTCGCGATTACGCGCCATTTTTACAATACCGCCACCCGTGGCCAAAACACAGGCCGGGTTAGCCAGCAGTGTTTGTAATGCCTCGGTCTCTCGCTCACGAAAACCAGCCTCGCCTTCAATATCAAAGATCCAAGGGATGCTAGCACCACAACGTTGCTCAATTTCTTTATCCGAATCAAAAAAAGGCAGGTTGAGGCGCTGAGCCAATAACCTGCCAATGGTGGTCTTGCCGGCCCCCATGGGGCCGAGCAAAACGACGGTAGTGCGTGGAATCATCTACTTCTCGTTAAGGACTCATCAATCAGGGTTGGAGTGATGAAGATCAACAGCTCATTCTTCTCAATAGCCGACAGATTACGACGGAACAAGGCTCCCAATACTGGAATATCACCCAATAATGGCGTCTTCTCGACTCGAGTCACTTCAGAATTACGGAATACACCACCCAATACAATAGTGCTGCCATTTTCAGCCAAGACCTGAGTCTGAAGCTGGTTCTTGTCGATGGTTAACAGGTTGTTGCGCACTTCACCCACTGAATCCTGGGTTACCACCAAATCCATAATGATGCGGTTATCCGGTGTAATGAAGGGCTGAACCTCTAATGACAGAGTTGCATCACGGAACTCAATGCCATCAGCACTGGCATATGGAATTTCAGTACCAGACGCAACCTTAGCCATACGACCATCAGAGGTTACAATCTTGGGTCTTGACACAATCTCAGCCTTACCACTGCTTTCCAAGGCCGACAATTCAAAGTCCAAGACATAATCCAATGCGGTCACACCAATGGCAAAGCTGGAGGTATTACCTTCAACTGGGAGGTTAACACCCATTTGCCCTGGAACACTAAAGTTATTGGTATCAGAGCCTGTACGACCTTCTGACAGGCCTTCTCTGTTGCCAGACAGGCGCACAGTAGGATTACGGTTCACTTCGGCACCGCCACCCCAGCGTACACCAAGCTGCTTACCTACATCCGATCGAGCAACTACGATTCGAGCTTCGATCTGCACCTGACGTACCGGCACATCAAACACCAATAGAGCCTCACGAACACGATCAATGTTCATGGCTGTATCATTGACCAACAGGGTGTTTGTTCTTGGATCGGCACTGATGCTACCACGCTCAGACAGCATACCTGGCATCTCACCCTGGAAAATATCCACAAGGTCTACTGCCTTGGCATAGTTAACCTGGAGGAAGGCTGTCTGTAATGGTGCCAACTCTTCAATCTGACGACTGGTTTCCAACTCCAAACGCTCACGATCAGCAAGTTCTTGGGCTGGAGCAACAAAGAGTACGTTACCAGACTGTCTTTTATCCAAACCATTAGTGCGCAATACGATGTCGAGCGCCTGGTCCCAAGGGACTGAGTCCAAACGCAATGCCATGCTACCAGTGACGCTATCGCTAGCAACAAGGTTTTGACCGGTGAAATCAGCAATCAGCTGTAGCACCGAACGCACTTCAATGTCTTGGAAATTAAGCGATAAAGGCTCACCGGTGAAAGGAAACTCCTGATCGCGCAATGCAGCAGCCTCAGCACTGGTTAGGGGCTTCAGTTCTACCGTTAATACGCTGTCTACCTGATACAGCAGCAAGTCATAGTTGCCCTGAGTTTCAAGTGAAATTTGTGTATCCTGGCCATCTTGCTGGGCGTTGATGAAGTTCACAGGGGTACCGAAGTCACCTACGTCTAAGCGACGCTGCAACTGACTTGGCAAACGGTAACCGTCAACATTGAGCACCACTCGGTTTCCTCGGTCATCAACTCGCGCATTAGCACCGCTGTCGCTGAAACGAATTAATACTCGAGCTTCACCATTGCTACCACGACGGAAGTCAATATCGGACACTTCACGTGGGCCTGTACTAACGTTATTAGTACGAACACTAGGTGCTTCAGCTGGCTCTTGACGCACCACTGACTGCCCGCCACTGGTTGGTGCACCAATAACCACTCGCATGGTATTGCCACGACGGTCTATTTCATAGGGGGTCAGGCTGTTGAGGCTAAATATAATGCGTGTTATATCACCTGCCGTCACTACGGTTGCGGTTCGCACATTGCCCTGACCAACCTGAAGATAACGCTCATCCAAACCACTGGTGACATTTTGCAGGTCAATGGAAATACGCGCTGGCGATTCAATACCATAGCTTCTCGGGTCGGAAATAGGACCATCAAAAGTAAAGGTTGCAGCTACCTGTCCACCTGGAAGAGAGCTGAAATCAACCGCAGTAATTTTAGATGCCATGGCCGAGGAAGCAAAAAAAACAGCTACCAGCAGCCAGCTCAATACACGAACTGTTTTTTTCATTGTTATTGCAATCATCACCGCAATCCCCTTAGTTTAATCCTGGATAGTTATTGTTTGTGGCCGAGTCATCCAACCACCGTCCCCTATTGGCACTATTTCAGTCAAATCAATGCGATCACTGGTTACCCGGTCAATCCTGCCGTGATTTTGCCCTAAATAATTACCGACACGCACCCGATGAATGATACCCGAAGGATCACGCACCCAGGCATTTAATGCACCTGATTCTCTGCGCACTGTACCCGACAACACCAGATCTTCCAAGCGATAGCTTTCAAGTGGCTCCCTTGGCCTTGTCATATCTGGCCTAATATTGAGAGACTGTAGTTGGCGAATTTGATCATCCACCGTCACCAGGGGCGTGAAAGGTGGACGCAATGTTGAGTTTTGATAAACATAGGTTATCGGCTCAACAAACTCTGGCAAGGGAGATACTCTAGGTGCGGCCTGAGCATCCACTTCGCGTACAAACTGGCGCAGATCTTCAAGGTTGTTGCTTTGTTGGCAGGCAGCTAAAGAAAGACCCAGGGCAAGCAAAGCAATGCTTTTAAATTTCATCTGTTTGACCCCTTAGTTGTCCTGTTCACGATAGCGATAGGTACGAATTTGCAACTGCATACGCAAAGGCACCGTGCTGGCGTTTCGTGCTGGCGAACCATTACGAGAAATCGTGAAGTCATGCACGGTTACAATTCGTGCCAGAGAAGCCACGCCGCTTACAAAATTACCCAACTGATGATAACCGCCGGTAACCACCATATCGATGGGACGCTGAACAAAAAGTTCTTCATTCACTTCATTGCCCCAAATACTGCGTTCAATCTCTAAACCGCTCTGTTGTGCCTGAATATTGATGGCTTCAAAAAGGTCTGGCAGCTGCTGGTCAGTAGGCAATTGGGCGCGCAAAATTTCAAAGCGCTCTGCTAATTCTGCTCTTTGCTGCTGCAGCACTTCAAGATTGGCAACCTGGTTAGCTTTAGATCGATACTCAGCACGTAGACGATTTTCTTCTTCCTGAACGCGCTCAAGTTGTTCATTCTTGTCACTAATCACAAAGTGGCCGGTAGCACCAACAATGATAAGTGCCAGAAGTGCTAGCAAGGTTAGCTTAACAACCCCAGGCCATGAACCAATTCGTTCAAACTGAGGGTCATTAATATCGAACTTGCTGAACCCAGCAAAGAAATCCGCTAGTTTATTTTTCTTCATGAATCACTGGCCTCCGTCCGAGGTGGGCGCACAGTAGTGGTAATGACGAAGCGCTGACCAGTTTGTCCGGCTGGGCCATCGATACCAACTTGCTGACGCAGATCGGTATTGATAAAGATAGGCGAACGACCAAGATTACGTAACAGTCTTGATATTTCTGTCGAGCGTTCTGCAACACCTGAGATAGTTAAGTTTCTGCCTCGCAGCTCCACATTCTCAAGATAGATGCCGTCCGGCAAAGCCAAAGTGAATAACTGCTCACCCAGTTCAGCTGCAGAAGCATTAGTGTTACCACCAATATTTTCTGGCTGGTCTGTTACCACGGCCACCAGGGCATCCAAAACCATAACAGGCAATGGTCGACGATCTTGCAGATCCTGGATGACAGCCATACGCTCTACAAACTGGTTAATTTCTTCTTGCAGTTCCCTGATAGACTCCAAGGCTGTGTCTTTCTGCGCAATCTCTTGGCGTAAAAATTGATTCCTGGCTTGTTGATTTTCAATGGCCTGAGTCTTGCTATGAACCCAGTAAAAACTTCCACCACCCACCAGCAGCAAAAAAACCACTAGCAGCAGGATAAACTCTTGATTCCGCCTCTTGCGACGTTCTTCACGCCAAGGCCTTAGGTTAATATTTGCCATCTTCAAAGCTCCTCATCGCCAAGCCACATGCAATCATTAGCGCCGGGGCATCATTGGTTAGATTGGCAAGGTTAACCTTATTCGACACCTGCATATTGGCAAATGGGTTGGCCAATAGGGTACGAGTGCCAAGTTTCTCTTGAATCAAATCCGCCAGCCCCGGTAAGCATGCCGTACCTCCTGCAATGACCAGCAGACTCATCTCATTAGAAGAACTGCCATTAGAGGCATAAAAATATTGGAATGAGCGCTGAATTTGCTGAATCAATGAGTCCATAAAGGGCAGCAATATCTCAGACTCATAATCAGCTGGCAAATTAGCAGGCTGCTTCTTTGCCAGGCCTGCTTCTGAGTGGCTCATGCCATAGGTGCGCATTATTTCTTGAGTGAGCTGAGCGCCACCAAAGGCTTGATCCCTTGTATAAATGATTTGACCACCGCGGAGCACATTAATGGTCATGTTGGTATGGCCAATATCGACCACAGCCACAAGGTCGTCTTCAGCCAGACCTGTATTGCCCAACTGTGGGGCCACCATCCGGAAGGCGCGTTCAATTGCTAAAGACTCAAGATCTACGTCCTGTACCTGCAGCCCACCAAGCTTAAGTGCGTCTGTCCGGGCATCAACATCATCTTGCTTGCAAGCAGCAAGATAGACCTGATACATATCAGGGTTACTGGGCGAAGGCCCAATCAAGTAATAATCTAGGGCAACCTCTTCTCGAGCAAAAGGAATGTACTGTTCTGCCTCACTCTCGATATAGGCTTCCAGCTCATCCTCATCATCCATTGGCTGCACATCAATGATCTTACTGATGACCGCTGAGCCGGCAACGGCAACGGCCGCGTGAGAGAGTTTGGTTCTGGTTCGTTGCTTGAGTTTTGCCACTACACGACCCACCATTTGTTCATCACGAATGGTTTTTTCGTTAACTGCGCCCTCTAACAAGGGTTCTACAGCGTAGCTTTCGACGCGGTAACCTGAACCGCTACGACTCAACTCAAGCATCTTGATAGAGGTCGAACTGATATCAACGCCTATCATTAGCTTGTTTTTCTTTTTGAACAGCACCTTGTGTCCCGCCCTTTGTTGTATTATTCCTCTTATCAGTCGACTAGATTACGAACCCCTGCATACCTAGGTCAAGACTAAGGTGCGCCTAAACTCAGTTTTCTTTATACTTAAACAACATTTTTTTACTGACTTAGCATGATCATTGTCAAAATTCTGCGTGAATTCACACTTTTAGTTCTTTTTTCAGTCTGCGGCTTCCTGATGGTCTGCTCTGCTGTAGGTCTATATTTGATCCCAAGCCTACCAGCAGTAGAAGAAATTCGAGAAATGCCGCTGGAAATTCCTTTGCGTATTTTTAGTCGCAACGGTGACCTTATTGCAGAGTATGGCAATGAAAGACGCCAGCCTGTTCGCTTTGATCAAATTCCTAATGATTTTGTGAAAGCACTTACCGCCATCGAGGACAACCGCTTTGAAGAACACTTCGGTATGGACCCAGTCGGCTTTAGCCGTGCAGCCCTTGGTTTTGTTCGAGGTGTTAATGCGGGGGGAGGCTCCACCCTAACCCAGCAAGTTGCACGTAACTTTTTCCTCAACCAAGAGCAGACCTTCACCCGTAAATTCACTGAAATTTTCCTAGCTCTCCAGCTTGAGCGCGAACTGTCCAAAGAAGAGATTTTCGAACTCTATGCCAATAAGCATTTTCTAGGACATCGTGCCTACGGCATTCAGGCTGCCTCTAGGGTGTATTTTGGTCGCGACCTCGATCAGTTGTCACTTGGCGAACTGGCCATGTTAGCAGGGTTAGACCAAGCCCCGTCTGCAGCCAACCCATTCACCAATGCCACTCGAGCCGAGCGGCGACGTAATCAAGTTCTTGATCGAATGCTCGACCTTGGCCATATCAGTGAGTTCCGCCATGCCCAGGCCAAGGCCGAACCCATCAACAGTCAGCGCCCAAGAACGCAAAACTCACTTGAGGCTAGCTATGTAGGTGAAATGATTCGATTACAACTGCTTGAGCAGTATCAAGAGCATGAAATTTACAGCCTGGGTCTAAGGGTACATACCAGCATTGACAGCCTGCAGCAGCGAGCCGCAAATGAATCATTACGACTAGGCCTTCTAGAGTACAGCGAACGGCATGGGTACTTTGGCCCTGTTGACATGATTGACCTAAACGACAGTAGCGAGGCACAGCGACTACAGGCCTTAAACTCTTTTCCCCGGGCCGCGATGCTAACCAATGCCTTAGTACTAGAAGTTGGCAGCAGTGACTTCACCGTCTTAACCACAGAGGGCACAGTAACCATTGACGAAGCAGGCTGGCGCTGGGCTAGACGTCACAACAATGCCAACAGCATGGGGCCGCGTCCCGAACGACCAGGCCAGGTCGTACAGCCTGGTGATCTAGTACGAATTCGGGCAACTGACCGAGGTTGGCAATTAAGCCAACTACCCAGAGCACAGGGCGCTCTTGTAGCCATGGACCCGCAAACTGGGGCTGTTCGAGCCCTAGTTGGTGGCTATGATTACCGTCTCAACCAATTTAACCGTGCTCTGCAAGCCCAAAGACAGCCCGGATCCACCATTAAACCCTTTATTTTTGCCGCTGCACTTGAAAGTAACTGGAGTGCTGGCAGCATTGTTAACGACGCTCCCATCATTTTTGCTGACGATAGCCTTGCCGATGGTGTTTGGCGACCCAGAAACACTGGTGATCGCTACCTTGGCCCCATCACCATGCGTCAAGCCCTGTATCAATCACGCAACGCAGCGGCAGTTCGCATCCTTGATGATATTGGCATTAACTATACCATCGACTACCTTACTCGTTTTGGCTTTGACCCTGACGCCATAACACCCGGTTACTCCTTGGTGCTTGGTTCTAACGTCACTACACCTTTAGACCTCAATCGAGCCACTGCCACCTTTGCCAATCAAGGCCATCTGGTTGATGCTTGGCTAGTAGAACGTATTGAGGATGCCCAGGGCTATTTACTGTACCAACAAAACCACCCTCGGGCTTGTCGCAACTGCTCCAATCCGGCCCCTGTTACTGTTGAGCCCAGAACGGCTTTTGTCATGAACTCCATGCTGCGCGATGTTATCAATGTTGGCACAGCCACCAGTGCTCGTATCCTCAACCGATCAGATCTTGCAGGCAAAACTGGTTCCACCAATGATAACGTGGACGCCTGGTTTAGTGGCTACCAGCCCAACCTTGCCGCCACAGTTTGGATCGGCTTTGATAACCCACAAACCCTAGGCACAGGTGAGTTCGGCGGCCGAGCAGCCCTGCCCGTTTGGACAAACTTTATGAGCCAGGCCTTGGTAAATGTAGAGGAAGATCCATTAGAAATGCCTGCAGGCCTAACCCAAATCAGGATAGATCGTCGTACTGGTTTACCCAGTAACGCCGAAAACAGCTACAACGAAGTTTTCTTTGAGGAGCTGTCACCCAGTCGTGAATCAGGACAGGGCGACAGACTGGATGACTCCAGCCTACCAGACCCAAGTTCCATTTTTTAGGAGTATTGCATGCGAAAGTTTCCTCAAACCCGTTTAAGGCGCACCAGAATGCAAGCCTTCAGTCGAAACCTAGTACGCGAAACACGATTGTCTGCTGCCGATCTGATTTGGCCCGTTTTTGTTTTGCCTGGAAGCAACAAACGTGAAGCCATCAGCAGCATGCCTGGTGTCGAGCGCATGAGCCTTGACTTGCTAATGCCTGAACTGGCACAAGCACAACGGCTAGGCATACCTGCCATTGCTCTTTTCCCAGTAGTTGAGGCTAGCGACAAAGGCCCAACAGCGGAAGCGGCATGGCATGACCAGGGTTTGATGGCAACCAGCATCCGCACGATACGCCAACAACTTCCCGAGCTAGGCATCATTGCTGATGTTGCCTTAGATCCATACACCAGTCATGGACAAGACGGCATACTCAATGAGGCAGGTGAAATTGATAACGACCTAACCCTGACGGCTCTTGGCAAACAAGCGCTCTGCTATGCTCAGGCTGGTGCTCAGGTGCTAGCACCTAGCGATATGATGGATGGCCGTATTGGCCATATTCGAGCACTGCTTGAGCAACATGGTTTTATCAACTGCCAACTTTTATCCTATGCCGTTAAGTATGCCTCTGCCTTTTATGGCCCGTTTCGCGATGCTGTTGGCAGTGCAGGACAACTTAAAGGCGCAAGCAAAGCAAGCTACCAGATGGATCCTGCTAACACTCAGGAGGCCATTCAAGAGGCCCGGCTTGATTTAGAAGAAGGGGCTGATATGTTAATGGTCAAGCCCGGCATGCCATACCTAGATGTGTTATGGCGAGTCAAAAATCAGTTCCAAGTACCTACCTTTGCCTATCAAGTTAGCGGCGAATACAGCATGCTAGCCCTAGGCCTTGAACAACAGATCATCACCGAGGCAGCCATTATTGAATCTCTATTGGCGTTCAAGCGCGCCGGTGCCGATGCCATTTTGAGCTATTTTGCCCCCTGGGCAGCAAAAAAGTTAGCAGACAAACCCTTGTAAAATTTGATTAACCCCCTATCTTGTAAGCAACAACCATCAAACGGGACACACAAATGAGTGAATTAATTCGTAACATTAGCGACAACAGCTTTGAAGCTGAGGTATTAAAATCTGAACTACCAGTATTGGTTGACTACTGGGCTCCTTGGTGTGGGCCATGCAAAATGATTGCACCAGTATTAGAAGAGATTGCCGAACAGTATTCTGATCGCCTTGTTGTGGCCAAGCTAAACATCGATGACAACCAGAATACCCCTCCTAAATATGGTATTCGCGGCATCCCAACCCTAATGATATTTAAAGGCGGTGAAGTTGCAGCCACCAAGGTTGGCGCCTTAACCAAATCTCAGTTGGTTGAGTTCATTGACACCAATCTGTAATAACCTCTTAGCGGGAACCGCTGCCTCTGATAGCGGTTCCAGCTATGAACCAGATTCATGACATTGGACTCAGCCCAGTACTTTATCAAGTTAGCCGCCTGTTTTTTATGCAATCACTAGACAGCAGGCAATAACCCAGCTATAGTTTGCAACACTTAACGCACGACCTGCGTCCTACCTGAATCCTCTTTGTACCAATCCTCTTCACTATTCTTTGGAAACACATCTGTCACCTATGAACCTTAGCGATCTTAAGACCAAACCGGTAGCCGAGCTTTTTGACCTTGCCCAAAGCATAGGCATAGAAAACATTAACCGCTCTCGCAAACAAGACCTAATTTTTGCCATCTTAAAAAAGCACGCCAAAGGCGGTGAAGATATTTATGGCGACGGGGTACTTGAAATTTTGCAGGACGGCTTTGGCTTTTTGCGCTCAGCCAATAGCTCCTATCTAGCTGGACCAGACGACATTTATGTCTCTCCCAGCCAAATTCGGCGTTTTAACCTACGAACGGGTGATACCATTGCTGGTAAGATCCGCCCACCCAAAGACGGCGAACGTTACTTTGCTCTACTCAAGGTTGATACCATTAACTTTGAAAGCAATGACCAAAAACGCAATAAAATTCTCTTCGAAAACCTAACTCCACTCTTTCCAGATGAGCAATTAGTTCTTGAAGCAGGCAATGGCACCACTGAGGATCTGTCGGGTCGGATTCTCGATTTGATCGCCCCCATTGGTAAAGGGCAGCGCGGCCTAATCGTTTCTCCGCCAAAAGCGGGTAAGACCCTAATGCTACAGCATGTTGCCCAGTCCATCACTCGCAACAACCCTGAGTGTCATCTGATCGTACTGTTAATTGATGAGCGCCCAGAAGAAGTAACGGACATGCAACGTTCTGTTCGCGGGGAAGTGGTAGCCTCAACCTTTGACGAACCGCCTACGCGCCACGTACAGGTTGCTGAAATGGTAATCGAGAAGGCTAGACGTCTTGTTGAGCATAAAAAAGATGTCGTTATTCTACTGGATTCCATTACCCGCCTAGCCAGAGCGTACAATACCGTTCAGCCAAGCTCTGGTAAGGTGCTCACTGGTGGTGTGGACGCCAACGCTCTGGAGCGTCCTAAGCGCTTCTTTGGTGCGGCCCGTAACATCGAAGAGGGCGGTTCTCTTACCATTATTGCTACCGCCCTAGTAGACACAGGCTCCAAAATGGATGAAGTGATCTATGAAGAGTTCAAGGGCACAGGCAATATGGAGGTCCATCTCGATCGCCGCATTGCTGAGAAGCGCGTCTTCCCAGCCATCAATGTACGTCGCTCTGGCACACGTCGAGAAGACATGCTAATTGATGATCTTGATTTACAACGACTATGGATTTTACGTCGTTTATTAGCTGATATGGACGATACACCTGCAGTAGAATTTTTAATTGACCGACTCAAGCAATCAAAAACCAATGGTGAATTCTTCGACCACATGCGTGGCTAAGATGACAGAACGTCAATCAGAAGTGCTGCGTGCCCTAAGACGAATCATTAGGGCAACGGACCTGCATTCCAAGCGCCAAGGCCGTAAAACTGGCCTGACCACGCCCCAGTTACTGGTTCTTCAGGCCATTCATCAACAGCCTGATGCTTCTGTTAACTGGGTGGCCACCAAGGTCAACCTTAGCCAGGCCACGGTCAGCAATATTCTTGATCGACTGCAAGCACGAGACCTTGTTCAACGCATTCGTAGTAATCTAGATAAAAGGCGTCTGTGTTTACAGTTAACCGCTAAGGGCGAAGAATGCATACAGCATGCGCCACAGCCCTTTCAGCAGGCTTTTAGCCAACGCTTTGACGCACTTCCCGAGTGGGAGCAATATCAAATCCTAGCTTCACTAAACAAGGTTGCCAGCATGATGGACGCCGAAGACTTGGATGCCTCTCCCTACCTTGATATTGGCCCCATTAACTAAGATATTAGTTTTTGTTCATTTAGCCAACTTAGAGGTACTTCTCTGCGTACAATGTCCATGCTCGTTTATTAAATAACACTCAAGCAAATGAGGCACAATATGAAGAAGACATTAGCAATTATGGCCTTAGGCCTTGGCATCGGTAGTTTTAGCTTTGCCGCGGATACCTGTCGCGATACTGAGCTTTATGCAAATATGGAAGACATGCGTAGCGCCATGCGTAATCTAAGCTTCGAGCTTCGAGCCAGCAATTTTGAAAGTGCTGCTGAACATGCTCAAGCCTTATTGGTCAGCAGCGAACTGTCTGCCGAGCACCCTCCCTTCCGTACTCAACAGCTTAACGAAGACGAACAACAGGCTTTTGTTGAAAACTACCAACAAAGCATGGATCGCCTATTAGAATTAATTGCTGACTTGCAAGCCAGCATTGCTGAGGAAGATGGCCGAGCCGCTGGACAAGTAATGGCAGCCATTGATAACCACTCAAGGTCTTCTCACCGCCAGTTTAAAGCGCGAGGCTGCAACTAACTGATTATGTTCGTGACTTGCCATGGTAGTACTTGATGAGCAAAGGACTAAAATGGCAAGTCAGTCTAGAAAATTAATGCATCAAACTAAATAGCTTGCGCCTGGTATTGTTCACTAGGGTGCTGTCTTTGCATTGACTAAACATATCCAGCAAACAGGCTTTGAGTTGCGTCTGAGTTTTGTCCTTGGCAAACTCTGCTAATAATAGGTCAAAGGCTGACTGGAACTGCTTAGCCTTGGCCAATGCTAAAGCTAGGTTCTCAGCATTTTCAGCATTTTCAAGTTGTTCATAGGCCTGCTGCAAAGGCTTCAACTCTGGCAGGTCCTGCTGTTGAGATAATATTTGAATATTTGCCGCCCATTGCTCAATTTCGGGCTCAAGTCGCAAGTTGGCCGGCAGGGATTCCAGCCACTGCTTGGCTTCGTCAAAGCGCTCCAAGCCAACCAAGGCCGACAGCATCCAGCTGGCCACTTCTGCTTGTTTATTCACCAGCCAATATTCTTCAATTAATGGCAAAGCCAAGGCATGCTGCTGTTGCTGCAGATGAGAGCGTATTGCCTGAGCTCTGGGATCGTTAGGCTGTACATGCTTGGCAAGAAAAGCCTTGACTTCAGACTCTGGCAGCGCACCCTGAAAATGATCCACAGGCTGACCATCGACAAACAACACCACGGTTGGTAAGGAGCGTACCCCTATCTGGGCACAGAGCATTTGCTCTTCATCGGCATTTATTTTGGCTAAAATAAATGCACCAGCGTAATCTTCACTTAACTTTTCCAGCACTGGCATCAAGTTTTTACAAGGACCACACCAGTCTGCCCAAAAGTCCACCAAGACAGGCACCTGCAAGGAAGCCTGTAGAACCTCAGTTTGAAAATCTGCCGTTGTCACCTGTTTGCTGTACGGATTGCTCATAATACACCTTTGATTAGTCTTATCTCTATCATGGGCGCAGTTCGAAGAAATTCAATAGTCATTCACAGCTTACTGCTGTGCAATTGAAGCTTACTTTAAGACTGAGAGCTGAGTAGCTTTGATTGATTTGCCAGCATTTGTCGATAACCCTGGTCAATATCTTCAGCCAACTGTTCTACCTGTTGCCAGTCAGTAAAGACTAACTTTGCAGCCAGCCTAGAATTAACTCGCCCGAAGGCTAGTATGCGTTTAAGCATTAACTTTTCCCACCAATTACAGTGTTCAAGCTCTAGTGCTCCTGCAATGGCTGCTTCAAATAACACTGGCAGATCTAATTGCTCACGCATCTTAGCTAAAAAAGGATTGTTGGTCACCTCACGGTACTGCTGCTTACGTGCACTCAGGCTCACGGACACCATGGCCAACAGAGGTTGACTAAGCCTTTGACGATGATCGGCTAACCATTGAGTTGCTTGCTGCCAAGGCTGCCCGAAAAAGACGGGCATCAACAGTAGATGCATTCCATGCGCAGGAGGAACAGGCTGTTGCATTATATTTTGACAGTTTACCTGCCAACCCAACTTTATGAGGTTATCAGCAAGGGCCTGAGCAATGGCTTGGGTTTGACCAAATCGACTGGCGTACAACAAAGTAACTTGTAACATAGGGTATCTCCTCTCCATGAGTCATTATCCGCAGTTACTCAACTAAAGCCTTAACCTAGATCAAGAAGTGGTCGGCAAAAGTCTACTTAAACAGCATGTGTGACAAAGAAGTCCATTGCTCAGGCCAGAGCTTGGTGGGCTTATAGGCTGGATTGAAATGCGAACGGACAAATTGCGAGATCCGACCCTCGACAATGGCCAGCAACAAATTGGCCGCAGGCAAGGGCGCTAGCTGTCGAGTTTCATCCTGCATCATGGCTTCTTGCAACACCTGTTTGAAGTGCAACTGCACTCGGTCAAACAGTTTTTCAATGCGCTCATGCAACCTTGGCACCTCGCCCGATAGCACATCCCCTGTCAATAGGCGACAAATGCCAGGATTGCGCTCGGCAAAGGCCAACAAGAACAGCATCATGCGTGACACCCTATCCAAGGCTCGGTCGTTCTTTGAGCGGATCTGATTGAATTGGCCAAAGATGGACTGCTCAATGAAATCAATAATGCCCTCGTACATCCGAGCCTTACTGGGAAAATGGCGATAGAGCGCGGCTTCAGACACGCCAACGGCCTTGGCTAACTTGGCCGTTGTGATTCTTGCACCCGGGTCCTGCTCAAGCATCAACACCAAGGCCTCGAGTATCTGCTGTCTGCGATCTGTTTTTTGCTCGTTCGCCATGCGACCCCCTTTATTGCGTGATCAGGGTGCCAACCCCTTCATCTGAGAAGATTTCCAACAGACTGGCGTGCGCTACCCGACCATCGATGATGTGTGCTGAGGTAACACCGCCAGCCACGGCATCCAGCGCGCAGCGGATTTTGGGCAGCATGCCACCATAGATGGTGCCGTCGGCAATCAGGGCGTCTACCTGAGCGGTGGACAGGCCCGTGAGCACCTGCCCTTCTTTATTCATCAGACCGGGAATGTTGGTCAATAACATCAGCTTTTCCGCTTTTAGGGCTTCGGCAATCTTACCTGCCACCAGATCGGCATTAATGTTATAAGAAGCACCGTCGTGGCCAACGCCCACAGGTGCAATCACTGGAATGATGTCTGAGGACAGCATCAGGTCCAAAACCGAGGTATCTATCTGCTCAACCTCGCCCACCTGACCGATGTCGATGATTTCAGGACTGTCCATGCCCTCCAGTTTTTGACTGATGGTCAGTCTACGAGCTCGGATCAGATTTCCGTCCTTACCGGTCAAACCCACCGCCTTGCCACCGTGATTATTAATCAGGCTAACAATCTGCTTGTTCACCAGACCACCAAGCACCATTTGCACCACATCCATGGTTTCATGGGTGGTCACCCGCATGCCATTAACAAAGCTGGATTCAATATTTAACTTGGCCA
>SKIB01000072.1 GCA_007116635.1 Saccharospirillaceae bacterium
CAGTTGCAAGGCCGACTCATAGGGCAGCAGAAAAATGCCAAGCTGTTGATGTCAAAGCTCCACTAGGGATTTATCAATCAACTGAGATTGCTCCTTAATGCTGGCCAATAGAGCGCGCTGCACCTTGTCTACCAAGGGCACTAACAGCTGCAAACTTTGCAAACTGGGCTGCAACAGGGTCAGCAATTCGTCATCGATTTGCCCCATGACAAAGCGATGCCGCTGCCCCTGACTTAGGGCAAAACGCTGCTGCAGGTAAGTGCGCAAGAACTGACCCTGTTGCTGCAAATTCGAGACATGGGACTGCAGTTCGGTGACCTCGGAACTGAGATCCAAAACCAGGGTATCCAGCTTGAGCTGCTCCAAGCGTTTTTGCCAGGCACTGGCACCCTCAATGAAAGAATCCAGATGCCATTCACCAGCAAAGTGATCCAGCGCCTTATCCGGCAGATGATGACCCTCATCAAGGATATGCAGGCAGTCATCTGGTGCTGGCAGCACCACACCGCCACCTAGGGCTAGGTCCGACAACAGCAGATCGTGATTGACCACGATCAGTTGCGCTTTTTCTAGCTTAGCACGGGCGCGATAAAAGGCACAGCTATCGAAATGCTGGCAACGTCTTTGGCTACATTGGCGGTGGCTGGCGGTCATTTGTGCTAGCTGCTCAGGCTTGGGGGGCTGCGGCAATGAGTCCAGCTCACCATTCCAGCGCCCCTGAGCATAATCCTGCATGTATTGTTGCAGTTCCACCACCTTGGCCTCTGCCCCCTTACGCTGCTCTGGCTCAAGGTCTAACGAGGATTGCAAATAGCTCAGGGCTTGTAATTCTTCGTCTAGGGTCAATTCCAATCGACTCAAACAGAGGTAGCGCCCCCGCCCCTTGGCCAATTGATAATTAAGCTCAATACCAGTGGCCTTGATAAAATCAGGAATGTCTCTCAGGACCAACTGCTCTTGCAGCGCAAGAGTGGCGGTGCTGATGACCAGGGTTTTTTCACGGGCCTGAGCAGCAAAATATCCTGCCAACAAATAGGCCAGGGTTTTGCCCGTTCCCGTTCCTGCTTCGGCCACTGCAATACGCTGTTCTTGAGTCAACTCACGGGCCGCATGAGCAATCAATTGCATCTGGCCTTGGCGTGCACGATAGCCTTTAGAAGACAGATAGGCTCGATAAGCCTGTTGAATCTGAGTTTTAATTTGCTCACTTAGCATGGTGACTGACTTCACATGGGGCTACAATAGCCGCACTTAACAGGCCATGACAGGAACCGCCATGACACAGAAAATTATTAACATCCAAAACTTGTCGATCAGCAACGACAGCCCGTTCGCCCTCTTTGGCGGCATGAATGTGCTGGAGTCTGCCACTATGGCACTCGAGATTGCTGAGCAGTATGTGGATATTACCAGAGAACTGGGCATTCCTTATATTTTTAAAGCCTCCTTTGACAAGGCCAATCGCAGCAGCATTAACTCTTTTCGCGGCCCAGGCTTGGAAAAAGGCCTGCAAATCCTGCAGCAGATCAAGGATACATTCGGTATCCCTGTGATCACCGATGTACACGAACCCTGGCAAGCCGAGCCTTGCGCTCAGATTGCGGATGTCATTCAGTTGCCAGCCTTTTTGTCACGCCAAACCGATCTGGTGGTGGCCATGGCCAAAACCGGTGCCGTGATCAATGTGAAAAAAGCGCAATTCCTAGCGCCGCAAGAAATGGCTCACATTCTGCGCAAGTGCCAAGAGGCAGGCAATGATAAGATCATCTTCTGTGAGCGCGGTAGTTGCTTCGGCTACAACAATCTGGTGGTAGACATGCTGGGCTTTGGTTTGATGAAGCAAACAGGCCAGCCCGTGATCTTTGATGTTACCCACGCCCTGCAAATGCCAGGTGCTCGCTCTGACAGCGCCGATGGCCGCCGAAGCCAGGTCACAGAACTGGCCAAGGCTGGGTTGTCGCAAAAGATCGCTGGCCTGTTTTTGGAAGCACATCCTAATCCCAACGCTGCGCTCTGCGACGGCCCAAGCGCCCTGCCGTTAAGCAAGCTCAAGCCCTTCTTACAGCAGATGAAAGACTTGGATCAGCTGATCAAATCACAGCCCGAACTGGATACTGGTAATTAAACTAGGGCTGAGCCGGCTCAAAGCTGGCTTGGGTCGCGCGCTCATAGGCCTGCGGGTATTTACCCAAGGCCTTTAGCCACAGATCCAACAACAACCTAGCCACTCCTTTGCCGCCAGCCACTGGCATCACCATATCCACCTGTGAACGCACATACTCATGGGCATCGCTAGGGCAAACACTAGCACCCACCAAGCGCAACAAAGGCAAGTCAATGCAGTCATCACCCACAAAAGCGACCTGCTGCCACTGCAATCCCAACTGCTGACGAATGAGGTCTGCCGCCGAGACCTTATCAGCGCAGCCCAAGGCTTGGTGCACCACCCTTAGGTCGGTCAAACGTTTGACCAACATAGGACTTTGCTTGGCACTGATTACCGCCACCTGAGCCCCTAGCTCAGGCCAGAGCTTAAAGGCCACGCCGTCTTTGACATTAAAACACTTAACCTGCTCACCTTCAGGGCCGTAGTACAGACTGCCGTCGGTAAGAACGCCATCCACATCAAAGATAAACAGCTTTAGATCAATCAGATCAGACATTAACAACCCTCAAACGCCGGCTAATAGTGATGGTGCCAAAAAAAAGAGCAGCCTTGGCTGCTCTGAAGCAAATAGAATTAATTTAAAATTCGATCGCGTATCCGAGCATTACTTCGCATATCAATGAACCAGGCCTGGAAGGCACTATTTGCGTGATTGGCAGACACTTCTGGGCCTCTCTCAGCTAGCTGTTCTTGGGACAGTTCCGGCGTATTAACCGCCAACAACTCCACTAGAGCAAAGCCTTGATTGGTCACAGAAGTAACGCCCAAAGACGTTTGACCTTGGATTGGAGGTGTCATGGAAAAGACGAAATGCGACAGAGCAAAATCTTCACTAAAATCTTGGCGACCATAGTTCTCAGCTAGACGCCAATCCAGTTCAAGATCATCACCGGATTCAAGCTGAGATTTAAGCTCTTCGGCCGCCGCACGAGTTAATTCACGCTCCTGTTGAGCTCGCAAGCTGTCCACGATGCCATCACGCACCTGATCCAATGGCTGTACACTTGCCTCCTCGCGTTGCAACTCACGCAACACAATGGCGCGCTCATCGTTAACCACAATCACATCTGAGTTTTCACCCTGACGCACCTGCGATGAAAAGGCTGCAGCCCTGGCATCGGCATAGGCCGCAACACCAGCTCGCGCCTGATCCTGAGTAAACCAGTCTGACTGACGAATAGTCAGATCATAAGCTGAAGCCAGTTCGGTTAAATCATCACTGGTAAAAGCAATGTTAGCCATCTGCTCAACAGCAACGGCAAAATCCAAGCGAACACGTTCTCGCGCCAAGCGATTAATAATAGCTTCACGCTGAGTGGCGAAGTCTGGTCTTTGAATCGTAAAGGAATCCAGGCGAATCAAGTGCACACCAAACTCGGTTTCAACGGGCTCACTTACCTGGCCTTCTTGCGACAGGGCCAGTGCTGCTTGCTCAAACTCAGAGACGAACACATCCAGCATTAATTCACCCAACTGTCCACCTTGGTTGGCAGAACCAGGGTCCTGTGATAGCTCACGGGCCAGATCAGCAAAGGACTCACCAGCCTCTAACCGAGCAAGAGCATCTTGAGCCTGTTGCTCTGCATCTCTGCCAGTTAACAGGATATGAGATATGTCGCGCCTTTCTGAACGCGCAGATTCAGCCTCAAAGACTTCCAGTGCTTCGGCATCGCTGATATCAACTTCTGAAGCAAGCTGGTCAAGTGTCAATTCTACCCAGGAAACCTGTACTCGTTCCGGCAAACTAAACTGACTGGCATTTTGCTGATAATAATCTTCAATCTGCTGTTCAGTCACTTCAATATTAGCTGCAATGTCATCGAAGCTAATAAGATGATAACGAAAATCTCGCAATTGCTCCTGCAAGCCAGCGTAAATCTTGACTTCACTGGGTACCGCGAATTCGGAATTAAAAATAGCACTTTGCAGTTGGAAAGCGGCCATGCGACGACGCATCTGGTCGTTATATGAGGCTGGTGAGTAGCCTGCAAACTGTAAAGCCTGAACAAAACGCTGCTCATCAAACACGCCGTCAGGCCCGGCAAATGACGGGTCCTGAACAATCATGCTGGTTAGGTCACGATCTGAGAAGGATAAATTTAAATCATCGGCCTGCTGTGCGATTAGTGTAGTACCGATTAAATTCTCAACCCGAGTAATCAATTCGTTTTCAGAGGTAACTGATTGAGGCTGAACTTCTTGAGCTATGCGGCGCTCAGAGATTTTTTCCCCATTGATAACCAAGGGTGACTGATTGCCCCCAAGACTAACCACAGACTCAACACCAAATAACGCAAAACTAAGCACTATGATAGCGATCAGTATCTTAAACCCGGGCCCCTTGACACCATCACGAAAATACTCAAGCATGAAACCTCCAACTGCATACTAATGCTTTGATCATAAAAAAAAAGCGCACCTAAGAGATACGCTTTAGCGCCAAATAATCGAGTTAAAACTCAAATTTGCTATCTAGATCAAACATTTACTGCGTCTTTCAAACCCTTACCAGGTTTAAAGCTTGGCACCTTAGCCGCAGGAATCTGGATTTCTTCATTGGTTTTTGGGTTACGACCTGTACGAGCCGCCCTGTCTTTAACAGCAAAGGTACCAAAACCAACCAAAACTACAGGCTCTCCATCTTTCAGGCTGGTGGTTACCGATTCAATAACAGCATCCAGCGCACGTGTAGCAGCAGCCTTGGAAATGTCGGCAGATGCAGCGATGGCATCAATTAATTCAGATTTATTCACTTGAGTCCCCTTTTTTAAAACGTCATGCCTTTGCGGCAATCTTGTTAGCTCTATCCCTAGATAGAGCCTTTATTAGTTAATGCTTTATACCAACCCTGTTCCCAGAGAGTCAAGAACTAGTGAGCACCAGTCGAGCTTTTTTCCGAATCGGAGTCGCTGCCTTCGCGCAACAAAGCAACCTCTTGATCTGTTAGCGGATTGGGTACGCGCTCAAGCGCAATGGCGAGAACCTGATCAATCCAATCCACAGGACAAATACTCAGCCCAGACTTGATTTGCTCAGGTATTTCAAGCAGGTCTTTTTCATTCTCTTTCGGTATGATCACTGTTTTAATGCCAGCACGCAAGGCTGCCAACAACTTTTCTTTTAATCCACCAATGGCCAAGACCTGACCACGCAAAGTAATCTCTCCAGTCATGGCCACATCCGATCGGACCGGTATTTTTGTCAATGCGGAAACCAGAGCGGTACACATTCCGATACCTGCACTTGGCCCATCCTTTGGCGTTGCTCCTTCTGGCACATGAATATGCACATCCAAAGACTGATGAAAATCAGGAGACAAGCCAAGGCTCTGTGCTCTAGCACGTACCACAGTCATGGCCGCGGTGATGGACTCTTGCATCACATCACCCAGACTACCAGTGCGCACCAACTGTCCTTTGCCTGGAATCACTGCCGTCTCAAGAGTAAGAATTTCTCCACCTACAGATGTCCAGGCTAAGCCCGTGACCTGACCAATCTGATTATGTTCTTCCGCCAAACCAAAGCGAAACTTGGCGCTACCAAGGTAATGCTGCAAGTCTTCCAAAGCTATAAGTTGTTGCGACTTAGACTTAGCCAATAAATGCTGTTTAACAACCTTGCGTGCTAACTTTGCTATCTGTCGATCCAAACCACGAACGCCAGCCTCTCTGGTATAAAGTCTAATGATAGACAACAAGGCTTGATCGGTAATCTGCATCTCATCCTTTGCCAATCCGGCAGCCTGCTGCTGTTTAGACAACAGATAGCGCTTGGCAATGTTTAGCTTTTCTTGCTCGGTATAACCTGGAATACGAATTATCTCCATTCTGTCCAACAAGGGACCTGGAATATTCATTGAGTTTGAAGTACAGATAAACATAACTTCTGACAGATCGTAGTCGACCTCTAGGTAATGGTCATTAAACTGACCATTTTGCTCTGGGTCCAAAACTTCAAGTAAGGCTGATGCAGGATCCCCGCGATGATCCATGCCCATCTTGTCGATTTCATCCAACAAAAACAGAGGATTGCGTACACCAACCTTACTGAGCTTTTGCATGGGGCGACCAGGCATGGAGCCTATGTAAGTTTTGCGATGACCTCGAATTTCTGACTCGTCACGCACCCCGCCTAAGGCCATACGCACAAACTGTCTATTGGTCGCTCGAGCAATGGATTTGGCCAATGATGTTTTACCCACCCCAGGTGGGCCTACCAAACAAAGAACTGAACCACGAACCTTCTTAACTCGCTGCTGCACAGCGAGGTATTCAAGGATTCTTTCTTTAACTTCTTCAAGACCGTAATGGTCCTCATCCAAAATATTCTGAGCTTGCTGCAAATCATGCTTCAAGCGAGACCTCTTATTCCAAGGTACACCAAGTAGCCAATCCAAGTAGTTACGGACGACAGACGCCTCAGCCGACATGGGTGACATCTGTTTTAGTTTGGCCAGTTCTTGATTTGCCTTGGTTTGAGCCTCTGCTGGCATCCGAGCTTCTTTTATGCGCTGCTGCAAATTAATCAGCTCGTCACCCTGGTCTTCATTACCCAGCTCTTTATGAATGGCTTTTAACTGCTCATTTAAAAAGTAGTCGCGCTGGGTCTTTTCCATCTGTTTTTTAACACTGGTGCGTATCTTACGCTCAAGCTGTACCAGATCAGCTTCCGAGTCCAAAAGCCCAAGTAAGTGCTCTACCCTTGCAGGCAGATGTACCAGAGATAAAAGATTTTGCTTTTCTGTAGTCGACAAATTTATATGAGTCGCCACGGTATCACACAAGCGAGACAGGTCCGTCATGCTGGATAAAGAGCTGTAAACCTCATTAGGAATCTTTTTCGACATATTGACATAGGTTTCAAACTTCGAAAGCAATTCCTTAAGCAAAGCATCTTGGTCTCTAGGCTCGATAGGCTCTTGAGTTAAAGAACGAAACTTAGCCTCGACAAAGGAGGATTCTTCTTGAGTATCTAGCAATTGAACTCTGGCCTCGCCTTCAACCAGCACTTTTAAGGTTGCATCCGGCAAGCGGAGTATTTGCAACACATTAGCCAGAGTACCAACAGGATAAAGGCCTTCAATGCTTGGGTCGTCTTCAGCCGCATCCTGTTGTGTCGCCAAAATAATTTTACGACCTTCTGACATTGCAGCTTCAAGGGCATTGATGGATTTTTCGCGCCCGACAAATAGCGGAATGACCATTTGTGGAAAAACGACCACGTCACGCAAGGGTAATAAAGGAAGTGTTTCAGTCGTCAAGCCAGACTCCCACTAGAACGATTAGGAAAAAAAGGCAGCCTAGGCTGCCGAAATATTATGATGAACAGCTTTGCTCTTCGTCTATACGTGAATAGAGCAACAAGGGCTCAGACTCCCCTCGAATCACAGCATCTTCAACTACTACCTTAGTCAGATTCTCCTCAGATGGTATGCGGAACATCACATCGATAAGAGTTTGCTCCATGATAGAGCGCAAACCACGAGCACCCGTTTTTCTATCCATGGCTTGCTTAGCAATTGCCTCAACCGCACTGTCACGCAAATCGAGCTCAACACCCTCCATTTCAAACAGGGTTTGATATTGGCGAACCAAGGAATTCTTAGGTTCTTTGAGGATTTGTACCAATGAAGCCAAATCAAGGTCTTCCAAAGTAGCGATCACCGGTAACCGACCAATGAATTCAGGGATCAAACCATATTTGACTAGGTCGCCTGGTTCAACATTCTTGATTAGGTCGCCAAACTGCTGGTTTTGCTTACTTTTGATTTCTGCTGAAAAACCAATGCCACTTTTTTCTGTGCGCTCAGTAATGGTCTTTTCTAGACCAGCAAAGGCACCACCGCAGATAAAGAGCATATTTTTGGTGTCAACCTGGATAAGGTCTTGCTGGGGATGCTTACGACCACCTTGGGGAGGAACTGAAGCAACTGTACCCTCAATCAGCTTCAACAAAGCCTGCTGCACACCCTCACCTGAGACATCGCGGGTGATGGAAGGGTTTTCTGACTTACGCGAGATCTTATCGATCTCATCAATGTAAATAATGCCACGCTGAGCGCGCTCGACATCGTAATCACATTTTTGCAGCAGCTTTTGAATGATGTTTTCCACATCCTCACCCACATAACCGGCCTCGGTCAGGGTGGTGGCATCAGCCATAGCAAAGGGGACATTAAGCATACGAGCCAAGGTCTCAGCCAACAAGGTTTTACCACTACCAGTTGGTCCTATTAACAAGATATTGGACTTGGAAAGTTCAACCTCTTTATTGACTCGCTCGCCGTAATGCAAGCGCTTGTAATGGTTGTAAACAGCAACAGCCAAGGCAACCTTAGCTCGAGTTTGACCAATGACATAATCATCAAGATGCTTTTTAATCTCAGCTGGTGTTGGAAGATGCTCAAGCCCCTTAACCTCTGTGTCTTCTGCTGTTTCTTCTCGGATGATATCGTTGCACAGATCAACACATTCATCACAGATAAACACACTAGGGCCTGCAATCAGTTTGCGAACCTCGTGCTGACTTTTACCGCAAAAAGAACAGTACAATAATTTGCCGTCTTCCTGCTTACTTACTTTATCGTCAGCCATGAAACAACCTCATAATTCAACACCAATGAATGGCAGTATAGACAAAAAACCTCAGCAAATCGCCTATCGGTAGTAATTTAGCGCTTGCTTAAAACCTGATCAATCAAGCCGTATTCTTTAGCCGCTTCAGCAGTCATAAAGTTATCACGATCTGTGTCCTTAGCCACCTGCTCAACATCTTGACCCGTATGATGAGCAAGCACTTCGTTTAAGCGCTGCTTAAGGGTTAGGATTTCACGTGCATGAATTTCAATATCCGACGCTTGACCTTGAAAACCACCCAATGGCTGGTGAATCATCACCCTAGAGTTAGGCAAAGCAAAGCGCTTACCCGCCGCGCCACCTGCCAACAGCAAGGCCCCCATGGAAGCCGCCTGCCCCAAGCAAATGGTGCTCACATCCGGCTTGATGAACTGCATAGTGTCATAGATGGCCATGCCTGCAGTAACCACGCCGCCAGGCGAGTTAATGTACAGATGAATATCTTTATCAGGGTTTTCCGATTCAAGAAATAATAACTGAGCAACAATTAGGTTAGCCATCTGCTCTTCAACAGGACCAACCAAAAAAATCACCCGCTCTTTGAGTAGGCGAGAATAAATATCAAAAGCTCGCTCACCTCGTGATGATTGCTCCACTACCATGGGCACTAAAGCAGCTAATGGGTCTTGGGTCGGCGTATGTTTCATAATTTATCCTTTGGTTAATAACAAAACAGTTGGCCTAGCCAACTGTTTCTCACATTAGATTTTACGACCAAGCCTAAGACTTGGATGAAATCAACGAGCAGCCTGGTTGATACGAATGGCTTCTTGATAGGTTAGTTGCTTATCCGTCACATTGGCAAGCTCTAATACCTTAGCCACAATGGCATTTTCCATCACAGCCGCCTCAACCTGGGCCATTTGCTCACTATTCTCACGATAGTAGCGCACCACTGACTCTGGGTCCTGATAGACAGAAGCCACTTCATTCAAGAAAGCATCCACCGCGTCATTATCCATTTTAATCTGGTGAACTTCGGCAATCTTGGCGAATACCAAGCCAGATTTCACACGCTGCTCAGCCTGAGAAGCAAATATTTCTGCAGGCAGGCTATCAGGGCTGGTGCCATTACCCATCTGCTGAGCAAACTGAGCTTGCATGCGCTTAACTTCTTCATCAATCAAAGCCTTGGGCAATTCAAATGGATGGGCCTCAGCCACAGCCTTGGCAACCTGTTGCTTTAAACCCTGCTGAATGCTGTTAGTAGCCTCACGCAGCATGTTCGCCGCGACTTCTTTACGGAAGCCTTCTTCAGTAGTGTCACCTGCGCCAAAAGACTTGTAGAACTCTTCATCAAGCTCTGGCAGTACGCCCTTGGCTACAGCATGGCATTTAATGCTAAAGACAGCGGCTTTACCAGCCAACTGCTCAGCGCGGTAATCCTCGGGGAAGCTGACATTTATATCACGCTCTTCACCGACCGTAATGCCTACCAGAGCATCTTCAAAACCAGGAATCATGGACTTTGAACCCAGCACCAAGTTTTGATTCTCTGCAGAGCCACCTTCGAAAACCTCACCATCAATTTTACCCACAAAATCCATGGTGACGCGGTCACCATCGGCTGCAGCTTCTTCGGTTTCTTGATACTGAACTCGCTGCTTACGCAAACTAGCAATCATTTCTTCAATATCGGCTTCACTGATGTCTACCAAGTTCTTCTCTAGCTCGACCTCTGACAGGTCGGCCAGCTCAAACTCAGGATAAACCTCAACAATGGCGTCAAACTCAACAGACTGACCAGGCTCATTTACTCGAGCCTCAATACGAGGAAACCCAGCAGGGCGCAGCTCTTGTTGTTGCACCGCCTGAACATAACTTTGACGCATCAATTCGCCAACCACTTCATTACGCACATCATCACCAAAACGCTGACGCACAACTGACATTGGCACCTTACCCGGACGGAAGCCATCAATACGCACCCGAGTAGCAGTTTGTTTTAAACGAGCGTCAACCTGGGCATCAACCTGAGCTGCATCCAATGCAATAGAAATACGGCGCTCAAGGCCTTGGGTTGATTCAACTGAAACTTGCATGAAGTATCCTCACGACGATAGGTAGATTTGCTGTTATGTCTTTATCTACGAGCCTAGGAATGTACAAACCAAAACTGGATAAAAACAAATTGTAAAATTAGCTGGCTACTTTAATGCGCCAAAGCAGGCAGATCAAGGAAATATGTCAATTACTGGAAATTTTGAAATGCATTTTGCAGGAATAACAAACACAAAAAAGACCCCATAAAGGAGCCTTAAATGGTGCGGACGGAGAGACTCGAACTCTCACGCCTTGCGGCACTGGAACCTAAACCCAGCGTGTATACCAATTTCACCACGTCCGCTAAACAATGGGGTGGATGATGGGGCTTGAACCCACGACCACCGGAGTCACAATCCGGGGCTCTACCAACTGAGCTACACCCACCATAATTCTGCCTGGCACGCCCGGCAGGGCTCGAACCTGCAACCTACGGCTTAGAAGGCCGTTGCTCTATCCGGTTGAGCTACGGGCGCAAGTTCTTGCAAATTGGTCGGAGTAGAGGGATTCGAACCCCCGACCCTCTGCTCCCAAAGCAGATGCGCTACCAGGCTGCGCTATACTCCGACTCTCAGCAATCAACTCAAAGCTGACCGCTGATGGATGAGCATCTTACCAGCCTTTTTTTCATCGTCAACAACTTTTTTAAAAAAACTTTGCAAAACAACCTGTTAGGTAAGTCCTGTTAGGTAAGTCATATCTGCTAGCATGCGTAAAACCGGAGGCAAGCAAGCTCGACCAGAACAAAAACGACGCCAAGCACTGATTCAGCCTGAAACTTTGCTTTGAGAACAATCATCGCCTATGCATAACACTAGCATCAAGTTTCACTCTTTGCGACAATACCCAGCCCGATAACAGTGGAGTCATGCATGACTGGTCAACTAATTGATGGCAAGGCCGTCGCAGAAAAGATTCGCTCTCAGGTAAAACAAAGGGTTGAAGTACTGGTCAGCCAGGGGCATCGCCCACCCTGCCTCGCTGTTATTCTGGTCGGCAACGACCCTGCAAGCCAAGTCTATGTCGGCAGCAAAAAAAATGCCTGCTCAGCGGTTGGCTTTAACTCTAAATCAGTCGAATTGGCGGAGGATTGCAGCCAAGCACAGTTGGAACAACTCATTGATCAACTCAACCAGGATCCAGAAGTGGATGGCATTCTGCTGCAACTGCCATTGCCCAAGCATCTGGACGCCAATCCCCTACTAGAACAAATCAACCCAGCAAAAGATGTAGACGGCTTTCACGCCTACAATCTGGGAAGACTGGCGCAACGACGACCGCTGATCGAGCCCTGCACCCCCAAGGGTGTCATGACCCTGCTTGAGCATTATCAGATCGATCCCTGCGGCCAACATGCCGTGGTGGTGGGCGCATCCAATATCGTTGGCCGCCCCATGGCATTGGAACTCCTATTGGCCGGAGCAACGGTCACCGTTTGTCACCGCTTCACCAAAGACTTGGCTTCCTTTGTAAGCCAAGCAGACATTCTCATCGCCGCCGCTGGCAAATCACAGCTGATTGCTGGCGAATGGGTCAAACCGGGTGCCGTGGTCATTGATGTGGGTATCCACCGCACCCCTGATGGCAAACTGTGCGGCGATGTGGCCTTCCAAGCCGCCGCCGAGCGCGCCAGCTTTATTACCCCTGTTCCCGGTGGCGTCGGCCCCATGACGGTCGCCACCCTGATTGAAAACACCTTAAAAGCCTATTTGGCACGCAACCCTTCCTTACAACCCTAGGATTCATCATGACTTGCATTGCTCTGAACACCAACTTTGGCCGCATCGAAATCACTCTGGATCACGAAAAGGCGCCAGCCACTGCCGACAACTTTAAAGCCTATGTTGAAGATGGCTTTTACAATGGTGTAATTTTCCACCGCGTGATCAGTAACTTCATGATTCAGGGCGGCGGCTTTACTGCCGACATGCAACAAAAAAGCACCAAAGCGCCCATTGCCAACGAAGCCGATAACGGCCTGAGCAACACCGTTGGCACGGTGGCCATGGCTCGCACCATGGACCCACACAGCGCCTCAGCCCAGTTCTTCATCAATGTAGCCGACAACCTGTTTTTGGATCACAAGAGCAAAGACATGCAAGGCTGGGGATATTGCGTATTTGGCAAGGTGACGGCCGGCATGGAAGTCGTTAACCAAATCAAAGCCGTGCGCACCGGCAACATGGCAGGCCATCAAGATGTTCCTGTGGATCAAGTAATCATTGAAAGCGCCGAAGTCCTCAGCTAATGGCCAGCTACTTCATCTCCGACCTGCACCTGAGCAACCAGCAGCCCAAGTTGTTAATTGGCCTGTTGCAACTCTGCCAACAAATCGCAGCCGACGCTGAGGAGTTGTTCATCCTTGGCGACCTATTCGATGCTTGGATTGGAGATGATGCGGCACCAGCCGAGCTGCTGCCCATGCAGCAAGCCCTATTACGGCTTGCCATGGGCGGCTGCAAGCTCTATTTCGTTCATGGCAACCGTGATTTCTTGCTCGGCCAAGACTTTGCCGACAGTTGCCAGATGAGAATCTTGCCCAGCATCTGCAAGCGCAGGGTGCAAGGCCAGCAAGTGCTGTTGTTGCATGGTGACGAGCTGTGCACCGACGACCTGCCCTATCAGGCCTTTCGCCAGCAAGTGCGCAACAGCAAATGGCAGACTGACTTTTTAAGTCAACCATTAGAAGCCCGACTGGCACAGGCCAAAGCCGCCAGACACGCCAGCCAAGCCCACACCAGCAGCAGCCAAATGGACATCATGGATGTTAACGAACAGGCGGTGGCGCAGTGCTTTGCCGAGCAAGATTGCCAAACCATGATCCACGGCCATACGCACCGACCCGACCGCCACCAATATTCCGATGGCCGAGTGCGCTGGGTACTAGGGGATTGGCACCCCGACCAGCTCAACTACCTACGTATCGAGCAGCAAGATTGGCGGTTTGTTCGCCATAACATCCTTGGCTAGCTGGAGCTAGACTCACTCCAGCTTGCAAATTCCTGACCTAGCCTGTGCCGCATTTAAGCCATACCACCTATAAGCCATGCCACCTTTAACTGGGCACGCCGCTGTGAAAGCGCATTTCTTGGTCCGGAGACTCAATCAATTGCTGCTCAAGTTGGCGAAAGTCCGCAATTCGCTCTTGCAGCCCCTCAGGCTGCACCTGCTGCGCCAGCTTGAGGTAGTTTTCAAAATGCCGTGCCTCGCTGGCCAGCAACCCTTGATAGAATTTGGCCAGTTCGGCATCCAGGTAGGGCAATAAGGCGTGGAAGCGCTCGCAAGAGCGGGCCTCAACAAAGGCACCAACAATCAAGCGGTCAACCAAGCGCTGCGGTTCATGCGAGGCGCAGAGCTTAAATAACGAGCCAGCATAGCGACTGGGGCTTTGATAGCGATAACTCAGGCCTCTGGACTTTATGATCTTACGTACCTGTTCAAAGTGCACCAACTCTTCCCGCGCCAAGCGGGACATTTGCCCCTGCAAGGCATCGAATTCGCAATAGCGAAACATCAGGCTCAGGGCGGTAGCCGCTGCCTTGTGCTCGCAAAGGGCGTGATCGATCAACAGGGTTTCCAGATCGGCCATGGCCCAATGGATCCAAGCCTCAGGTGTGCGACAGGGTAAGAAATCAAATAAGGGTTGCAGTTCGTTTTCGGTCATGAAGGTTTCCTATTTTTATCCATTATAAGGCGGGAAACACTTGGGGCAAAGGCAGGAAAGACGCTAAAATCATCGGCCATTTTTGTTAAGTGCCCACATCATGACCTGGACTCAGCCTGAACTCTATCAGCAACAACTGGCAACCAAGCTCGAACAATTCAAAGCCTTAGTTCCCACTGCTGGCGAACCTCAGGTCTTTGCCTCCGCGCCTGAGCACTATCGCATGCGCGCCGAATTTCGCATCTGGCAGCTGCCTGAGCGCTGCTTTTATGCCATGTTCCACCCTGGCAACAACAAAGAGCCCATTGAGGTCACTGACTTCCCAGTGGTTTGCCAAGGCATTTATCAACTGATGCCCAAACTGCTGGCCGCCATCAATGCCAATGATGTTCTGCGCCGCAAACTGTTTCAGGTGGAGTTCTTGGCCAGTCATGATCAGGTGCTGGTGAGCATGATTTATCACCGCCCCTTGGACGATGCCTGGCAGCAACAAGCACAACAACTGGAGCAACAACTGGGCATCCATCTGATTGGCCGCTCTCGTAAACAACGTCTGGTATTGTCGCAGGACTTTGTCGATGAGCAGTTAACCGCTGATGGGCAGACCTGGCACTATCGCCAGCACGAGAACAGCTTTACCCAACCCAATGCCGGCGTCTGCCAACAGATGATTAGCTGGGCTTGTCAGCAGCTGGCCAGCCTGCCGCAACGGCGGGATCTACTGGAGCTGTACTGCGGCCTGGGCACCTTTACTCTGCCGCTGGCCTCTTATTTTAACCGCGTCCTAGCCACCGAAATCAGCAAAAAATCGGTACGCGCCGGGGAATACAATCTTGAGCGCAACCAAATCAGCAATGTGCAGATCAAAGCACTTGCCAGCGAAGAGCTGAGCCTGGCCCTGAATCAAGGGCAATGGCCAAAGAAAATTGAGGCCAAGGATTATCAGTTTGATTGCTTGCTGGTTGACCCGCCGCGCGCAGGCCTTGATCCGGCCAGCCTAGAGCTGGCTAAACGCTTTGATTACATCCTGTACATTTCCTGCAATCCGCAAACTCTGACTGCTAACCTAGAGCAATTATCCGAGCACCGCGTGCTTTCCTCAGCCATCTTTGACCAATTCCCCTACACTCACCACCTGGAAGCCGGAGTTCTGCTGTGCAAGACGCCCTAATAGAGCAGCTGTGCGTCAGCCCCATTCGCAGCCTGCAACTGCAGCGCCGCCCCTACCCGCATCACCCTTCGTTGCAAGCCTGGGACAGTGCCGATTTATTGCTGCTCAATGAACTCAAGCAAGCGGATTTATTGGAACGCACCAGCCTACTGGTTAACGACCAGTTCGGCGCCCTTGCCTGTAACCTCAGCCGCTGGCAGCCACGCTTGTGGCTGGATTCGGCGGTGGAAATTCTGGCCTGCCAACACAATCTCGAACTTAACCAACTTGCTGAGCTGCAGATGGTTGCCCAACACCAGTTGCCACCTCAGGCCGAACAGGTGCTAATCAAGATTCCGCGCTCCAGCGCACTGTTGGACTGGCAACTAGCAGTACTGAATCAGCAACTGCCGCTGGGCACTCAGGTGTGGCTGGCGGGCATGGTTAAGCACCTTGGCCGGGCTCACCAACAGGTGATCGAACAGCGTCTAAGTCACTGCTTTGCCAGCCGCATTGAAAAAAAGGCCAAGTTTTGGTCTGGCCGCACTCAGGCCCAAAACAGCCTGCCGACCAACAAACTGCTAAGGCTTGAGTCGCCTTGGCAACTGGCACTGCACAACCACCCAGGACTGTACAGCAGAGACAGCATTGACCCAGGCGCCAGATGCCTGCTGGAACACCTGCATCTGGCACCACAGGCTGGCAAGGTGTTGGACCTGTGCGCTGGCAATGGCATCCTTGGTATGGCCTATCAACGCCTGCAGCCTCAAGCCAGGCTGCAATACAGCGATGCCTCCAGTGCCGCCCTGATCAGCTGCCAACAATCTCTGGCCGCCAATGGCTTAACCGGCCTGTGCCACCATACCGATGGCTTATTGCATCTGGATAAGGACTTCGAGCTGATTCTCTGTAATCCACCCTTTCACCAGCACAACAGTGTCAGCACCGACACCGCTAAGCAGCTCTTTACTCAAGCCAGAGCACATTTAAAACCCAAGGGGCAACTATTGGTGGTCGCCAATCGTCACCTGCCCTATCACCCACTGTTGAAATCGCGTTACCCCAAAGTCAAAAGTCTGGCCAAACATCCCAAATTCAGCCTTTATCTGGCTGGCAGCTAGGAATCAGGTAGCATTGTCAGGTGTGGCGCCGCCCCTTAAACGGGCGACGCAACTTTAGGCTATACTCCAATGAGAGAGTCTAGGAGCCTAAGCCATGATCTTTGATCCATTAGTGCGGGGCTTGCAGCGTTGGCTAACTAAAGAGGTTAGCCAACCAGCCCACCATAAACTGAGCAACTTTGAGCGCCTCAGGCACGAAATCAAACCCGGGGATGTGGTCTTGGTTGAGGGCACTACCAGAGTGGCGGATGTCATTCGCCAACTGACCCAATCGCGCTGGAGCCACGCAGCTCTATACATTGGTCGGCTGCATGACATAGAAGACCCTTTAGCAAGGCAACGCATCAAACAATTTTACGATGGCCAGCCCAACACACAATTGATCATCGAAAGTGAGCTGGGCATGGGCACCCTGGTGCGGCCGCTGCATGTCTATCGGCAAAAGCATCTTAGGCTATGCCGCCCGCGTGAACTGAGCTACCCTGATTCACAGCAATTGTTGGTTCAGGCCATAAATCACCTGGGCATAGCCTATGATGTGCGGCAAATACTGGACCTGGCTAGGTTTTATATGCCCTGGGGTGTCTTACCGCGCCGCTGGGCTTCAAGTTTATTTAACTGGCAGCCTGGGGGCCATACCAAAATAGTATGCTCGACCATGATCGCAGAAAGCTTCGCCGCCATTCAGTTTCCGGTTTTGCCCTTGGTCAAGCGAGTAGATAATGGCCAGGTGAGATTATTTCAACGCAATCCCAAACTCTGTGTGCCTGCTGACTTTGACCTGTCGCCCTACTTCGATGTCATCAAATACCCCTTCATGGACTTTGATGACCGGGGCGACAGTCGCTATCGCCTGTTACCGTGGCAGGGGGATATACGGCTCAACGCCAATGAAACGGGCGTTTGGATTGAAAGCGAACCAGAGAGTAAGGAAGCGCCCGAGCAACAAGACTAGCGAGAGCGAAAAAAAGTGCTATACACTGTAGGTAGGCTTGTCACCGCCAATCATGCCAGCCAACTGAGTCTCTATTAGGTCACGAGCAATGGAACTCTGCTCATCGAACTGAATACCAACGCCTGCTGGGCGATTATTCTGCGCCCCCTTGGGCGTAATCCACACCACCTTGCCAGAGACTGGGCGCTTCTCGGCAACATCTGGCATGCCCAACAAGATCGAAAGCTCGTCGCCTAGTTTGTAATCACGATTGGTGGGAATAAACAAACCGCCCTGAGCAACAAAGGGCATGTAAGAAGCATAGAGGACTTCTTTGTCCTTCATATTAATGGTTAAAAAACGCCCCATTGGCATCGGTTGATCTCCTCATTAGCCTGCTTACTAGCATGGCCTAGTTTACTGACCTTGGCAAGCGCCTCAGCCGCCAAGCAAAATCAATCAGCCAGGCCTGCTGCTGCCAGTTTTGCCCCTGCTGCAAGCCCTGCTGGTCGAGCAGTAGGGAATCATAGAGCTGCATTAACATCTGCGGCTCAACGGGTGGCCAGGGCAACTTATCTGCGACCAAACCAAGGTCACGGGCCAGCCAAGCACTAAGCCATTGTAGCCAGCAGCTCAGCACCTCATCCATGGTCCAGTCTTTATAGGCCGCCAACCATTGATCCAAGGACTGTTGCTGCCCCATCCAGGCCAAGGCCACCTGCTGCAAGCTCTGTTGCTTGGCCGCCTCCTCTGCCAAAGCCAGAGCCAACAACGGCCTAGCCATGCTCTGTGACCATAGGCTTTGCAGTTGATCAGCCGAGACCGCTGGCAACTGCTGCTGCAACCAAGGCAAGCCCTGCTCAGGCAAGGCTGGGCGCAAGTCTAAACGCACGGTACGACTACGAATGGTGGGCAACAAAGCACCTGGCCGCTCAGAACTCAAGATGAACACCGCCTTGGCTGGCGGCTCTTCTAACACCTTTAACAAGGCATTGGCGGCAGCCTGATTCATCAACTGCGCCTGCGCAATGAAGATCACGCGCCTCTGACCCACCATGGGCGAGGTCATGGCAAAGGGCAGCAACTCACGCACCTGATCGATGCCGATCTGCTTCTTGCCTTCTGCCGGCTGCAACAGTAAGAAGTCGGTATGATTGCCCGCTTGCCACAGTTTACAAGCGGCACACTGGCCACAGGGCGCAAAGTCTTGGCCATCTTGGCACAATAAAGCATGAGCCAACCACAGTGCCAACTCGTCCACCCCCAAGCCACGCTGCGACGCCAGCAGCATGGAAGCCGGCTGGCGCTCAGCAAAGGCCCTAGCCATGTGCTGCTGTAAGGGCACAAACCAGGGGTACATCAGGTAGCTTGCCATTGACTCAGGGCTCTTAATAATTGCTGCTGTACCTGGGCCAATTCTTGGCTGGCATCGATGACGCTAAAGCGACTCTGCTCGGCCGCACGAGCCAGATAGCCTTGGCGCACGCGCTCAAAAAAGGCTAGCTCTTCCTGCTCAAAGCGGTCCAGCTGTTGTTGCCGCTTAACCACCCTAGCCATGCTGATCTCTAGGGGAGCATCCAAGTAAAGCGTTAGGTCAGGCTGACGGCCCTGTTGCACCAACTGCTCAAGACTGGCAATCCAGGCCAAAGGCATCTGCCGACCATAGCCCTGATAAGCAAAGGTGGCGTCGGTGAAGCGATCACAGATCACCCACTTACCGGCAGTTAAGGCAGGCTCGATGACTTTGGCCAAGTGCTGGGCCCGAGCAGCAAACATCAATAGTAGCTCAGTCATGGGCACCGGAGCGTCCTCCTCTTTGTCCAGCAGCAAGACTCGAATGCGCTCCGCCAAGGGCGTGCCGCCCGGCTCACGGGTTTGCACATAGTCAATGCCCTGCTGCTCCAGCCACTGGCAGACAAAACTGAGGTTGGTACTTTTGCCCACCCCTTCGCCACCCTCTAGGGTAATGAATCGACCAAGCATCAGCGCCTCCCGCGAATGTAACGATTGACCGCGTTATTATGGTCACGCAAATTGGTGGAAAACTGCGAGCTACCGTCGCCTCGGGCTACAAAATACAGGTATTGAGTGCTATCTGGATTGGCCGTTGCCAGCAAGGATGGCAAACCTGGGCTGGCAATGGGCGTTGGCGGCAAGCCAGCAATGACATAGGTGTTGTAAGGCGTAGCCTCACGCAGGTCCGCACTGCGAATGCGACCATCAAAACGATCCCCCATGCCATAGATCACGGTAGGGTCGGTTTGCAACCTCATGCCAATGCGCAAGCGGTTGGCAAACACGCTGGCAACCCTGCCCCGCTCATCGTCACGGCCAGTTTCTTTTTCAACAATAGAGGCCAAAATCAACAGCTCATAGGGCGAGTCCAGACGCAGCTCGGGATCACGCCCTTGCCAAGCCTGTTCCAGTTCGCGCTGCATGCGCTGATGAGCCGCCAGTAAAATGGTCGAGGCTTTGGTGCCCTGCACATAGGCATAGGTATCCGGGAAGAACCAACCTTCAGCATGGGCGGTCGGTAAACTCAAATGTTCGGCCAGAGCTTGCATGTCAGTGGGCACATCAAAATCAATGTTGTCCCGCTGCGCCAATCGGTTTAACCACTGAGCAGTGGTCCAACCCTCAGGAAAGCCGACCTGATGCATCACCACCTTGCCTTGGCGCATGTCTTCCAGCACCGCCATTACCTCTTGCTCAGGCTGCAGCAGGTATTGCCCCGCCTGAATGCCAGAGAATTGCTGCTGTTGCAGCCACCTGGACCACAGGGGCGCGTGTTCAATCCAGCCACGCTGCTCAAAATCACGCAGCAAATGGCCAAGGGCCGTGCCGCGCTGGACCTGATAAAACTCAGGCTCACTGATGGGTAAAGTACGGGCCAGTTCTTGCTGCCACTGCAGCCATAGCCAATAGCCAGTGCCTGCAGCCAATAGCAGCAAGAGTAACAGCGAAATCAATAGTTTTTTTAGCATCACAGTGCCTCAAATGCGGCCATTAACCTTTGGCCTTTGACATGATCTGGGTTTAGGGCATGGCCAGCCAATTGCCCAACGGGCACGGGGCCATGCAAGGCATTACTGACCATCAGATACTCCATTGCCAACAGATCTTGCGGATAGAGTAGCTGTTCACTGACCGGCAAACCCCAAGCACACCACTGCTCAAGCAGCCAACGACGCATGACACCCGCCACACCGGCACGGGCAAGACGGGGGGTATAGAGAACATTATTTTTGATGGCCAACAGGTTGGTCATGGTGCCACAGATCACCTGCCCCTGACCATTAAGCATCAGCAACTCCTGAGCTGCCCCCTGATACTGCTGACGCGCCAAGACCTGATCCAAACGGTTGGCATGTTTAAGGCCAGCCAGCAAGGGTTGCTCACTCAGTTGTACCTGACTGTAATCCAGGCTCAGACCAGGCTTTAACACCGGGCCGGCCCAGGGCGTAACCTGAGCCATAATCACTCCGGTTGCCTGAGCATCGGGTTTATAACCCCGACCAAGCAACTGGCGGCTGACTTGCAAACGCACCACCCAGTCACCTTCGCCATGGGCAGCGGCAATGGCAGCGCATTGCTCCTGTACCTGCTCCAGCAAGCTTGGCGCAGCAGCAAATTGCAGCCGCTCAAAGCCTAATGCTAAACGCTCAAGGTGCAGGGCAAACAAACGAAACTGACCCTGACGCAGCATCAGGGTCTCAAACAGGGCATCGCCATAGAGCCAACCGCGATCCAAGGGTAAGGATTGCGGCTGCCCCTGATACCAGCAGCTAGCAGTCATTTAAGACAGCTTACTGAACACCAAACTGCCGTTGGTGCCACCAAAGCCAAAGGAGTTGGTCAGCGCGTGATCAATACGCATCTGCTTGGCGCCCTTGGCGACAAAGTCCAGATCACAGCCCTCATCAGGGTTGTCTAGGTTAATGGTTGGCGGTGCTACCTGATCACGAATGGCGAGAATGGTAAAGATGGCTTCCACCGCGCCTGCGGCACCCAACAAGTGACCGATCATCGACTTGGTAGAGCTCATGACAATTTTATCACTCTGCGCACCGTAGAGACTCTTGGCGGCAGCGGCTTCGGCCTTGTCACCGGCCGGAGTTGAGGTACCGTGGGCGTTGATGTAGTGAATGTCAGTGACATTCAAGCCAGCATCATTGATGGCGTTGCGCATCGACATGGCCGCGCCGCGACCGTCTTCTGGTGGCGAGGTCATATGGTAAGCATCACCGCTCATGCCAAAACCGGTAAGCTCAGCATAAATTTTGGCACCGCGTTTTTTGGCGTGCTC
>SKIB01000037.1 GCA_007116635.1 Saccharospirillaceae bacterium
ATGGTGCCCGGGGCCGGACTCGAACCGGCACGACCTTACGATCGAGAGATTTTAAGTCTCTTGTGTCTACCAATTTCACCACCCGGGCGGGTGGAGGCTTGAGTCGGAATCGAACCGGCGTACACGGAGTTGCAGTCCGCTGCATGACCACTCTGCCATCAAGCCTAAAACTTTACGCCAAGAATTTTAACTGGTTAAAAAAACTTGGAGCGGGAAACGAGACTCGAACTCGCGACCCCGACCTTGGCAAGGTCGTGCTCTACCAACTGAGCTATTCCCGCTGAAAGTGCTGGCTAGTTTACTGGAAACGCGCCAGCCGTCAACAATTTTTATCTAAGTTTTTGATTTTTAATGAATTGCCCTGCTTTTTACACTATTTTTTAGGCAACAAAACTGGCCAGGCTGCACGCAAATAGACCAACATTGACCATAGCGTTAGGACTGCTGCCAGATTCATCACCAATAAGCCAAACCAATAGCAAGCCTTTAACCAAGGCTCAAACTGTGGAAACAACTCCAACTGCTGATGCGGCAGTAACAACAGCAAAATGATCGCAATCATCTGAAAGGTCGTCTTTACCTTGCCAACCATACTGACTGCAACACTGGCTCGTTGACCTATGGTAGCCATCCACTCACGCAGCGCACTGATCACGATTTCGCGACCGACGATCACCACTGCAGGCAGCGTCATCCACAGATCATTATAAACATGAACAAGAACCAGTAAGGCAGCCGCTACGATTAGTTTGTCTGCTACTGGGTCTAAAAACGCACCCAAGGGGGTCGTGAGTTCCATTTTTCGCGCCAAATAGCCATCAAACCAGTCGGTAATGGCGGCAACACCAAAAATAAAGGCTGCAAGCAAACCTCCCCACCAGACAGGTAAAAAGTATGCCATGACACAAAAAGGTATTAAAATCACTCTTAGAAGAGTAAGCCAATTCGGCAGATTCATCCGATCTTTCCTAATAGTCTTGTAAATATTGGTGGATGCTTTCAGCTAAAGACTTGTTAATGCCTTTAACCTGCATAATTTGTGCGACACTGGCCGACCTGATGGCACTAACGCTGCCAAAATGTTGAATCAGGGCTCGCTTACGTCTTGGTCCAACATTGGCTATGCCATCAAGGGTGGATTGTACCGTTTTTTTTGCTCGAGCACGACGATGATCACTAATAGCGACACGATGTGCTTCATCGCGCAGGTGCTGTAAAAGATGCATTGCTGGACTAGCAGGCTCGATTGACAATAAATTATCCACGCTTTGCCAATATAGCTGCTCCAAGCCAGGTTTTCGAGTAACCCCTTTAGCAATGGCCAACAATGCCACATGCTGGCGGCACTTCACGGCCTGCAATGCCTGCTCCGCCACTGCAAACTGCCCTTTACCGCCATCAACCAAAATAATATCAGGCAAAGGCTGCGACCCTTTTTGTAAGGAAGCTATACGTTTTTCTATCGCTTGAGCCATGGCTGCATAATCATCACCCGGGGTGACCCCTGTGATCTTAAGTGTTCGGTATGCCCTTGTATCAGGGCCATCCTTGGTAAAGACCACACAGCTGGCGCGAGTGTCCTGACCCTGGGTATGGGAAATATCAAAGCATTCAATACGACTCAAACTGGGCAAGCGCAACTGTTCCTGTAGGGCTGAAAACCTGGCCTGCATGCTTTCTTTCTTGCTCAGCTCCATGCGCAATTGCTCTTGAGCATTGTTGAGCGCCATGGACAGCCACTGCGCCCTAGGTTCGCGCACCTCGGTTTTAAAGACAATGTTCTTGTTATATTGTTGCCTGATGGCTTGCTCCAGCATGGCCATGTTGTCCGGCAAACTGGGTAACAACACCTCAGATGGCAGGTCGGCCCGTTCATTGGCCAAATAAAATTGACTCAGCACATGCAACAAAAGATCGTCTTGCTGACTGGCTAAAAAGCCAGACGGGAAAAAACTACGGCTGCCTAACAGCTGACCTTTACGAATCATCAGGTAACTTAAACAACAGCCACCGGGCGCCATGGCCAAGGCAAAGACATCGGCATCGATCTGCTGCTCGGAAATCACCCATTGTTTATCACGCACTCGGTGCAAAAAGGCGATTTGATCTCGTATTTTGGCCGCATCTTCAAAGCGCAAAGCCGCACTATGCTGCTGCATCCGCGCCTCTAGCTCAGCGAGCAGCTGATCATTTTTACCCTCAAGAAAGGCAATGGCGGCAGCCACGTCTTGCTGATAGTCCTCTGCACTGATCTTAGCCACACAGGGTGCGCTGCATCGTTTGATTTGGTATTGCAAACATGGCCGAGTACGATGAGCAAAGACGCTGTCTTCACAGTTACGCAAACGAAAGCCCTGCATCAACAGCTGCAAACTCTCACGCACTGCCACCACATTAGCGAAGGGGCCAAAATATTTGCCCGCTTGCTTCTTGGCACCACGATGAAAAAAAATACCAGGCGAGGCATGGGCAGTGGTGATCAACAAATAGGGGTATGACTTACCATCAATCAGCAGGATGTTATAGGGCGGGCGGTGCTTCTTGATCAGGCTGTGCTCAAGCAACAGAGCCTCGGATTCCGAAGGGGTGATGGTCAGCTCGATGCTGTGAATCTTGGCCACCAAGGCCAGAGTTTTATTATTCAGCCCCTTGTTACGAAAGTAGCTGCTCAGGCGATTTTGTAAATTTTTGGCCTTACCCACATAGAGCACCTGCTGGTGCTCATCCAGCATCTTATAAACCCCCGGCTTTTGCGAAGCCGTTTTGAGAAAGGCTTTGCTATCAAAGTCTGGATGCGGCATTTAGGCAGATCTAGGAACAATAGCCAATGGTTTTATGTCGTGCTGTTGAGCCAGATTCACTAGGCCCAATGTATCTCTAGCACCCAACCCAAGCTTGGTAAGTGCTTTGTACTTATGGGCATAGATGGTACTGGTCGAACGAAAGGAAAGCTCAGCCATTTCTTGCGTGTTATAGCCATTCAACAACCATTGCACCACTTCCAGCTCACAGTCCGACAGTCGTTTAAAGGGATTTTCCTGTAATGGCTCATTCTCAAGATAACTAATGCTGGGATCGAGATAGCGATTACCAGCGGCCACTTCTTCTACCGCACCAATAAACAGAGGCAGATCCACACCCTTGGTCAGGAAGCCAAAAACACCCTGCTGCTTGAGTTGCTGATATAAATGATCAAATGAACCGCCAGAAAGGGCCATGATACGAAGTTCGGGGTTTAAGGCCTTAATTGTCGGAATCACATTAGCGCCATTAGGGCCATCCCCCAAATGTAAGTCAAGAATCAGAACATCAAGAGAGGGGTTTTGAGCCACAATGCTCAGGGCATCATCGGCAGACTCACCTTCAGCCAGCACCTGGAATTGCTCCTGATTTTGCAGCATGGCCACAAAGCCACAGCGCACCAGAGCATGGTCATCAACAATTGCAATACGAATCATAGGACTACCTAAATAAAAACTAGCTGTTTAGGTCATCCATGAAGTTTGCAAATCTTGCCTGCATTTAAGGTTAGGCACAACCTGAGTGGCGCCGTCCGTGTAAACCCTAATCGATCAAGATCGTAACAAATGATTTACGAAATGCTCAGTTTCTTGACCCATATCTCGTCGATAATACCTAATTTACAGGCAATTTGCATTAGGGTTCAACCAAATCCTACCGGCCAGTGATTTGCGGCACTAAAGCAGGCATCAAAGATGCTCCTCGGCATAGGCCGCCAATCGTGAGCGAGCAACACCCTTGAGGCCGATGGCTCCACCATGAGTAAAGCCTCGAAACCGTTCACTCATGTATGTCAAACCAGAGCTTGTTGCTCCCAGATAGGGAGTATCTATCTGAGCCAAATTACCCAAACAAAGCACTTTAGTACCCTGTCCTGCTCTCGTAATCAAGGTTTTAATCTGATGGGGAGTTAGATTCTGGGCCTCGTCAATGATTAAAAAAGTTTGCTGAAAACTACGTCCTCTTACAAAGTTAAGGGACTTAAAATGTAAGGGCACATTAGTACCCACATAATGCTCACTGGAGTTAGGGTCATAATCTTCAGCATGTAGTGCTTCAAGGTTATCAGTAAAGGCACCAAGCCAAGGTGTCATTTTATCGGTCTCGGTACCTGGTAGAAAGCCAATGTCTTCATCCAAACCACGAGTAGAACGAGTAGCAATGATGCGTTTGAATTGCTTTTGCTCTACTGTAAGCTCCAGAGCGCAAGCCAACGCCAGAATGGTCTTACCCGAACCAGCAGCGCCATTTATTGCCACCAAGTCAATCTCTGGATCCAAAATCAAATACATGGCCATGGCTTGGAACAGATCCCTTGGTACCAGCCCCCAAGCGCGCTGATGCATTAGGATACCAGTATTTAGCAACTCCAAAGCCACTTGACCCTCCCTAATCTCCTTAACGCGAGTGACAAATTCACACTGGTCATAAATGAACTGATTAGGGTATAGCCTGCCTCCGACCAAGCTTTGCATGGCTGCTAGGCTTACCCAGTGGATACTTTCACCACTAGGCTGCTGAGGCTCAATCTCGTCTAACTTTTGCCAGAAACTGCCTTCAATCTCCATATGCCCAGTGCTCAGTCTATTGATGTCTGTCACCAACTGATCACTGTGATAGTCTTGAGCATCCAGTCCACAGGCCTTGGCTTTTATACGCATATTAATATCTTTTGTCACCAGAATGACTGGTTTCTGCTCTGCTTGCAGCAACAAAAGATCGTTAATAATGCGATTATCGTTTATTTTGAGGTCTAACTTCTGAGCCTTAGTGTCAGGAGTATCAAGCGCTGCAGGCATCAATATCCTAAATAACCCTTGCTCTCCCTCGGGCTCATTAGGGTGGACCGGGATACCACTGTGCAACTCTTTGGCACTGGAATCAGCAATTAAGCTTGCCAATGTTCGTACAGCTTGGCGTGCATCAGCAGCTAAATTACTGTTTCCAACCTTGAGCTTATCCAGCTCTTCCAAGACTAGGATGGGCAACAAAACTTGATGCTCTTCAAAGTTAAAAATGGCGTTCGGATCGTGGATCAGAACATTTGTATCCAAGGCATATATTTTCCGCTCAGAAGTCATGGCTTCCCCTAGGTTAATGTTTTTGATCAGGTTGGTTTGCATCACTCAAACGCAGTTCTGCCAACTCGATGGGGTGCAACTGGCTTAATTCAGCTTCAACTAGGTCATATCGACCCAATAGAGCAAAGGGGTGATCCAGGTTACGTAACAACACCAAACGAGCATGTGTACTGTCAATGGAAATCACAACTGCAGGTATAAAGCCCCATGGAGTGTAAAGGGCAACGGAAGAAAAGGGCTTGGTATCGGCTAGCAGGGTAAAGCGGGAAAATCCTTCGCTAAGTTGGTCTCCAGAGTGCATATGACCAAAACGGCAGGCGGCAATTACCTGAATAATTTGCTGGAAAATTGGATCTTGAACATCCACATGCAGCTCAGCGTCTTCATCAACACCGTACCATTGCTCAGCCAAAGAAACGAACAGGGCCTGGTCTTCATCTTGCCAAAGAACTTCTTGATCATTGCTAGGACAACGGCTTTCGTCTGCCACCACCTGAGTTTCTAGGCAGTGCTCCATTTGTAAAGGCTGAGCTTTAAATACCAAACTCACCTCTGGAGCACCCATTCCTGATTGATCTTGCAAACGCCATAACATGGATGCGGAAACTGCAGACTGCATAAAAACCTCCAGGAACTAAGAATTAATAATGATTGTTACGAATGTATGAACCTCTTGTACCAGAAAACCAAAGACTACACTTACTCTAAGCCTAGTCAACAAGTTTTAACAATGCCACAACAGCACAGTTAGCAGACAGAATTATTCACTCTAACCAAGCTCATAAGTTAGCTAGACTAAAAGCTATCAAGGATGATTAGCCCTGCAGCAAAGATGTCATCACCTCTGGCCTACCCATTATTGGGGTGCAAACTTGGAGGAACCTCTTTGCTTTCCAGCTTCTGCAACCCCCGTAAAATAGGGCAGGATTCAATGGGCAAATCCAACTGGCATTGATTGCGCAGAGCGGTGAGCTGCTCGGCCAGATGCGACAAGGAGGCAATGTAATCCTGTAAATGTTGCAGATGAGTGTCAATGATCCGATTCACCTGATGGCAATCGTTTTGTCGATTCTGCTGCAAGGCAAGCAGCTGTTTGATCTCATCCTGACTCATGCCCAGACTGCGACAATTGCGCACGAACAGCCCGCGTTCTAGATGACTGGCACCGTAGCGACGATAATTACTGGCGTCCCGCTGCGCTGCGGGCAGCAGACCTTCGGCCTCCCAATAGCGTAAGGTCGCCACCGGCAAACGCAGTCTGGCTGCGAGCTGTCCAATTTTCATTTTGCCTCCGAAAAGTGCTTGACCCTAAAGTAACTATAGGCTTTGCAATGGCTAGTGTACAGCACCAACGTAGGTCATAATGTCAGAATCCACCACCCAACTGAACCAGAATCACCCGCAACCAGCCAAGCTGATCCAGGGCTGCTGCCAAGGGCAATGCGGCGCATCCAGTAGCGCTGCTGCACAGTCATCAGCCATAGAGCCTGCCCCCTTACAGCCAGAAGCCATGCAACCCGCAGCCCACCATCAGGCCAAAGATGCACTGGTCTCAACTTGGCGCCAGCAA
>SKIB01000053.1 GCA_007116635.1 Saccharospirillaceae bacterium
AAAGGCAAGCTGCCGAAGCAAGCTTGCCTTACAGAACTCATTCAAACCCCTAGGGTTGGAAATAGGCTTAGGACTTGGTCTGTGACTGAGCTGGTGCTCCTGCTTCAGCTTGAGACTGATCTCTAGCGTTCATCCAAGCCTTGACCAGCTCGACCACAACGAAGACAGCAACTGCGTAGACCAGCATCACCAGCCAATCCATTAGGCTTAAGGCTGCGCTTTGGAACCATAGCTGCATCAAAGGGTTATAAACAAAGAGCAGCTGAGCTACCAGCATTGACGCCACGCCTACTAGAATCCAAGGGTTAGACCAAAATTGGATACGCCAAATGGGTAGGGTTAGGGTTCGGCAGTTGAATAGATAGGCTGTCTGCACCAGAACAAACAGGGTCACGGCCAGTGTTCGAGCTTCTGCCAGTTCACGGCCTTGCTCCAACGCCCAAGTAAAGAGACCAAAAGCCCCAAGCAACAGCAAAAAGCTGATGAACAAGATTCGACCGATCAATACTTTATCCAAAATGGCGGAGTCTGCTGGTCTGGGTTTACGCCCCATAATGCCAGGCTCTTTAGGCTCAAAGGCCAGCATCAAGCCAAGAAAGATAGCTGTGGTCATGTTCAACCACAGGGCCTGAACAGGCAGTACAGGTAGAGTAACCCCTAACAAGACAGCCAACATGATCACCAAGCCCTGACCAATATTGGTAGGCAGAATCCAAGCAATGAATTTGATCAGGTTATCATATACTCCCCTGCCCTCTTCCACGGCCGCAGTAATGGTCGCAAAATGGTCATCCAGCAGCACCATATCGGCGGCCTCTTTAGCCACCTCGGTTCCAGCAATGCCCATGGCTACACCAATATCAGCTTGCTTCAATGCGGGGGCATCATTTACGCCATCTCCGGTCATGGCCACCACTGCACCCTGCTCTTGCAGAGCATGCACCAACTTCAGCTTTTGCTCTGGGGCTACCCGAGCAAAGACGCTGACATCCTTACTGGCCTCAGAAAACTCCTGCGGCGAAAGCTGACTTAACTGCAGACCAGTCAAGGCTTTAAGGCTACCGTTGTCATCTTGCGCACCCTCTATACCAATCTGCTTGGCAATGGCTCGAGCCGTCAAGGCGTGGTCACCAGTGATCATTTTCACCTGCACCCCAGCACGCTGACAGTCGGCAACAGCGGTAATGGCTGCCGCTCGTGGTGGGTCCATCATGGCTTGTAAGCCCAAGAAGTAACCGTCACTGATCTTGGCATCCAAGGCTTGCTGCAGATCACTACCAGGCCAGCGAGCAAATGCTAACACCCTTAAACCCTGATCAGCATAGCTAGAAGCCAGCTGTTCAATGGATTCTTTATCAAGCGGGTTACCATTGTGGTCTTTATCACAGAGCGCCATGATCTTCTCTAAGGCACCCTTGAAGAAAACCTGCTCTTGCTGCTGCCACAGGTGCTTAGTGGCCATGTATTGACGATCCGATTCAAAAGGAATGATGTCCAGTCGAGGGTAGTCTGCAGAAAGTTGTAACTCGTCTTGAGCAAAACTGCGAGCAGCGAGCAGCAAGGCGCCCTCGGTTGGATCACCCTGGGTTTCTAGCCGACCAGACTTTTCCTGAATACTAGAGTCGTTACAGAGCACGCCAGTCAAAATCAAATCCTGCATAGCGCTGTCGTCTGTCAAGGTCACCTTGCTCCCTTCAGAGTTAAGCCATACATCTTGCTCCAGACGCCATTGTTGCTCAGTGGTAGCCAAAAACTGCACCTGCATTCGGTTTTCGGTCAGGGTGCCGGTTTTATCTGAGCAGATCACATTAGTGGAGCCTAGGGTCTCAACCGCAGGCAATTTACGAATAATGGCTTGGCGCTTGGCCATTTTACTCACACCAATGGCCAGAGTAATGGTTACCACCGCCGGTAAGCCTTCAGGAATGGCAGCAACAGACAGGGCAACAGCGGCCATAAAGGTTTCAATCAGTTCTTGCCCTCGAATTACGCCAACCACAAAGGTAATACCTGCCAAGCCTAGAACCACCCATAGGAGCCACTTGGAAAAATAACTAATTTTTCGTGTCAGAGGGGTATCTAGGTGTTGAGCAGTACGAATCAGGCTAGCAATTTTACCAGTTTCAGTTTGATCCCCGGTGGCCACCACAGTAGCCTGAGCTTGTCCATAGGTCACCAGTGTTCCAGCATAGGCCATATTTACACGATCACCCAGCACGGTTTCTTCATCCAGATCAGCCAGTTCTTTACTTGAGGCCACCGACTCGCCAGTGAGTGCTGACTCGTCAACCTGTAGGTCTTTAACCTGCACCAAACGCATATCAGCAGGCACCTTATCACCCGAAGCCAAAAGCACTAGATCGCCCGGTACCAACTCAGTGACTGGCAACTGCTGCTTTTTGCCACCGCGAACAACAAGAGCCGTACTGGATAGCATGGAGCGCAACGAATTAATGGCATCCTGCGCTTTGGCTTCTTGTAAATAACCGATAATGGCGTTGGCTAAAACCACAGCAAAGATAACCGCAGCATCAATCACTTCGTTAAGCAACAAAGCCACAAGGGCAGCGGCCAACAAAATATAAATCAGAGGGTTATGAAATTGTTTTAAGAAACGCAGCCAAGCTGGGTCTTGTTTGAATTGACTGATTTGATTCAAGCCATATTCTTGTTGCCGCTTGCTTATTTCTTGCGAGCTCAGTCCTTGTTGTAGATCAGTTTCCAAATCCTGTTGCACCTGCTCTAAGGACAGGGCATGCCATTCTTTTTGGGTCGACATTGTCACCTCCAAGTATTATTAGCTCTTATGTAGCTAAAAAATGATCTAACCATTATTTAGACTAGCATAGAGTCAAACAAAGATTGGCTGACATTAAACAACTATTAAGAGAAAATTACTGACCATCTAGCAAGACAAATTGAGAACAGGATTGTTAAAGATGCCCTGTGGGATTGCCCCCTATGATATTGAAACAAAGCCAGTAGACACTGGTATATAAAATGCCAGCTAGGGACACTAACTGGCATTTTCAGTGTGATTAGATCGCAAGCTTCGTTGTTATGGAAGCTGCAAAACTGGTCACTAATTTAACACAATCAAATCCAATGGCGTGCTCTGACCCAAACCATCGCGAGCAATGATGGTCATTACATCGCTGCCACCCACTGTCAAAGGCACTGGGCCAATGGCTGGAGTTTGGCTACCGGCTGGTGTGATATGCACCCAATAATCACCTGCAGCAACAGGCAGGTAGCCAGTATCGGCTTTGAAGGGTACTGAGCTAAGCAAGGGTGTTTGGCCTGCTAAGGAGTTAACTCCCGGAGCAGTGACATAGATGTCAACATCCTGTGCTAGAGTCGAGCCATGAACAATACGCACTTTAGCATGAGTTGCTACCGCTCTGGGGTTTTGCTCTAACACCAAGGCTTCGATTTGATTCAGGGTATTCAATGCCATCACAGTATAGTGCTGACCTATGGCTAATTCTAGATCGGCATTCAATACTGCCTGCTCAGCAGAATCGAAGCCCTGAGCACCGACCTGAACATTATAGCTTGCTGCTGGCACAGCTAGGTAATCAGTGAACTCAGGGAAAGCCAAGCCAGACAGCAATGGAGCTGCATAGTCTTGATTCACTACCACTGAGACCGCAGGCGCATCTGGCGAGTTATGTACTACTCGTAGATTAGCACCGGCCTGCTGATCAAAGATGGTCAGAGTGTCACTGCCTGCAAGTGCTAACAGCTTAACCGGGCTTGGGCTGTTAGAGGTGTCTGGCACAGCCAATACCAAAAGGTCAAGACCTGCTGCCAAACTCAACTCACCTGAATCAAAAGCAACTGCTTCTGGTTGCCCTTCTAGGGTTAAGCGCACACGGTAATCACCACCTGGCACCTCAAGAGGACCAGCATCCGCACCATAGGCAAGGGTTGCTACCGGATTAACACCGACCAAGGACTCAACCTCTGGCTCAGTCACATAGAGGTCGACCGTAGGTGCTTGCGGCGTTAAGTGAGCAACACGTAAGCGCAATAGATCTGCATCTGCAGCACCCTGTTGGTCATCCAGCACCAGGGTTCGCAACTGATCGCCTTCTACCTCAGGGTTTTGATTGATCAAACCCTTGGCAATGACATCGTAGAGCATACCGGCCTGCAGCGGTACCTGAGAGGCAGAGATAACAGGAGTAGCCAGTTCTTCGCCAGCGATGATGGCCCTGACTTCCAGATCATAAAGACCTGGATCAAGATCTATAACACCGGATTGTTGAGCAAAATCAAGCTCGCTAATTGCAGGCTCTGAACTGCCATTTACATAGATGTTTACTGCAGGGGCATCAAAACCAGCATGCAGGATGCGTACTTGAGCCGAGTCAATAATAGGATCAACCGGAGCAGCGCATTGACCAGCTGACTCCCAAGCAGCTGGCCAGGCGATAGGATTGCCTGTTTCAGGCGCATAAATGGCCTGAGAGCACCAGCCGGCAACCAAGCAACGGTAGACATTGCCATTAACACTAACAAGATCACCCTCATTGTAGCTGGCACCGGATTGGTAGGCAGGAGCTTGACACTGATCTGGGTTACCTGGACCAGGGCCTGGATCCACAGGATCTACTGGATCTACTGGATCTACTGGGTCTACTGGATCTACTGGGTCTACTGGATCAACTGGGTCTACTGGATCAACTGGGTCTACTGGATCAACTGGGTCTACTGGATCTACTGGATCTACTGGATCTACTGGATCTACTGGATCAACTGGATCTACCGGATCTACCGGGTCAACTGGATTAACTGGATCGCTATCAGACACAAAATCATCTAATAAAATCAAACCCAGATCTGCACTCAGGCCTTGGCCATCACGAGCAACAGCAGTATAGATGCCCTTGGCATCAAAACTAACAGGCACTGGGCCAATGGCTGGCTGATCACTGCCGGCAGGAGTGACGGCTAACCAATAATCACCTGGCTCTACTGCCAAATAACCAGTGTCGGCTCGGAATGGTACATTTGACAATACAGGTTGCTGGCCAGCCAGGCTTTCAGTACCCGGAGCCACCAAATAGAGATCGACTTCCTGAGCCAGAGTTGAGCCATGCACTACTCTAACCTTGGCATGAGTAGCCAGACGACGCTGATTTTGCTCAAGCACCATGGCTTCGATCTGATTAAATTGATTCAGAGCCATGACGCTGTAGCTTCCGCCTTGCAAAAACTCCAGATCGGCATTAATGGCAGCCAAAGCAGCAGAATCAAAGCCAGCGGCACCAACCTGAATATTATAAATGCCACCAGGCACGCCTACATAGCCAGCCACTTCTGGGAAGCTCAAACCTGGCACTAAGGGGTTAGCATAATCGGAGTTAACAACCACATCGACAGCAGGGGTGTCAGCGGAATTGTGAATCACACGAATGTCTGCACCTGTCTCACGGTCAAACAATGTCAGGCTGTCATCACCTGCCAGCGCCACCAGTTTCACTGGGCTGGCACTGTTACCACTGTTAGGTACAGCGCCCACTAACAGATCTGCGCCAGCTAGCAAAGGCACGGAACCTGAATCATAGGCCACTGCGCTACTATCGCCAGCCAGGGTCAAACGTATGCGATAATCACCCGCAGGAACCTCTACAGGGCCTACGTCTTGAGCGTAATCCAATGTTGCCAATGGCTGAACACCCGCAAGGGACTCTTGGCCTGGTTCAGTGACATATAGATCCACAGCTGGTGCCTCTGGAGTCAAATGCACCACACGCAAACGTACTAAATTAGGATCGCTTAGCTCGCCTGGATCGGCAAGAACCAGGGCTTGTAATTCATCGCCCTCTTGCTCAGGATCGGCTGCAACTCGGCCGGTAGCAATGATATCGTAGTGAACTCCTGCAGACAAAGCGGCGTCTGCAAGGCTAATGACCGAAGCGTTAAGCTCACCACCTGCTACCAATGGACGAACGTCAAAGCTATAGCTGCCTGCGGGTAGTTCAATGATCCCTGATTGCTGTGCGAAGTCTAGCTCACTGATAGCTGGCTCCCCCTGAATACCATTGACATAGATATTTACTGGCGGAGCATCAAAGCCAGCATGCAATACACGTAGGCTGGTTAGGGTTTCAATTGGATCTGGGGTAGGGTCAGGAGTGATACTTGGGATGGGTTCTGGACTAGGCTCTGGACTAGGAATAATCGGGGCGCCCGGCTGGTCAGCACAGGCGGCCAGTATGCCAGCCGTCACCGCTAGGGCTAGGGTCTTTTTTGGTAACATACGCATTGTCATTCATCCTCAACTGATTTTTGTTGTATGGTTGTAAGAACCAGTGAGTTTTACGGTCTAATTATTCGGTAGATTAACCGCCAGCAGAGTAAATATTCATTGTCAGAGTTGGCGCACAAAATTAAAAGATGAATGAAATTTAAACAATCCATGGTTCTGGTTTGTGCGTATGGCGCAGCCTCAGTTAATAGTGGTGCAGCCCAGATAACCAGCAAACTTAAAATTCATTGCGATGATAGACAATAGGTTTGATTTGAACAGGCATCCTTGGTTTCTTTATTGCCTCCAGTGTCAGGACGGCAGCCTTTATACTGGTATTTGTAAGTCGGTCGTCAGGCGAGTGCGGCAGCACAATGGCGAGCTGGCAGGGGGCGCGAAATACACTCAGGGTCGACGGCCAGTGCAACTATTGGCCTGGCAAGCATTTGTCGATCAGAGTGCCGCCCTGCAGGCCGAACTGCGCTTCAAGAAGCTGAGCAGGCCACAAAAACTGGCTCAGCTTAGCCACTGGCAGACCAGTCCACCCCTGGCAAGCCCTGAGCCTGAAGCCAGGCCGCCAACTGCTGAAAGTGACGCTGCTCCTTAAAGCCACGATAGGCCGACAGCGGCGAAGGGTGAACGCCGGTCAAGAGCAAATGCTTGGCCTCAATCAAGGGCGCTAACTTTTGTGCATGCGCACCCCAAAGCACATAGGCATGGGCAGGCCGATCCTGCAAGGCTGCAATGACCTCAGCGATCAAGGCCTGCCAGCCCAAATGGGCATGACTGTTGGCCTGACTCTGGCGCACGGTCAATACTTGATTGAGCAGTAACACGCCCTGAGCCGCCCAACCGGCCAGGCTGCCGGAACTGGGTGGCTGCCAGCCGTCAAACACCAAGGCCTGATAAACATTGCGCAAGGATGGCGGAATGGGCAGATCAGCGGACACCGAAAAGCTCAAGCCCTCGGCCTGATGCGGCCCATGGTAAGGGTCTTGACCAATGATCACCACCTGCAAGCCCGCCAAGGGGCAAAGCGCAAAGGCGTTTAGCCTCTTGCCAGCTGGCGGCAGCACGCTCTGTTTCTGCTCTTCCTGCGCTAAGGCCTGCCAGAGCTTAACATGCCGAGCTGAATTGAAAATTGGCAGCAACAAGGCCTGCCAGTCAGCAGGCAGGGCCGCCAATTCTGCAGCCATGCTGGCGGGCATCATACTAGGGTGTAGGCCAAGGGCACCCGCAGGCTGCGGCGGGTTAAGAGTTCATAGCCTAGGGTGCCAGCAGCGGCAGCCACCTGATCGACACTGACTTGCTCGCCCCACAGCTCGGCCAAATCACCCACAGCCACCGACAGACCGGTTACATCAATGGTGATCAAATCCATGGACACTCGGCCAACCAAGGGGGCCAACTGGCCATTAATGGCCACCGGCGTACCCGCCTGCACCGACCTGGGGTAGCCATCGGCATAACCCACGGCCAGAGTGGCGATCTGACTGTCGCGCTCAGCCACCCAAGAGGCACCGTAACCCACGGCATCGCCCTTGGGCACTTGGCGCAGCGCAATGACCGGCGCCACCAGACTCATGACCGGACGCAGGCCCAATTGTTGCGCCTGACGCTCAGCAAAGGGCGAGGCACCATAGAGCATGATGCCAGGGCGTATCCAGTCGGCATGGGTATCCGGCATGCCCACGACCGCCGCAGAATTGGCAAAGCTGCAAGGCAGATCTGGGAACTGCTGTTGAATGCCAGCAAGGCGTTGGCGCTGCTGCGCCAGCCAAGGGCTGTCTGGCTCATCGGCGCTGGCAAAGTGGCTCATCAAGCCCAGTTGAAAACCCGCAGGATGGGCACGCAAACGAGCAATGGTGGCCTCTATGCCGTCTAACGGCAGCCCCAAACGATGCATGCCGGTATCTAACTTGAGCCAGAGCTGCAGGCCAGTAATGTGCAACCGTTCCAGCCATGCCAACTGCTGCTGCTGATGCACCACCAGATCAAAGCCCATTTCGGCTGCCAGCAGGCTTTGCCCCTCACTGGTCACGCCTTCCAACAGCAGGATGCGCTGCTGAATGCCGGATTCGCGAAGCTCCAAAGCTTCGTCCAGCGTGGCCACGGCAAAGCCTGACACCCTGTCCTGTAAATAATTGGCCACCGCCACCGCACCATGACCATAGGCATTGGCCTTAACCACCGCCCAGACATTGGCCTTGGGTGCCAGTTGATGAATGCGCTCAAGGTTGTGAGCCAGAGCGGAGAGGCGAACAATGGCCTTGGTGCCACGACTCATTCAGATGACTCCTGATGATATTCTTCAGCCAGATCGGTAAAACGGGTGTACTGGTTTTGGAAGGCCAAGCGCACCGTGCCGGTTTCACCGTTTCGGTGCTTGGAGATGATTACTTCGGCCGTGCCCTTGTCTGGACTGTCTTGGTTGTAATACTCATCACGATACAAGAACAGAATCAGGTCGGCGTCCTGCTCAATGGCCCCGGATTCCCTAAGGTCGGAGTTCATTGGTCTCTTGTTAGGCCGCTGCTCGACCGAACGATTCAACTGCGACAGCGCGATCACCGGGCAATTAAACTCGCGGGCAATGCCTTTGAGCGAGCGTGAAATCTCGGAAATTTCCGCGGTTCGACCTTCACTAAAGCCTTTAATTTGCATCAACTGCAGGTAGTCGATCATGATCAGGGCGATGTCGGGATGCTGGCGACTCAGGCGGCGTAGTCTGGCCTTCATGTCTGATGGCCCTAGACCTGGGGTATCGTCAATGAACAAAGGTTTGTCTTTAAGCGCATTAAAGGCCCCCTGCAATTTAACAAAGTCGTCTGGCTCAAGCTGGCCAGAGCGCAAGCGCGAGGCATCAATACGACCCATGGAAGAAAACAAACGGGTGGTCAGCTGAGCCGCTGGCATTTCCAAGCTGAACACCACCACAGGCCTGTCTTGCGCCATTAAGGCCGTTTCCACCAGGTTCATGGAAAAGGCCGTTTTACCCATGGAGGGCCTGGCGGCCACGATCAGCAGGTCACCGTTCTGTAAGCCTGAGGTCATCTGGTCCATGCGCTTAAAGCCAGTGGGGATACCGGTAACATCGGCCTGATTATTGTACTTTTGTTCGACAACAGTAAGAGCTTCCTTGGCCACGCTGTCAATGCGCTGCAAGCCGCCCTCTTTGTTCTTTTGCTCGGCAATGGCCAGAATTTTACGCTCCGCTTCCGACAGCAGGGCATCGACATCGGTTAGGCCGGGCTCAAAGGCTTGATCAACGATCTCACCACAGTTGGCAATCAACTGGCGAATCAAGCTTTTTTCACGGATGATTTTGGCGTAGGAGGCAATGTTGAGCGGATCGCCATAGTCGTTCACTAGGCGCAGCAGGTAATCTCGCCCCCCCACTTCGTCCAAGCACCCCTGGGATTTAAGTTGGTCCTCCACCGTGATCAGGTCAACGGCCTCATTATGCTTGGTCAATTGCTGCACGGCAGCATATATTTTGCCGTTATTCGGGCGATAAAAATCTTCTGGCCCGAGCAAGTCCGAGATGTCATCCCATTTACTGATGTCCAGCATGACCGAACCAAGCAAGGATTGCTCTGCTTCAGTGGACTGGGGCGGCAGACGGCCTGTTTCTTTCACCATGACTTCCCGATAATACTTCTGACTTAGGGCTGACTAGAGTGCCACAAAATGGGCAAAAAAAAACCTCCCGCAGGAGGTTTCATGGTTGGTATAGAGCTTACTCTGCTACCACCTCAACCTTAACGGTTGCGGCCACTTCAGGATGAACCTGAACGGTGATTTCGTATTCGCCAGTTTGACGAATGGCACCGGTTGGCAATTTAACTTCTGACTTCTCAACAGGAACAAGAACCTGGCTGATGGCTTCGGCCAGATCACGCGTACCGATCGAACCGAACAGCTTACCACCGTCACCAGACAGAGCAGTCAGTGTCAGCTCATGACCTTCCAGCTTCTGAGCACGAGCCTGAGCTGCTGCCAGCTTCTCGTTATAGGCTTTTTCCAACTCAGCACGACGGCTTTCAAAGCTGGCGATGTTTTCTTTAGTCGCTGGAACGGCTTTACCCTGAGGGATCAGGTAGTTACGAGCATAACCTGCTTTCACCTTTACCTGAGCACCCAAGTCACCCATTTTTCCAACTTTCTCGAGCAGAATTACTTCCATCTCGTTGATCCTCTATTTAGCGCTAACCACCGAACAGGCAATGGCGCAAATTAAATGGTTAATTGGCGGACTTCGACTTACTCGTGGCTGTCGCTGTAAGGCAACAAAGCCAGGTAGCGAGCACGTTTGATCGCAGTGGTCAGCTGACGCTGGTAGCGAGCGCTGGTGCCAGTAATACGGCTAGGTACGATCTTCCCGGTCTCAGTTACATAGTTTTTCAAAGTATCCAGATCTTTGTAATCGATCTCTTTGATGCCTTCTGCCGAGAAGCGGCAGAACTTACGGCGACGAAAATAGCGTGGCATAAACAAGCCTCCCAAGCCTATTAGTTATCGGTGTCTTCTGAATCGTCTTGCTCATTATCACTGTCATCGGCCTCTACGGCTTCAACAGCAGTTTCTCGAGCAGTACGCTCTTCACGACGGCGTTGGTCGCGCTGTTCTGCAGCTTTAATCGGAGAATCTTCAGTGATGGCTTCATCACGACGGATTACCAAACTACGAACAATGGCATCGTTAAAGCGGAAAATCGCTTTCAGCTCTTCAATGGTTTCGTTGTCGCACTCGATGTTCATCAGAACATAGTGAGCTTTGTGAACCTTGTTGATTGGGTAAGCCAGTTGACGACGGCCCCAATCTTCTTGACGGTGTACTTGGCCGCCTTTGGCAGTGATGCTACCGGTGTAGCGCTCCAGCATACCTGGAACCTGCTCGCTCTGGTCAGGGTGGACCAGGAACACAATTTCATAATGACGCATGGAATCTCCTTGCGGGTTAAACAACCTCCCCACATAAAGCCAACTGGCTAAACCAGCCACTCAAGGGTAAGGTAAGGAGTGGACCCAAAATTGGGAGGCAGGATTATAAAGAAAAGCCGACCATAGATCAACCAGCAGGCAAAAGTTGACTGCCAATAGAGAATTAATAGCGCAATTGCGGCAGGCCAAGGCCCAACAAATCGGCCAATAATCGCAAACGCTCGTACTCTTCGAGGCTGAACTGCCCGTCTTCGGTGATGATCTGAGCACAAAGCTCCATCAGCCTTGGCTTATCAAAGCTACGCAACTGCTGCACCGATTTCACACTGGAGGCCAGCAATTCGGGCGTCAGTGCCTTTTCTGGCAGCCACTGCTGCTGACTGAGCTGTAATTCGTGCTTGAGTTGCTGCCACAGCTCATGGCCTGCTTGGCCATTGGCCCAAGCCAAATAGGACAACAACACCCAGAGCGGCGAGCCCAGCTCAGACAGGCGCTTGCGACCCGCCACAGGCGGCTTGGCCTGAAGATGGTGCTGCAGATAGCGCCACACCAACCAGGCGTCCAGCTTGGCACGGGGTGCCTCTGCCGCCTGATCACGGTCCAAACGTGGTAGCAGAGCCAGCCAGGACTGCAACCTAGCCAGAGGCAAGGCCTGCAAAGCTCCCATGCTCAGCTCCAAGAGCGGCAACCGAGCCGCAGTGAATAACGAGGCCAATAAGGACTGATGCTCAACCAGCCAACCGGCTGCCCCAGCGTCCACTTCGGCCAGCTGCGCCTGAGCAAAGGGCGTCAAACCTGAGTTCCCAGCCCGCAAATACAGACCGGTACTGAGTGCCAGCGCCAAACTGGGCTGGCGCGTGGCATCGAGCAGCAAATCGGGCAAGGCGGTACGCACCTTGCGTGCATGATTGAGCGCCAAGGAATCAGCGCAGACCGCCAAGCCCAAACCCAAGGCTGGTGCCTGCCACAGCAGATCGCCGGGCAACAAGCCCTGCTGCGCCTTCTGCTGCAGTTGCTGCTTGGCCTTTTCAGGATCGCTGCGCTTTTGCTGCCCCATTTCACGCAATAAGGCTCGACCACCAATGGCCAGAATGCGCTCCTTAACCGGCGGGTGGCAAGCCAACCAATGTTCAGGCTGACTGGGCAGCAGCAACAGGTGTTGCAGCAGTTCGGCCATGCCACCGGCCAGTACGCGGCCTTGGTTTTGATGTTCAGCACGCCACAGCATCTCTGCCAAAAAGCGATTCATGCGCGTAAATTGCACCGCTCGGGCATCGGCCAACAGCTCACGCTGTCGGCAAAAACGCGCTCGTAGCCAGCGCCCAGCCCAGAGGCCAAGCGTGCCCAGCAGCCAAAACAGCATGGACAGCAACAGGATGATGGGGATCAAGAAGATCATGCCGCCAGAGCTTTTGCTATCACGCGCGTCCTGCATTAACCAAGACCGTTTGCCTGCCCTTTGCGGTTGAGGCTGCGCACCGGGCAGGACTGCGCGCCATAAACTCTTGGCCTGCTCACTGGGGCCAGCCAGCACCGCCAGCATGATCAACAGGCGGTAATTGATCAACAGATCGGCATTAACAATATGGGCAAACTCATGCGCCACCATGGCCTGCAATTGTTGGCGATTGAGATCTTGCAAGGCGCGCTGAGTCACAAAGAGTGCCACGTCCTTGCTGTCATGACCAAAGACGAAGCTATTGATCGATTGATCATCCGGGTAAACCCACAGACTGGGCATGGGACAGTTGGCGGCAATGGCCATTTCTTCACTGACCTGCTGCAACAGACGCACCTCTGGGCTATCGAGCTGATAGGCACAGCGCGCGTTCAACTGCAGGGCTAGGTCAAAGCCGCCGCGACGATAACGCTTCCAAGCCAATACGCCCGGCGTGAGCATGCTGGAGTAGACAAAGAGTAACCACAGATAATTCATCGGGTGATGCCAGACCCAAGGGTTAGTGTGCCAGCCCCAAAAATAGGTTAACCAGATGAATAGCTGACCCAGCAAAAAACCCAGCAGCAACACCAGCAAGGAAAACAGCAGCAGCAATAGCCGGCTGCGTTGCCGTGCTCGTCGCTGCTGCTCGAAAAAATCCAGCACGACTAAGGCCTAGAACCTGACCTGAGGCACCTGACGCTCGGCATCGTCGACGATCTGCCAGAGCGGGATGGGAGCAAAGCCGAGGATGCTGGCGATGAACACATAGGGGATGGATTCGCGCACCGTGGCGTAGAGGGTAACGGCATCGTTATAGGCTTGACGGGCAAAACCGATGCGATCCTCGGTGTGCTCCAGCGAGGCGCGCAGCTCGGCAAACTGGCTGTCGGCCTTTAACTCAGGGTAGGCCTCACTGACGGCATAGAGCCGACCCAAGGCCAAGCCCAAAGTGCCCTCCGCTTGACCCAAGGCAGCCAGACTGCTGACCGGATCGGCCTGAGCGCGCTGGCGCAACTGCTCGGCACCGGAGCGAGCTTGCATCACGGCGGAGAGGGTTTCTTTTTCATGGGCGGCATAGCCCTGCACCGTGGCCACTAAATTGGGCACCAGATCATGACGGCGTTTAAGCTGCACATCGATCTGCGCCCAAGCATTGCGCCAATCATTACGCAAGCGCACCAAACGGTTATAAGGAATGGCAATAATAATCAGCACCGCGATGGCAACTAATAGCCAAGCCCACCAAGGCCATGAGTTAGACTCAGCCATGGGCAGGGACTGAGCCAACAAGGCCTGATCCAGGACGGCCTGATCCAAAGAGAGGCTGACTGACATTAGGGTTCTCCTGTCTTAAGGGGCTAACGAGTGAGAACCTACTATCTTAACTGTTGTTAACAGTGTCAAGCCTTTTGCAATCGCTGGCGCACCACCTCAAAGAGAAGCACACCAGTGGCCACCGAGACATTTAGGCTGGACACCTGCCCCAGCATGGGAATTTTGATCAGGCCATCGCATGATTCTCTGGTCAGACGGCGCAGGCCGTCGCCTTCGGCACCCAGGACCAAGGCCACTGGCCCAGTTAAGGACTGCTGAAAATGAGTGACCTTGGCTTCGCCTGCCGCACCATAGACCCAGATGCCCATTTGCTGCAACTGCTTGAGGGTGCGAGCCAAATTGGTCACCTGCACATAGGGCAGATGATCCGCCGCACCACAGGCCACCTTAATGGCCGTGGCCGATAGCGGCGCACTTTTATCTTTTGGCGCCAACACCAACTGCGCCCCTGCCGCCTCAGCGCTGCGCATGCAAGCGCCAAGATTGTGAGGGTCTGTCACCCCATCCAACACCACCACCAAAGGAGTCTCCCCCTGATCCATGGCCCGCCGCAGCAACTCAGGCCAGTCGTCTTCGCGGTGCAGCTTCATGCTGACGCAGGCGGCCATTACCCCTTGCACACCCTGCTCTGGCAAGCCCCAGCTTTGGCGGGTGCGATCAAAGGCGTCTTTATTGACTCGCTTAACCCGAATCCCAGCAGCCATGGCTTTTTGCTCCAAGGCCTGTACTCGCTGATCACGGCGCTGACCCAATAGAATCAGCTCGCGCACCTGCTCCGGGCGTTGCTGCAACAAGGCATCCACCGAGTGAATACCAAACACATAATCAATTTGCGCCATGGGCACCTCATAAAAAATGGCCTAGCCCCCTCTAGAGCATCTCTAATAGGGTTTTAGGCCAATAACATCAAAATGACTGCATCCCAGATGCACCAATGCACCCTCTACTCTACCGTTAGCCAGCCGTCAGGTCCGCGCCTGGTCTTAATTTTTCGTTTGTTGACTGACTTGTTTTTCCGTTTTTTAGGTTTATTGGCCGGATGCTTAATATTGGGATCCAAGATCTTACCAGAGCGTTTAGCGCGCTTAGGTAAAGGAGGGGGATTGCTAGCTGGCTCAAAGTCAATTTTACGTTCATCCAAATTGACTGACACCACACGAATACGAACCGTTTGCCCGCTACGGAACACCCTACCTGTACGTTCACCCATTAGCAGCTGACGATCATTATCATAGCGATAATAATCCTGACCCAATGAGCTGATGTGAATCATACCATCCACATGATGATCAAAGAGAGTAACAAAAAGACCAAAGGGACGCACCGCACTCACTCGTCCTCGAAATTCTTCACCCACCTTATCCTGCATGTATTCGCATTTAAGCCAAGCAATCACATCTCTTGTGGCGTCATCGGCACGCCGCTCGGTCATGGATACTTGCTGACCCGCCTCAAGCATCAGGGGCAGGTCGTAAGGATAGCTCTGCTCCATGCTTTGCTTTTGGTATTGGCGTACGCGCCTAAGGCTAGGATGGCGCTTACCCGACCGTAATAAACCACGAATGGCACGATGCACCAGCAAATCGGCATAGCGGCGGATGGGCGAAGTAAAGTGAGTATAGGCCTCATAAGCCAAACCAAAATGGCCCTTATTTTCCGGTTGATAAACCGCCTGACTCATGGAGCGCAACACCATGGTTTGGATGTCGTCTTTGTCAGGTCGGTCGGCTACCTGCTGTAGTAACTGACGAAAATCTTGCGGAGTCCATTGCACCCTCGACGGCACGACAATGCCCAAGGCTGCCAGGTATTGCACCAAGGAATCCAGGCGCTCATCTTTAGGCCCTTCGTGCACCCGATACAGGGCAGGCACTTCCAGCTCCAGCAGCAGTTTGGCCGCACACTGGTTGGCGGCCAACATGGCCTCTTCGATCATTTTATGGGCATCATTGCGCTCACGATGTTCAATGCGCTCGATCTTACGCTCCTGATTAAAGATGATCAGCGGTTCTTGAGTTTCAAACTCAATGGCACCACGTGCCTGGCGATTTTTCCATAACAAGGTATAGAGCTGATGGAACTGCTTGAGGCCTTTAGTCAAGTGCTTCAGTTCACCACGAAAAGGCTCAGCTGCGCTGTCATCAGGATCACGCAAATAAGCAGCCACCTGAGTATAGGTTAGGCGCGCCTGTGAATGAATGACCCCCTCATAAAACTGATAGCTCTGAATATTGGCCAGTTCATCAAAGTCGATCTCGCATAACATCACCAAGCGATCTTGATTAGGATTAAGGGAGCAAAGACCATTTGACAGCTTCTCAGGCAACATGGGCACCACCCGACCAGGGAAATACACCGAATTCCCGCGCTGAAGTGCTTCATTATCCAAAGCCATACCAGGGCGCACATAATGACCAACATCGGCAATGGCAACCCAAAGACGATAGCCGCCCTTGGGCAGCTTAGTTACTAAAATGGCGTCGTCGAAATCGCGAGCGTCCTCACCATCAATGGTGACAAAGGGGCGATCACGCAGATCCACCCTGCCCTGCAAATCCAGCTGCCGCACTCGATCGGGCAAGGCCGCTAATTCTTGCTCGGCATCGCCAGACCATTGCCAAGGTAATTCAAAGGTCCTGATGGCCATGTCGGTTTCCATGCCCGGGCTTAAGTGCTTACCCAAGACCTCGATAACATGACCCACAGGTTGACGACGTTGATCAGGATAGTGATCTATCTTAGCCACTACCACATCGCCATCCACAGCCCCAAGACAATTACTAAGCAATAAATGCTGTCTCAGCCTTGGGTTTTCCGGCATGACATAGCCAATACCGGATTGCTTGTACAATCGACCCACTATTTCAGTATGTGCTCGACTAGTGACTTCTACCACTTGGCAGTAGCGTCTATTATTTGGGTCATCATAGTCTGGCCTGACAGTGACACGGTCACCGTCCATCACTTGACGCATCTGCGCCGCGGGAATGTAAAGCTCGAGATTGCCTTCATCAGGAATAAAAATCCCATGGCCATCATGGTGCTGACGCACTCTGCCGGCGATCAGGGATAATTTAGAGACCAAACCGTAATAGCCTTTGCGGTTAAGATGCAACTGACCATCACGCACCATGGCGATCAAGCGACGACGCATGGCTTCGATTTGTTGTTCTTTGGTAATTTTCAACGCACGACAGAGTTGCTCAAGGGTAACAGGCTTACCAGCACTGGCTAACCATTCTTGGACATATTCACGACTAGGAACAGGGTCGGCATACTTAGCCGCTTCCTGCGCAGCCATGGGATCGGCGCCCTTCCAGGGGTCTTTTTTCGACATATCACTTACTGTTTTTTAGAAATGTATGCTCATTTTAGACCTTAAAACCGCATTAGGCCATGACATGATGAAAAGTAGTAACAACAAAGCCCCTAATTACCATCTGTAATTAGGGGCTTTCAAAGGCAAAACCTTAGGGCTGTTAGCTGCTACTGAGCAAAGGCATGGCGCAGAACGATGGTCTCATCGCGGTCTGGACCAGTGGAAATGATGTCGATGGGTGCGCCTGTCACCTGCTCTAAATAACTGATGTAAGCACGGGCATTTTCCGGCAACTCGGCCAAGGACTTAGCACCCAGGGTGCTTTGCTGCCAACCGGGCATGCTGACGTACACCGGCTCAATGTGCTGGTAAGACACAACATCACTTGGCAGACCAATGGATTGGCCATTGGCATCTAGGTAATCGACACATACCTTGACTTCGTCCATGCCATCCAATACATCCAGCTTAGTTAAACACAGGCCTGAAATGGAGTTAATGGCGATGGCTTGGCGCACGGCCACGGCATCAAACCAGCCGCAGCGACGAGCGCGACCTGTGGTGGAGCCAAACTCATGGCCACGCTTAGCCAGACCGTCACCCACCTCATCAAACAGCTCAGTCAAAAACGGGCCAGAACCAACACGAGTGGTATAGGCCTTAGTGATACCGAGAATATAATCAAGATAAGCCGGGCCAACACCTGAGCCAGTGGCCGCGCCGCCAGCCGTGGTGTTGGATGAAGTCACATAGGGGTAGGTGCCGTGGTCAATGTCCAGCAAAGAGCCCTGAGCCCCTTCAAACATGATGTTAACGCCCTTGGCACGAGCTTGATGAATGGCTTGCACCGTGTCACAACACAGACCGCGAATTTGCTCGGCCCATTGCTGACACTGCTCCAGGGTTTGCTGATAATCCACTGCCTCGACGCCATAGTACTGAGTCAGAGCAAAATTATGGTATTCCAACAGTTCTTTTAGCTTGGCTGGGAAGCTGTCGCTGTGCAGCAAATCAACAATACGCAGACCGCGACGACTGACTTTATCCTCATAAGCAGGGCCGATACCGCGACCAGTGGTGCCAATTTTATTTTCACCACGACGGGCCTCACGGGCTTGGTCCAGAGCCACATGAACCGGCAAAATCAAGGGGCAATTAAAGCTGACCAACAGACGCTCGCGCACGGGCACACCCTTGCCTTCGAGCATGGCAATTTCTTTCAGCAAGGCATCAGGAGCCACCACCACACCATTGCCAATCACGCAGGTTACGTGCTTGCGCAGGATGCCAGAAGGAATCAGGTGCAAAACGGTCTTTTCGCTGCCAATCACCAGTGTATGGCCAGCATTATGGCCGCCCTGAAAGCGTACCACCATACCTGCTTCATCAGTCATCAGATCGACGATCTTACCCTTGCCTTCGTCACCCCATTGTGAACCCAAAACCACTACATTCTTAGCCATTTTCTTCGACCTCAGCCACTGCCTGTACCGTCCAGGCGTTATCAACTTTAATAATTTGGTGTGTGTGTTGTGCGTCCTGCATGCTGCCATCTAAGGTTCGCAGCACAACCTGCTGCTCTGCACGCAGCTTAGCAATCAATTCAACCAACCTAGGGCAATCATCTTGCGGGGCTAACACTCGTGCTTGCTGCTTATTCTTGGGCAAAATCAGTGATGCTAAGGCACGAATATCAATGGAAAAGCCAGTAGCTGGACGCGCACGACCATAAACCTCACCGGTGTTATCGTAGCGGCCACCTTCGGCAATGGGCTGGCCCATATTGGCAGCAAATACAGAGAATACCAGGCCGCTGTGATAGGAAAGGCCGCGAATCTCAGCCAGATCCAAATGCAGCTGTATGTCGTCCGATAACTGGGGTGCAATGGCGGTCAGCACCTGCTGCAAACGCTTATGACAACTAGCCAACTCAGGAAACTCAGTCAACCAGGACTCTAATTTGGGTAATACCTCAAGCCCGCCCACCAGACTGGGTAACTTGGCCAAGGCTTGGCAAGCGGCATTACGCCCCTGCTGCCAGGCCTGCAACTCAGGAATGGCACGGCGTTTAAGCATGTCGTGCAACTGCCTCACCTCAAGTTCATTAAGCTCAGCTCGCTTGAGTAAGCGGTGATAGATGCCAACATGACCAAGGTCCAGGGTAAGGTTGGTTGCCCCTTCACGCAGCAAACTGGCCAGCATTAATAAAATAACTTCAGCATCGGCCTGGGTATTGTTTTGTCCAAACAGCTCACATCCGGCTTGCATCAGATGACGTAAACCCAAGGGCCCGCAGGGCTGAGTTCTAAGCACTGGCGCGGCATAACAATAACGCGCGATGCCTTCACTGACGTATGCATGAGCATCAATGCGAGCAATTTGCTGAGTAAGATCGGATACGATCCCCATTTGTCGACCGCTTAAGGGGTCGATAATTTTAAAAGTTTGCAAGTCAAGATCACGACTGGTGCCACTGAGCAGTGACTCTAGAAACTCAGCGGTTGGTGGTACAACATAGTCGTAACCTGAAAGATGCCAGCCATCAATGAGGCGTCTGCGCAGTTGTTCCAACTGATGCGCCTGGCTAGGTAATAAATCCTGCATGCCGTCTGGCAATAACCAGCGTTCTGCAATCGTCATATTGACCCCTATCTTAAGCAGTATGACCAAAAAAAACCGGGCCTATGCCCGGTTTTGCTATTCTACACAGGCCTGAGCCTGCTGACATCTATTTTCTTAGCTCATGCTCAATTAGCAGAGCTATTTGGCATTTGCGACGATCTTAGGTACTGGAAGAAGTCATCATCCGGATCCAAGACCAAAAGGTCACGACCGCCAACAAAGGAGTCCTGATAGGCACGCAGGCTACGAGTGAAATTAAAGAATTCCACGTCCTGAGTGAAGGCCTCTGCATAGATATTGGCTGCCAAGGCATCCGCCTGACCACGAATAATCTCGGATTCACGGAAGCCTTCTGAGGTACGCTCAACAAAGTAACGATTGGCCTCTGCTTCGGTAATGGTTCGGTCACGTTCACCCTGAGTGATAAAATCACGGGCTTCACGCTCACGCTCAGAGATCATACGCTCAAATACCGAGCGAGACACATCGGCAGGCAAGTCAATGGCTTTGATACGAATATCAATGATCTCAACGCCCAGGCTGGCTTGCAGTTCGCGGTTCAACTCAGCAGTCAGGTCGATCATCAACTGATCACGCATATCAAAGGTAGGAACATTGTCTTCTACCGCTTCCACCACCTCAGCCTCATCCACCAAGCCAATGGCAACGGCTACCGGTGAGGGAGCATTAGAGCTGTCAACGCGAGACTCACGGCCTGACACCAACTGCGGCAAGGTACTGCGACCAAAGGCCACACGCAAACCATCGTTGGCACTGTTGTTGATCAGGTTAATGGCACGACGTTCATCACCATTGGTGGAACGGTAGTACTGAGTCGGATCAGAGATACGCCATTTAACAAAGTAGTCCACACTCAAGAAGATGTTTTCCCGAGTCTGGAAGGACTCAACAGGCACATCCAAGCTCAGAATACGACCGTCCATGCGTACCACGTTTTCAATGATGGGCCACTTGAAATGCAAGCCAGGCTCAACATCCAAGCGTACCGCCTCACCAAAACGTAGCAGGATGGCACGTTCTTTGATGGAAACTACATAAAAGCTGTTAGCCAACACCAGAGCAACCACTGCTAAGATGGCAACAATGAATAAAGATTTATTGTTCACTTCAACCTCCTATTAGCGGCGCGTGCTTTGGTTCTGACGAGATTGCAGCTCATTCATCACCTGATCAGCAATACGCCTAATATCTTGATCCGTGGTGCCTGGAGGCGCAACCCGGGTCGCTTGCCCAGCTACCGAAGCACCAGCCCCGCTTAACTGATCCAAGGGCAAATAGAGCAAGTTATTGCCACCATCAGCCGCCAAGAACACCTTACCAGTACGGGCATAAACGTCAGAAATGGTTTCTAGGTACAGACGCTGACGCAAGACCTCTGGAGCCAAACGGTACTCAGACAGCAGGGCTTCAAAACGGGCTGCCTCACCTCGTGCACGGTTAACCACCTCTTCAGCATAAGCACTTGCTTCCTCAATCAGTGCCTGATATTCAGCATCAGCAAGGTTAGTACGCTGTGCTTTGAAGGCCTCACCCTGGTTACGCAAACGCTCCAACTCTTCGGTGGCACGGATTACGTCATCAAAGGCAGACCGTACCGCAGTGGGTGGCGTGGCTTCACGGATGTTTACCCGCACCACTCGGATACCGGTTTGATAAAGGTCTAATGAGTTTTGCAAACGATTGGTGATCTGCTCACCTAGCTCAGCACGACCAGTGGTCATTACAGTGACTAGCTGACGCGAACCTACCTCATGACGCAATGCCGCATCCGCAGCTTCTTCCAACGAAATATCGGGACGACGAACTTGCAGAGCAAAACGCTCCGGGTCTTCGGCTCGATATTGCACAGTTAGGGTCACATCCACGATGTTTTGATCGCTGGTGATCATGCTGGCTCGGTGAGTGTATTCACGAATACCCTGAGTATTAACAATCTCCACTCGGTCAACAATGGGTAATTTAAAGCGTAAACCTGGGCTTTCTGTGCTATGGAAAGCACCAAAGCGCAAGACAATGGCACTTTCTTGTTCGCCAACGGTATAAACGGATTGTGAAGCCAAATAACCCACGGCCAAGACCAACAAAATGGCGATGATGCCCATGCCACCCGCGCCATTGCCGCTGGACTTACCGCCACCATTGCCGCCTTTGCCGCCCTTAGTACCAAACAGTTTACCCACCTGTTTGTTTAGGTCTTTAAAAACCTTATCAAGATCCGGTGGGCCATCCTGATTGCCCCTAGGCTTTCGGCTCCACGGATCCTGATCGTCTTTTCTGCCTGGTGGTTCGTTCCAAGCCATAGTTCTCTCCTATTGATTATCGTTAAGGTTTTATTAGCCTAATGCATACGAGGGCAAGCAGCCAGAGTTTTTGTACTGGCCGTTACCAGCTCGTAGGAATTAATCATCCAACCAAGGCGTTTCGCTTTGCAGCTGCATAAATCGCCCAGCAGGCAAATCCGCCTTGCTCAGCAGTTTACGAAAATCCTTGGCTTGCATACGCACCTGCAGCAGAGTGCGCCCCAAGTCATCATAGCGCTCACCTAGAATGGCTTGTTGCTGATACAGCATGGCTCGAAACTGTCCCTCTTCAGGGCGTAATACAATTTCTTGATCAAAGATTTCTTGGCCCAATAGCTCGGCAATGGCAGGTGCAATCAACTCAGTGCCTGCCCCTGTTTTGGCCGACAACCAAATGCGCCACGGCTTGCCTTGCTCATTTCGCTCTAAGGCCGGTAAAAAATCATCAAGCAGGTCAATTTTATTAAATATTTGCAGCACCGGCACCTGTTCAGCACCAATTTCATCCAGCACTAGGTTAACCTGTTCCATGTTGTAATGCCGCTCTTCACTGGCGGCATCCACCACATGCAGCAATAGATCTGCGTCACTGGTCTCTTGCAAGGTAGCTTTAAAGGCCTGTACCAGCTTATGCGGCAGTTGACGAATAAAGCCCACGGTATCTGCCAGTACTACAGCCCCAAGATCAGGCACCTCAAAGCGCCTTAGGGTTGGGTCCAGGGTGGCAAACAATTGATCGGCAGCATAAACCTCAGACTGAGTCACGCGATTAAACAGGCTGCTCTTACCGGCATTGGTGTAACCCACAATGGCCACCTTGGGAGTGTCAGAGCGCAATCGCGCACGGCGGTTCTGTTGCCGCTGACGAGACACCTTAGCCAAGCGGTCTTTAATAGTGGTAATGCGATGACGCAACAAACGACGGTCTGTCTCTAACTGTGTTTCACCCGGGCCACGCAAGCCAATGCCGCCCTTTTGCCGTTCAAGGTGGGTCCAGCCACGGATCAGACGCGTGGCCTGGTAGTCTAGCTGCGCCAACTCAACCTGCAACTTGCCCTCATGGGTACGAGCACGCTGGGCAAAGATGTCAAGAATCAAACCAATGCGGTCAACCACTCGACATTTAACCACCGCTTCGACATTACGGGCCTGGCTGGGTGAAATGGCATGATTGAACAGCACCAGATCGGCTTGATGCTCCTGCACCAAGAGCTGCAACTCTTCGAGCTTGCCCTGACCTATAAAGCTCTTAGCCTCGGGCTTTTTTCGGCTGCAACGCAACAGAGCCAAGGGTGTGGCACCTGCCGAGCGTACTAACTCATCAAATTCGTAGGGGTCTTGGCGGTCATCGCCTTCAGGAAAGTCTACATGGACCAGTATGGCCTGGTCCCCGCCTTTTTCGCGTTCAAAGAACAATGAAATATCCTATTATTCAAGCACCAGCTCGTTCTCACCCTGTTCGTCCTGTGTTATGCGCACATTACGGCTGGGAACCACGGTCGAGATGGCATGTTTGTAAACCATTTGGCTAACGGTATTTCGCAGCAAAATCACAAACTGATCGAAGGATTCGATCTGGCCTTGTAACTTGATGCCATTTACCAAAAATATTGAGACCGGAATACGCTCTTTGCGCAACTGGTTCAAAAAAGGATCTTGTAGGTTTTGCCCCTTAGACATGGACGGCTCCTTTATTTTAATTATCAAAACTGTCGAATAGTATAGCCAAACATTTTACGAATGACTGTGATTTATTGGTTAGTTTGGGGATTTTGCAGCAGATTCAAGAGCTGGGGCAGTAAATTTTGCTGTTCGGCCGCTAGCAGACTTAAAGCCGGCATACCACGCATCCAGGTCATCTGCCGTTTTGCCAATTGCCGCGAGGCCGCTTGCGCCTGCAGCAGCATTTGCTCGGCGTCCAACTCGCCCGCCAAATGCTGCCAAACCTGACGATAGCCCACACTGCGCATACTGGGTAAGTCCAGGCTTAGATCACCTCTGGCACGCAAGGCCCGAACCTCATCGATAAAGCCCTGCTCAAGCATCAGCTCAAAACGCAGGTTAATACGCTGATGCAACCAAGCTCGATCTTGTGGCATTAAACCAAGGGCCAAATAGTGCCAAGGCGGCTGTTTTTTGGGTTGCTGCCAGAAATGAGACATGGGCTTACCGGTCAATAGGCAGACCTCCAGCGCACGCAATAATCGTTGGTGATTATTATAGTGCATGCCCGCAGCGGCCTCAGGATCCAGACTGGCCAGCCATTGGTGCCCAGCCGCCAAGCCTTCGGCTTGTAAGCGCGCATCGATCTGGGCCCGCAGCTGCTCGTCACGAGGTGGCAAGTCGTTTAGTCCTTGCATCAGGGCATGATAATAGAGCATGGTGCCGCCCACCAGCACCGGGAGGCGACCCTTACTTTGACTCTGCACCACCAATTCATGGGCATCTCGGCAAAAATCCGCGGCACTGTAATGCTCGGTTGGCTCAAGAATATCGACCAAGGCATGGGGGTAGGATTCAAGCTCCTGTTTGCTGGGCTTGGCCGTGCCAATGTCCATGCCGCGATAGACCAGTGCGCTGTCGACACTGATCAGATCCACGGGCAATTGGTCGGCCAACTGCATGGCCAAGGCGGTTTTACCACTGGCGGTTGGGCCAAGCAGCAAAAGTACCGGAAAGGGTGTCATCATTGGCCTCGTAAAAACAGTTTATCCAGTGCCGACAAAGGCAACTGAGTCCAGGTCGGGCGCCCATGGTTGCACTGACCGCTGCGCTCGGTGGCCTCCATGTCACGCAGCAGGGCGTTCATTTCGGTAACGCTCAAGCGATGATTGGCTCGAACCGCCGTATGACAGGCCAGAGTGGACAGCATCTGATTGCGCACTCGCTCAAGAGCATCCGAGTGACCCAGGGTCATCACATCCGCCAGTACGTCTCGCACCAACTGACTGTGGTCGGCCTTAGCCATCAAGGCCGGAACCGCACGCAGCACCAAGGATTCAGGGCCGCGACGCTCAATTTGCAAACCAAACTGCGCAAAGAGGTGCTGAGCCTCTTCCACCGCATCCGCTTCACGACTGGACACCGCCAAAGACAAGGGCACCAATAAGGGCTGACTGGCCACCTGACCCGCATCCACGGCCTGCTTGAGCTGCTCATAGAGAATTCGCTCATGGGCGGCATGCATATCCACCAGCACCAAGCCCTGGGCATTTTCCGCTAGGATATAAATACCCTTGAGCTGAGCCAAAGCATACCCCAGAGGCGGAATGACCTGCTCTGCTGATTCGGTCTCGGCTGCTGAACTGCTGATCGCTGAGCTTGGATGCAGCTGGGCATAGGCCTGCAACTGCTGACTGAAACTGGCCTGGCGATTGGGCTCGAAAGGCTGCCCCCCCTGCTGAGCCGGCGCAGACTGACCCTGCCAAGGCCGCAAAGATTCCGAAACCTGTGTAGCCAAGCCTTGCTCTGCTGGCTGGTTAAGGGGCATTTGGCCTTGCTGCGGAGCAAAGCTTGGAGCAGCCTGCTGGGTAGGCAAGCTGGTATGCTCTACCCCCGCCTTGGCCTGCGCCAGGGTATGGTGCAGACTGCTGTAGATGAAATCATGCACCAAGCGGCCATCACGAAAACGCACCTCATGCTTGGTGGGATGCACATTAACATCCACCAAGGCCGGATCAAGGCTCAAGTACAGGGCAAAAACCGGGTGTCTACCACCATGAATCAAGTCACGATAGGCCTGACGAACCGCATGGCCAACCAGCTTGTCACGAATCACACGCTGATTGACAAAGAAATATTGCATATTGGCCTGACTGCGCGTCAAACTGGGCAAGCCAACCCAACCCCAAATTCGCAACCCACTGGCACTACGATCAATAAACTGGCTTTGACCAATAAAATCGCCACCCAATAACTGCTGCAGCCGACGCTGCTGCTCCAGCTCGGTATTGGCACTGGGCAGCAACCAGTGCGGTTTGCGATTATTAGTTAGCTGGATCGACAGATCAAAATTGGCCAAAGCCAAACGCCTGAGCGTCTCTTCAATATGAGAAAATTCGGTTTTTTCCGTGCGCATGAATTTGCGCCGTGCAGGGGTATTAAAGAACAGATCGCGCACCTCAACCATGGTACCCTCTGGCTGGGCACTGGGCTTGAGGTCAACCGCCATATCGCGGCCTTCGGCCGCCACCTGCCAAGCCTGCTCGGCACCCATCCGGCGCGAAGCCAACAGCAGACGCGACACAGAACTGATTGAAGCCAAGGCCTCACCCCGAAAGCCCAAAGTAGTCACGGCCTCCAATTGCTGAAGATTATGAATTTTTGAGGTGGCATGACGCGCCAAAGCCAGAGGCAGATCTTCTTTATGGATACCACGGCCGTTATCCCGCACCCGCATCAATTTAAGGCCGCCCTGTTCGATTTCGACCTGTAACCTGGTGGCCCCCGCATCCAGAGCGTTCTCAACCAGCTCTTTAATCACCGAGGCAGGCCTTTCAACGACCTCGCCTGCTGCAATCTGGTTAGCTAGCCGAGTCTCTAACTGGCGAATCCTTGGTTCAGACATTAGGCACCCTTAAGCGTTGACCAATACGAATACTATTGGCATTGGTCATGTTATTTAAACGTAATAATTCGGCGACCGAGGTTTGATGACGAATGGCAATAGCCGATAGGGTGTCCCCCTCTCGTACTACATATTCGCCAAAACCAGAGGCAGCTCGATCAGGAGCATTTTTTTGTTGATAGACATAACTGCCCTCTGGCGGATTGCGCCAACTATACTCTTTGATGCCATTAAAAATCGACCGTGCCAACTGCTGGCGATAGGCATCATCGCGCAGGCGCATTTCCTCAGCAGGATTGGAGATAAAACCGACCTCAATCAAAACGGAAGGCACGTCAGGCGAACGCAACACAGCAAAGTTAGCCTGTTCTACGGTATCTTTATGCAGTCTAGCCACTCGCCCCATTTGCCTGAGAATGTCATCACCCAGGCGCAGGCTCTCACTGCGATTAGCACTCATGGACAAATCGACCAACACCTCGCGCAGCATGTCGTCTTTACCCTCAAGGGAAATACCACCCACACCACCAATCACATCGGCACGGTTTTCTTGTTCGGCAAGATAAGCAGCAGTGGTAGAGGTAGCCCCCCTACCCGACAAGGCATAGACCGAGGCACCATTGGCCTGGGCATTATGAAAAGCATCAGCATGAATGGAAAGAAACACATCGGCACGCTCACGGCGGGCTCGATTACGCCGGTCCGCAAGAGAAATAAAGTAGTCGTTGGTACGCACCATAACCGGCCTGTAACCGGGCTCTGCCTCCAGCAAGCGGAATAAATGATTAGATACCGATAACACCACGTCTTTTTCCCTGGTTCCTCTGGGGCCTATGGCCCCTGGATCCTCACCGCCATGGCCAGGGTCAATGACAATGATCAGATCACGCTGGCCCGAGGTGTCCATTCTACGCTCCACTGGTGGCGCTTGCTCACCCGGCTGGACTGCCAAAGGTGACTCCGGCTCAGAAAACTCTAGGTCTATGACCAAGCGATGCGGATGCTGCTCATTTGGTGGCAAAGCAAATACACGGCCATGCATGGGCTGCTGCAAATCCAGCACAATTCGAATGCCTTGATCTCTGGTTCCGTGGCGAATGCCAGAAATACCGGTATCGTCCAGTTGCAGAGCATTTAAATTAGCACGAAACTGGGCCTGATTAACGTCCACTACCAAGCGATCAGGCTCTGTCAGACTAAAGTAACTAAAGTCTACCTCTTGGTTCATGTCCAGCACTAGACGAGTTTGATTGGGTGAGGGCCAAATACGCACTCCCTGAACTTCGGCTGCGCTGGCCAAAGCAAGCCACTGCAAAGCAAGCAGCCAAAGCAGCAAGGTCGTGCGCCAATACAAGCGCGGCGATATATTATTGCGAACGTGCATGAATAAGCCTTTGCAAATGATCAACAATACCCTGCCCTCTGGCGGTGTTTGCGGCCAGAGTCACAAGCCTATCAGCCGCCTGAGCTTCAAGGCTCATCACTAGATCGGCTTCGGGCACAAAGCCAGCACCCTTGTCTGGCCACTCCAGCATGATAACCGCTGGTGACTCAGCACAGAGATCACGAATACCCAGGTACTCAAGCTCTTCCGCCTCTGCCAAGCGGTACAGGTCCAGATGATGTAAACGCCACTCCCCCAAATCATAGCTTTCCACAAGGGTATAGGTAGGACTCTTAACCGCAGCTTGCCAGCCCAAGCCAGCCAAAAGTCCACGGACAAAAAAAGTTTTACCCATGCCAAGATCGGCCTGCAAATACCAGACAAGGGTGTCATCCTTTGTTAAACTGGACAGCAAGGCTTGGCTACACAGCCTAGCCAATTCCAAGGTATCCTGCTCGGATGTTAACAACTGAGTATGGGGCATAAATCGTTCCTATAGGGGCTAACCAGTCTACCATCGAATGACAACAGATAACCAATTGTTGCCAGTTCTGGATATTGAGCAAATAGTAAAGCAAATTAAGCAACTTGCCCAAAGCTTTGGCTTTCAAGACGCCCGTATTTGTCGGCCCGATGTTAGCCAACATGTGGCTGATGTGGAGCACTGGCTGGCTCAGGGCTATGCCGCTGACATGGACTATCTGCATAACAACAAAGAACTACGCTACCAGCCCGACCAACTCATTGCCAACTGCCGTTCGGTGATTAGCCTACGCATGGATTACTTGCCCCAGGCTGCAGCCATGAAGCCTTTGCTGAACAGCCCTGAAAAAGCATATATTTCTCGCTACGCCCTAGGACGTGATTACCACAAACTGATCCGCAAACGAGCCACACAGCTGGGACAGGCAATTCATCAGCAGTTAGCGCCGCATGGCTTTCGCGCCTTTGTTGACAGCGCCCCCATTTTAGAGAGACAGCTTGCCGAACAAGCTGGCCTTGGCTGGCGGGGCAAACACAGCCTGTTAATAAACACCAAGGCCGGAAGCTGGTTCTTCCTCGCTGAGATCCTAACCGATCTTGAGCTGCCTGCAGACCCGCCCCAAGCCAGTCAACACTGCGGCAGCTGCACTGCCTGCCTTGAAGTCTGCCCAACCCAGGCCATTGTCGCCGAGGGTGTGGTGGATGCCAGGCGCTGCATCAGTTACCTAACCATCGAAAACAAAGGAGCCATCAGTGAAGAGCTGCGCCCCTTGATGGGTAACCGCATCTATGGCTGCGACGACTGCCAACTGTTCTGCCCCTGGACCAAGTTCAGCCAACCAAGCCAGGAGTCAGATTTCCAACCCCGTCAGCAGTTAGACGACATCTCATTACTGGAACTCTGGGCCTGGACTGAGGATGAGTTTTTACAGCGCACCCAGGGCAGCCCCATTCGCCGCACAGGGTATCAAGGCTGGCGACGTAACCTAGCCGTGGCTCTAGGCAATGCACCCTACCAGCAGGCTATCATTCAGGCTCTGACACAAGGGCTTAATACGGCCAACGAGCTGGTAAGCAAACACATCCATTGGGCAATTAAACAACAAGAAAAACGCAGGCCTACCAATGCTGACGATAGCGCTGATGCAAAATAGCCACCCGCTCAACATAGGCCTGGGTTTCGGCAAAGGGCGGTATGCCGCCATGACGACGCACAGCCCCAGGGCCAGCATTATAGGCTGCCGTGGCTAGGCGCACACTGCCCTGGTGTTGATTCAGCATCTGCGCTAAGTACTTCACCCCTCCATAGATGTTTTCTTCAATATCAAAGGCATTTTGCACACCCAGCTCAGCAGCTGTGGCCGGCATTAATTGCATTAGCCCCTGAGCGCCCTTGGGTGAAAGCGCATTGGCATTAAAGGCAGACTCAGCATGGATAACAGCCTGAACCAGGGCTGGATCTAGGCCAAAGGAGCGTGCTTGACGATTGATAATTTCGCGGTGCAGCTCAGGAAACAAACGAATACGCTGCCAATCAATGGTGCTATCGGCCTGGCAGGCAAAGCAATAAAAGCGCAGCTCATCAACCTCGACACCCTGACCTGGGTGCTGATCACTGAATACTCGCTGCCCATGCTCATTGGTAAAACTAAAAACCGAATTACCCACTCTGTTGCGCTGATTAGTAGGCAATGCAGGCGCACGGCCATCGGTAAACTCCACCCGACCATCGGGGTGCTCTATGCGCTGAATGGCATGAACACAACCAATAAGCAATAATGACAGCAAAAGTTTTATCAGCATCTTATTAATAGTGCTACCAAGGCTATTAATGGTTCAAATCTTCATCACCCACTGACGGTAATATCGCAGCTCGGCAATGGACTCCTGAATGTCATCCAATGCCAGATGCGTGCCTTTTTTAGTAAAGCCCTTGAGCAATTCTGGCTGCCAGCGCTTTACCAATTCTTTGATTGAGCTGACATCAATACTGCGATAATGCAGATGATCGGCCAATAAGGGCATGTACCGATAAATAAAGCGCCGATCCTGACCAATGGAGTTCCCACAGAGCGGCGATACCCCTTTGGGCACCCACTGACGAACAAAGTCCAGAGTGAGCTGCTCAGCCTGCTGCAAGCTGTATTGACTGGCTCGTACCCTGGCGGTTAAGCCAGAGTTGCCATGAGTTTTAGTACACCAGTCATCCATGGCCTGCAAGACCTCATCCGGTTGGTGAATGGCCAGCACAGGCCCCTGAGCCAAAACATTGAGCTCAGCATCCGTAATCAGGGTGGCTATTTCGATAATATGGTGCTGCTCTGGGTCCAAACCCGTCATTTCCATATCCAACCAAATCAAATTATTCTCGTTTTGCATACTAACTCTTGGCACTCAGCAGCAAGCTGGTTAAGCTTGCGGCAAATAAACAATATTGGACAACAATGGCCAAGCCTAAACTCAGCCTTCAACAACAGCAGCGCATCGCCCAAAGACAGGCAAAAGCAGTTCGCTCAGGCAACGAATTAGACCTAAAAACAGGCATTGTACTGGCGCAGTTCGGCAAAGAATTACAACTCACCCTGGCAGACCAACCGGACCAGGTTCTGGTGGCCAAAATCAGAGCCAGCTTACCCAAGTTGGTAACGGGTGACCGCGTCTGGTTTAGGCAGAACCCAGAACAACAAGCCATTATTGAGCACCTACAACCGCGCTCAAGCATCTTAACTCGCCCAGACCACAGGGGCAAACTCAAAGAAGTAGCGGCCAATATTGATTTAATGGTCATAGTAGCCTCTTTGTACCCAGAAACACCCATCAACCTGATTGACCGTTACTTGGTGGCTGCCAAGATTTGCCAGATTCAGCCCCTGCTGGTACTCAATAAAACCGATCTAGAGGCAGGGCAGGAATTAGGCTCATTCTTCCCATATTACCAACAAAGACTGGGCATCCTTAGCCTGCATTGCAGCCATCTAGACCAAGCCAGCATTACCAAACTCCAACAACAGATAGCCAGCAAAACCTCGATCTTGGTCGGCCTGTCTGGTGCAGGCAAGTCCAGTTTGATTCATGCCCTAACCCAAGAAGACAGCATTCGAGTGGCTGCTGTCTCCAATGCCACGGGTAAAGGCAAGCACACCACCACCACAACCCAGCTTTATTTCCATCATGATTCCATGATCATAGACTCACCTGGTGTGCGGGACTTTAGCCTAGAGCACGCCACTTTAGAACAGATTAAGGCAGGCTTCCCTGATATTCAGCAGCTAGCCATGCACTGCCGCTTCAATAATTGCAGCCACCTACACGAGCCAGACTGCGCCGTGAAAAACGCCAGCCCTGAGAAGCTCCACCCATTGCGTTGGCAAAGTTACATGCAGATCCTAAATAGCATCAGCAATAAATAATCTCATTACCCTTGTTGCCCTGCCTTGGCAACTCTTTACCTCTACTCCATACCTGCCCCCCACACCATGCCATTCATCCTGCACCACGATCAGTCATCATCAAAATTTAACCAGTTGGGGCCAAGGGGTTGATCATGGCGCGTTACAGCGAAGAGCGTAAACAGCAGATTTTGAGTAAATTACTTCCTCCCTCGAACCTGTCTGTAGCAGAAGTTGCCAGAACAGAAGGTGTTGGCCTTCAGACTTTGTATAATTGGCGTGACAAAGTAAGACAACATGGACTAACTCACAATTATAACCAGCAAAATCTAAAGCCCAAGAAGCCTGCCCCCTGGCTATAAATACAAGGACACAGGCGACCAATCACCACCTGAAAATTAACTAATCACCTCAGATCCTCTCCACTTAGCAGCAAGGTTGCTGGTATCGGCTCCTGTAGTTGGTTAAAGCTACCCAACCAAATTCGATATTCACCCTCAGGAGCCAGTGGCCAATACAGCATAGGATCTAGATCACGCTCTAGACCATCATCATCGCAATACCACTGACCATCAGGCCCTAAAACCATGAGCGTGCCATCCCAGTCCTCTCCCGTTAACACCGCCATGTATAGAGACTCAACCTCTTCAGTTAGCATTAGCAGGGCATCAGGTCCCTCAGGCTGAAAGTAACCAACACAAAGCCAGTTATCACTTGAGCTTTGTGGGTATAGAGCCTCTAAGCTCATATCCCATTGCTGAATCAAGGCCGGAGTTTGACCCAGCTGGATAAATTGCTGGCGAAAGGGAAGCTCAGCATTCAAAGGCAAAGCTTGCTCATCAAACCAGTTAAAATCATCATTGTCCACTCCCAGTTCATCACTAGGATCCTCACTGCCTATAAACAGCTCTGCCTGGCTGGCATCAAAGGCATTAAAACTTCCAACCCAGATACGATACTCTCCGACCTCGGGCTCTGACCAACTCAGCAGCGGGTGCAAAGTGCCTAGAATACCATCGTCATTACAGTAAAGGTCACCATTGGGTGCCTGCACAAGCAACAGAGTATCGTCATCAGAAAGCACATAAAGATGAAGCTCTTGCTCAGCTACCAGTTGGTAGTCAAGCAACACATCAGGCCCCTGAGTATTAAAATACCCAGGGCATTCCTCTACCTCAACACCATGTTGATGCAGGTTTAGCAGCAAGGGCACAACCTGCGGATTCGGAAAGTACTCATCAGCTATGGATAGCCTTGCTTGGCGATATGCTGCCGTAACATCCAATTGTTCAAAAATCGGCTCAGGCCAATCAAAGCCGTTCTGCCCCCAATCCTCATCCCAGCCAAGGTCAGAACCATAGGCTTGCATGTTTAAAGCGTCATACCAAAGCATCTCCAGTAAAAACAACAACTCATCATTTACCTCGGAATTGACGGATAACTGCGACGCTTCAAGTAACAGCTCTACAAACCAGTTAGGCTCAAGGTCTTGCAAGTAAGGCTCAACCATCATCCAGGTTGTGAGCAGATCAAACTCACTTAACAAACCAAACTCAACCGCTGTAGCAAGCAACTGATCCAAAAGCTGCTGATCTACCTGTGCAGCCAAGCGCAAACGCCCCTGCTCCACATACTGAGCAAAATCGGCAAGCAACAATAGTTGCTCAACTTCCAACGTCAAAATAAAGGGAGTCTGATCTGCCAAATGAACCGACAGACTACTGTTAAGCTGGGCTTGCTCTACCAGATCGGCCAGCAAGGCAATTATTTGCTCATCGTTCTGTAAGTTAGTAGCCTGATTGAACTGCTGCCAAGCAGCTATATCCATCCCCTGCATGGCTAACTGCCAATGCCAACTACTCTGCTTGACAAGGTCTTCAATCAGATGCCCGTCAAGGTCTAGATCAAGATCAAAACCTGACAGGCCAATGTCCATGCTTATGGCCAGGCCTTCATCTTCTATCTCTGTCAGGGTTGCAAAGCTGATTGGACCAAGGGCCAGTGGTGGCTGGCCGTCAGTTAAGTCCAGGGTTAGGCGCTGAACTGATAGCTGCTGATCACCTAGCCAAATGCCCTGCTCTAGCGATTGATCTAAGGTTAACAACCAATTTTCAGAACCAAAGTGTAGGCTGTCTAGCCAGTCGGTAATGCTCAGTTCAATACTTTCAATCTGCGCCTCAGCCTGAAGCTGAGTCAGGTTATGATCGAACACCAGGCTTTGTTGCCAGTTTTCTGCCTCAAGGCTGATCAAAAGGTCTTCAACACCGAGCGTCAAGGCGAATAGCTGATAATCACTATCAAAGACCAGCTGATCACTGGTAAGCCAAAGTTGATCAGTACCCTGCATTGTCAGCCCTTCAAACGGGCTATGACCAATACTGGAAGCCCGAGCCAACACAATGCCATGCTCAGCATGCCATATAGGCCCCTGGCGAACCGCAAAAGACCAGCTATGAGTTCGTTGCCACCAAGAGCTCGGCAACCAATCAAACACCTCTTCTAATTGTTGCTCAAAGAATACAGGGTCAAGACGATATTCAAAACTCAACAAACCATTGTGCAGGTTAGCGTCGTAATTTACATTGACTTGACTAAAGGCTGGGTTTTGTTGCAGCTCAATGCTTAATAATGCTCCTTGCAAACGAATCTGCTGGGCTATATAGGATTGCGCAAAAACATAGCCTATGGCCAGCACAAGAGCCAAAGCCAGGGCCCAAACAACCTTTTTCATTTTAAATTTCCTTAGACTATTAAAGTGCTTTAATGTATCAGCATTATCAGCAAGGCAAAAGTGTCAGTTAACCGCAATTAACTCAGCCATCTGTGCTCAACTCTTGACGCCAGCCTAGCCTAAAGCTAGCTTTACTATTCAAAGGTAAGAGTTTTCACAAATGGATACATTTAGCCCCGAACTGCATCACTGGCTATCTCGCTTAAGTCAAAAGCCAATGCCCATATGGCTTAGCCAGACACAAATTGAATCGGCGGCTACTCAGGGCAATGCTCGCTTGGCACAACTGATTGACCATGATCCTCTGCTGGCCACGCGTATCTTCCATCACTGCCGTAACGCCAAAGATGGTGCAACCCTTAAAAGCATTAATCAGGCTGTGGAATCCTTTGGCGCGGGTCAGATTCGCACCCTAAGCCAAGATCTACCTAGACTGAGCCCAGGTAAAACAACCGACCAACACCTACTGCAAAGCATCGGCGATGCCTTACTGGCAACCAGCCTATTACGCGCCTGGTTTGAACTCAAGGGCATTCCTTGGAGCGACGAAGACTACTGGCTTTCAGTCATGGATGCCAGTGCCATCTGGGCCATGTGGTGGCTAGAACCTCAAATTATGGAAGGATTTGAATATCAGCTGGAAACCAAGGGAAAAGTACTACACAAGAGCATTTCCGAGCACCTAAATTGTCGCTACTTGGAGTCCATCACTGGGCTAATGTCGCTTTGGCAACTACCAATAGCCCTTAATCTTGGTCAAGCTAAGGCCGCTGAGGGCCAATTACTCTACAAGCGCCAAGCGCTTAAGTTTTTTTTACGCTTTGCTCATGAACTTGCTCAGGCCAGCCGATATGACTGGCAAAGCATCAGCTTCCAGCAGCTTTGTCGCCGCGGCAGCATAGCTCTTGGTATACAAGACTTTGAGCAGCAGTTGATTAACTGGATGAGCGCAGCGAGCAAGCAACACCCTTTGATGCCTTGGGTCGGCACTGCGTTGAGCCAACACCAACATGGACATCAACCCAATTGGCTCAGTACCGAGCGTTATCGTATGGCTCAGCAGCATAGCAATAACCATGAAGTCCAGAGCGCCAAGTCGCAGGTACTGGATGACTGGCCAGCCCACAATGACAGCCGTACTAACCACCCATCTGTTTCGGTGGACAAGAGTTTTCAAGCCAAAGACATCGCGCCAGATCAGCCTGGCGACATCACCGCCACAAACAAGTCAGAGGCTGCAAAGCCCAGAGCGCAAATTTCTAAAGCCATTAACAGCCAAGAAAACAATTTAGATATTTCAGGCACACCCCTGCATCAACGCATTCCTCCACAGGCCAAGCCAGAATCCAGAGCTTCCAAGTTCCAAGCCAAGCCTCTTTTTTATGATGTCAAACAGGCCATGCTCAGGCTTCATCCTCCCTTCTCAACCCAGCTAGACCTTGAGTACAGCCTGATACAGGCCGCACAAACGGGCTTAGAACTAGACAGTTTTATTCTCTGGCGTAAAGCCAATACTGACCCTTGGTTTGAATTGGTCAGCTGGAGAGGCAATGTTGAACTGGCCAGCCGCCTACCCTTAAAGGGCTCCACCATCTTGCAACAGTTTGCGGCCCAGCCTGTCAGCCTTTGGATCAATGATCAAAATCGAGACAAAACACAGGCACAACTACCCCTCAGCTTGAAGGAACTAACAACCAACCAACATCATTTTTTCCGTGGCGTACAAAGCTCAATGGGAGCCTTTTTGCTGCATGGTATTAGCAAAACCCTTGGGACAGATGATCAGCGCCAGCAGTATCAGCTGTTCCGTGAGCTTGCCAGCGCTTTTGGCAAGGCCTGTGAACAAATACAAAAATTTGGCTGAGAAAAAGACTGACTAAGCAGTCATGCTGCATGCCTTGTTAAGCAGTTTTTTTTCCCCTAATCTAAGCGAACATTTTAGTTGAGCCACCTCATGAGCCCTTTTGTTGCACTGCAGTACGTCATTCCTCAGCGCTTGCTTACCCAACTCATGGGCAAGCTAGCTGAAAGCCGAACGCCTTGGCTAAAAAAACTGTTCATCCATTGGTTTGCTAAACGCTACCAGATTGATCTCTCACAAGCGGCAGTGCAAGAGCTAGACGACTTTGCATGTTTTAATGATTTCTTTACCCGTGAACTTAAAGCTGGTGCGCGCCCAATAGCATCAGCAATTGATGCCATCTGTTGCCCTGCTGATGGAGCCATTAGCCAATTAGGCGACATTTGGCATGATCGAATTTTCCAAGCCAAAGGCCAGGATTACTGCCTTGAGCAACTTCTTGGCAGCCAAGATTGGGCACAAAAATTTATTGGTGGTCAATTTATCACGGTTTATCTGTCCCCAAGAGACTATCACAGAGTACATATGCCATTGTCTGGCGACCTAATTCAAACTCGCTATATCCCTGGCAAGCTGTTCAGTGTCAATCAGGCTACCGCTGAACAAGTACCAGCCCTCTTTGCACGCAATGAGCGCCTAGTTTGCTTGTTTCAGTCTGAGCTAGGCCCATTTGCCGTGATCCTGGTGGGTGCTATGGTGGTGGCTGGAATAGAATCCGTATGGGCAGGCCGAGAGCAAGCAACGCAAAATGTGCGCGACACTAGCTTCAACGATGTTCACCTTAAACGCGGCGAAGAGCTAGGGCGCTTCTTGCTAGGTTCAACGGCCATAGTTGTCCTACCCAAGGGCATGAGTCAGCTAGATCCCAATCTGCAAGCCAATGACAATGTACGCATGGGGCAGGAGCTAGGTAAGATCAAGCCTGTTTAACCCTCTTTTTTACTTATTTTTGCAATGCCAGCTTGGAATTATGCTGGCTTTTTTGTCGACAGAACCAATGGATCTCATAACTTTTTGACCCAAATATCATTAAAACCGGCCAACAAACTGAATTGTATTTACAGATGCTTACACTCTACTGTGGAAGCTTTTGAGCCTAACTCGCGATCTGTAAAAAAGGACTAAAATCAGAACTACAGACACAACAAACGGAGCTGTTATGTACTCCAACAAAGTTTTACTCATTCTAAATAAAATTGCTCTGGAATTGCGACGCCATGACCATCTTCGCTTTTCACTGCATGAGCCGGAGCAGGTAACGCAAATGCTGGAACAGGCGCACAACAGTACTAACCCAAGAGTTCGCTGGCTAATTTACCTTCTGGGATTACAATCTGACTTATCAAATCAAAGTTATTTCACCCAGATTCAGGTTACAGAGCGCAAAGCCTCTTGAGCCAAGAGCCAAGGCTAGGTATTCTAGCAGACTAATTTTTTCCATTCGGCAATGTAGGGTTATGACTGAGGACATCAAAGAGGTTGCAGCAGCGGCGGAGCAACAAAATTCAGACAAAGCGCCAAACCTAGACAAGGCTAAGCGTGACAAAAATCGCCAAGCTAATCTTGCCTCAATGCAATTATTGCTCGATGCCTATCCAGAAGTTTTCAATCTGGAAAACCCTCGACCTTTAAAGATTGGCATCCATGATGCATTGGCAGCTGATGGTAAATTGTCCAAGACTAAAATTCGTCGAGCTCTGGCCACCTATGTTCGCCAATCAGCATATTTACACTGTTTACGAGCCGATGCTGATCGCATCAATCTCGAAGGCCAGGCCGATGGCAAGGTCAGCGCTGAAGAATCTGAACACGCAAGACTGCAGTTAAATGAACGCCGACAAAAACGACAAGCCCGCCTAGCCAACCAGGAATCAGAAACAGGTCGGCCCGCTCGTCGCCCGAAGAGCCGTCGCCCACGCCCAGACAACAATAAGGCTGATCGCCCAAAACATGAACATGCCAAGAAAATCTCTAGGCCTAAAACCAGCTCGCAATTAGGCGCTCAAAACGAAACGCCCTCTGAAGATAGAATGAAGGAAAAGCTTGATCGCTTGCTGGCAACCCTGGGTGGGCCTAAAAATTAACACCGCAACACAAAAAAGGCAGCCTCAAGGCTGCCTTTTTTATCAACTTATGCAACCCAGAACTAGCTTTCAGGTAATCGAAAGCTAACCACCTGGTCTAGACTTTTGACTTGGCTAATGGCCATTTGTAGCCTATCAACACCCAAAGCCACGCCTGCGCATGCAGGCAAGCCAGATTCCAGCGCGGCCATAAACAGTGGATCAGGAGTTATGCCCTGCTTTGCTTCCTGCTGCATACGAAGCCTTTGCTCCTGAACATCCGTTAACTCATGATACCCATTTGCAAGCTCCATACCCCGCCAATAAAGCTCAAAGCGTTCAGCCACCCTAATGCTTTTCTTGTTAGGATTTTGTTCTCTCTCTTGCCAGCTGGTCAGCTCTGTGACCTTAGCCAAGGCTGCTTGACACTCAGGATAATGAACAATCAAGCTTAATTGCTCAGCAGGCAGCGAGGGCTCGATACGATGACTCATTAGGTAATCTAAGCAACCCGAGCGATCTAAACCTGCGGGCGCTCTTTCTGACAGGGCCAAATCCTGCAACTCTTGATCTGTAGCCAGGTGCGGACAAAGACCAAAGTAGTCAGCGAATAACTGACCATAATCATAATGTTGCACTGATACAGGGTGTTGCGCACAGAACTCAATCAGATCGACCACCTCCATGGCCAGTTGCATGTGGTCAAAGCCCAAACGGTACCACTCCAGCATACTGAACTCAGGGTTATGCTTATGGCCAAACTCCTGATCGCGAAACACCTGACCCAAACTGTAGCAGTCACCGATACCGGCGGCCAACAAACGCTTCATTTGCAATTCTGGTGAGCTATGCAAATAACCATAGCCCTGGACTGCAATGTTTTGCACCTGCTGGTCAGTCACCTGATGGGCAACTAGCAGCATTGGCTGAACCTCAAGCACCTGCCTATCTGACATAAACTGTCTTATACGACTGTTTAACAGCGCCCGAAACCTAAGTTGGTCAAGCCCAGCACTGGGTTGCCATCTCATTTTAGGACTTGGCGCGACTGACATAGTCACCAGTACGGGTATCAATGCGAATAACTTCGCCCTGATCAATAAAGAGTGGGACGCGTACGGTGGCACCTGTAGTTAAGCGAGCGGGCTTGCTGCCACCCTGAGCAGTATCACCCTTAACACCTGGGTCCGTTTCGACAATTTCCAACTCAATGAAATTAGGCGGCGTCACACTGATAATGGCGCCATTGAACAGAGTAATCACATATACTTCTTGCTCCTTCAACCAATCTTTGGCTTCGGCAATGGATTTATCATCGGCAGCATACTGCTCATATGAGCCATCCACCTTCATAAAATGCCAAAACTCTCCATCGGTGTAGGAGTACTCCATGTCCAACTCCATGACATCAGCACCTTCCAAAGTCTCTCCTGATTTGAAAGTTCGCTCCCAGACACGGCCAGTTTTCAGGTTCTTCAACTTTACGCGATTGAAGGCTTGGCCCTTGCCTGGTTTGACAAATTCGTTTTCTACAATGGAGCAAGGCTCGCCGTCGAGTAGCACCTTAAGACCTGAGCGAAATTCACTGGTAGAATAGTTAGCCATCTTTAATTACTTCCTAATGGTTGAAAATTCACGACATGATACTCGCTTCTGATGCTGTTGTTGATACCCCAAGACCCAACTGGCAGCAACAATTAAAAGAAATGGTACGCACCCCTGAAGAATTATTGCAATTAACGCAACTTGACGAACGGTGGTTGGCAGCGGCACAGGCTGCACATCAATTATTTCCTGTTCGTACAACTCGCAGTTTTGTCGCAAAAATGACCAAGGGGAATCCCCATGACCCTCTACTCCTCCAGGTGCTTCCATTGGCTGCCGAATGTCTAGACGTCCCAGGCTATGTAGCAGACCCTTTAGACGAAAATCAGTTCAACCAATTACCCGGAGTGCTTAGCAAATATCATGGACGCTCATTGCTAGTGACCACCAGTGCCTGCGCCATTCATTGCCGATATTGCTTCCGCCGCCACTTCCCTTACCAAGAACAACAACAAAGCAGGGTACAGTGGCAACAGCAGCTTATTAAGCTATTGCAAAACCCAGACATCGAAGAAATTATTCTCTCCGGTGGGGACCCCTTGATGCTGGACACAAGCATGCTGCGTTTTTTCAGTGATCAGTTGCGCCTGTACCCACAGATTAAACGCCTGCGATTCCATACGAGACTTACTGTATTACTGCCTGAACGCATTGATGACGCCTTCTGCGCCTGGCTGCAGGAGCTTCCTTGGCAATTGGTGATGGTCATTCATAGCAACCATGCACAGGAACTATGCACACAAACGGCTGTGGCACATCAGCGACTAAGACAGGCAGGAGTGACCCTGTTGAATCAGGCTGTGCTGCTTGCTGGGATCAATGATCGCCTTTCAGACCAGTTAGGGCTCTGCCAAGCACTGATGTCGCAGGGTGTTTTGCCCTATTATCTACATCTCCTAGATCCAGTGGCAGGTGCAGCCCACTTTGATGTGCCAGAAGCTCAAGGGCAGAGACTCATTGAGCAGTTACGCAACCAGCTGCCTGGCTATATGGTACCCAAGCTTGTTCGAGAAGAGCCGGGAAAGTTGGCTAAACAGCCGCGCTAATCTTGAGATTGACGGTATTTGTGTTATTTTGCGTAAAGTTTAGATCAAACTCTTGTTAAGCTGCTATCTTTTAGGATGTTAACTGTAAATTTAGGTATCACATGGAAGATCACAACCAGCCATACTTGCCATCTGTGGCCAAGACAGAATTAAAGCACCTAAGCTTTGCTGATGCCAAGCCAGGGGCCTTGCAAGCCTGGCTCGATGCTCTGCCTAAAGTACAGCTTGGCGAGACAGCCGGCCAACTATACATGGCGCTTAACGAAATTGCGCATTTACAAGTAAGGCCACAACAACGCATTCAGTTCATTGCCCAAGTGCTAGAACCAATGCAAAGCTTGCAAGACTCAATCATCCGCAAGTATTTACTGGCCTATACCATAGATCAAAATAGCGTTCGCCGTGCGAGTCTGATGCTGCATCGGTTAAATCAGTACGCCATTGCTGCTATTTGGGACAACCTTGAATTCAGCAGTAAACCCAAAGATGAAGAGCGCCTGGCCCTTGCCTGCATCTTTGAACGCTTACACCATGATCTACTGGTCTATCAACTGTGTCATAAACATCCACACCCTGGACTCTGGCAATGCTTTAATCACCTCTTGGCAAAGGGCCAGGAAAATCACTGGTTTGGCCTAAAATTGCCTCTACGTCAGCACCCTGGCACCTTTGACCATTGTGCTTCAGCCATTCTTCTGCAGGCTTGTTGCCAACCAAATCAATGCGTTAAGGTCGAATTGGTTAATATCTTTGAGCAATTAGATGAATGGCGCCAGCTAGTGATATGGCATCATCCTAAGGCGCCGGGACAATCCCAGCTAATCGCCAGACCAGGAACCAATTTAGCCCCCCTTTCTAAACGCCAAGCCAAAGCCATGTGGACGGATCAACAGGTTGGCGTGGACACCAAAGCTTTGTGCAACCTTCTCAAGAACAACATAGACACACCCAGTCAGCTGCACCCTGGTGTCTCCAATTACTTGTTAGCCCACCTCATTCAATGCTGGTCTGGCAGACCACCTCGCGGCCAAGACCGCCTACCCGTAGACCATGATGTTCTGATGACCTGGGGCATGAAAAACATTCATACCAGACTTGGAGATAAGTCGCTAGACAAGCTCTTTGAGAATCATCACCAATCACCCAGCATCAACAACTTTAGTAGTAGGGACGTATGGGAGAGCATTTATCATGTCGAACTCCCCAGCCCAGACAAACCCATAGCCAGCAGCATTAAATCTGACCACTGCCAAGCAAGCATGGTTAACATCTCACCCAAGGGTTGCGGACTCACCCTTGATGAACTGCCAAAGGGAGTTGAAGTTGGTGAACTCATCGCAATACGACAACCGGCCAGAGAGTGGCATCTTGGTATCATTCGCTGGCAGGATTTAGGAAAAAAATACAACCTCGGCATAGAGCTACTGGCTCCCCATGCCCGCGCCTGCGCCATAAAGTTACAAAACAAGTCTGCCAATTACAGCAGAGCCGTGCTAACTAACCTTCGCAGCAAGGACAACCAAATTGAAACCCTGATTGCACCAAGATTGCCCTTCAAGACGGGTGATAAAATCATTTTGAACCTCAATGGCCATGAAAGTTTATTTATCCTTGAAGCAAGGCTTGCAGGCAGCAGCCGTATCAGCCTATTCAAAGTGCAACCCCTAGAAAAAAAGCCCAACGCAAACAATAACGCTGCCAAGGCTGAAAATTTCTGGAAACTGGAATAAAGGCTTTATTTTTTTTGAGTTAGGTCCTATGTTTGGTAATCTGCTGGCACAAGAATTTTCTTAACCCAATTCGGCCAAACCGATTAGGCATAACAATGATTATTAAAGCTCAGTCCATACAACTTCTAATCATCCACGATTCACAAAGCGAAGCTGAACCCTTAGTCAATTTGCTTCGCAATCAATCCATTGCAGTGCACAGCTACTTCATTGCCTCTGAAGGTGAGCTTGAACAGCAGCTAACCAATAAGGTGTTTGACTTGGCTCTGATTAAGCAAGACACTCAAACTGTCGATATTCTCTCTTGCTTAAAACTGATCAAACAACTCCAACCCAGTCTACCCAAAATTCTATTGTTACCAGAATGGGACAGCAAGCTGATCAACCAAAGTCTGAGTCTCAGCGCCGATGCCTTGGTCAAAATCAGTGAACAACAGCTACTACTTCAATACTGTCTACAGTTACTTGAACTCAATCGACTGAGGCTAGAAAGTAAAATTTTACAGTCTGACCTTAAAGAAACACTCCAGCGTTGTCAGTTATTACTAGACTCTTCCATGGATGCCATTGCCTATGTGCATGAAGGCATGCATATCTTTGTTAATCCGGCCTATGCCGAAATGCTTGGCTATGATGACGTTGATGATTTGATTAGCATACCTTTTTTAGACCTAGTCAACTCCAAAGATACCGACCAGCTAAAGGCACTGTTTAAGAACTATCAACACTTAACGGATGAAGAAATTAGCACAAGCATCCAACACGCTCAGGGTGAATACTTTCCTGTACGAATGCAGCTAAGCAGGGCCCAATACGACTCTGAAGCCTGCCTACAGGTTGTGATCCGTAAAAAGGATTTAGGCAGCACCGAACTACAGGAAAAGCTAAAGCGGATCCAGCAGCAAGATTTACTGACCGGCCTATACAACCAACAAGCATTTGGCGATCAGCTGGATCAGGCCTATCACCAATTATTACGCAAGGAAAGTGGCCCACAAGCACTGCTCTATATTCAACTCATCAATATGATGGACATCAAAACGGAGCTGGGCATTACATCCGCTGACCAAGTACTAGCAGATGCTGCCGAGCAACTGAAGAATTCAACAGGCAACAAGGGCTGTCTTGGACGCTTAGCAGATGATGTATTCAGCTGGCTAATACCCGTTACCGATCAGGTAAAGGTAGAAACTCTAGCCAAGAAGCTCTATCACAGTCTTACTGAGTTTCTATATGAAACCGAAGGCCGTACAGTAACACTTAAGGTAGCCATTGGTATTAGTCAGCTCGATAGTAGCCTTGAACACGCTAAACAAGTGCTGATGGAGTCACATCATGCAGCCAACTCCGCAGCAGACAAGCAACTACCCGTTCTACGTTATGACCGCACTGATTCCGCTAATGTTGCTGATAGCAGCCTGGTCGAACAGGTTAAACATGCGCTGCAATACGATCACTTCCGGCTATTATTCCAACCTATTATCTCCTTAAGAGATGATCCTCAAGAAAATTACGAAGTATTGATGCGCTTGCAAATTGGTGACCAATCGCATGGCCCCTATGAAGTGATTCGTGCTGCCGATGCCGCTGGCCTTGCTGTGGAGCTGGATCAGTGGGTCGCCGAGCACGCACTGCGAGAGCTCGCTCAGCATCGCCAACAGGGCAATGACACCAAGTTATTCTTACACATTACTCCTGCAACCATGAGGGATGCAGCCTTCTTACCCTGGCTCAATGGTGTTCTAAGACAACATCGCTTACCAGGTGATGCCATAGTGTTCCAGATCAGTGAAGAGAATGCCCTTAGCTACCTTAAGGCGGCCAAGGCCTTTGGTCGAGCCCTTGCTGTCCTTAAATGTCGGTTAGCAATTTCCCACTTCGGCCATATGTCCGATGGGATTAGTCTACTAAAACATCTAAATATTGATTATGTAAAAATGGATGCCAGCTTTGTACAGAATGTGCAGAAGGAAGAGGTACTGAATAAACTGGGTGAACTTATCAAAGTAACCCAGCAACAGGACGTACGCACCATAGTGCCTCAAATTGAAGAAGCCAAGGCCTTGAATCTATTATGGAGTTGCGGCGCAGACTACATCCAGGGTTACTATGTACAGCGACCAAGTGAAGACATGGCCTTTGATTTTAGTAATTAATCTTTCCCTCTAGCAGTTAGAGACTCTGTCACCGTAAATAAAAAAGGCACCTTTAAATGGTGCCTTTTTTATTTACAGTGACAGCGTGGTTTCAAGCCTGCCAATGCTGATTTTAGCTAAGAGCGGGCCAACTCATGATCGTCACGGTCACGATGACCAAGCAAATAAAGAATGCCGTCTAAACCATGATTAGAAATAGCCTGCTTAGCACTCTGTTTAACTATGGGTTTGGCCCTAAAGGCAATACCTAGGCCAGCAATGCTCAACATGGGAAGGTCGTTTGCACCATCGCCAACAGCAATGACTTGCTGCAGGCTTAAACCCTCGCGGCGGGCCAATTCTTTTAATAACCAAGCCTTACGCTGACCATCAACAATTTCACCCTGCACCTCACCCGTGACCTTGCCATCTAGGATTTGCAACTGATTGGCATGCACTTCGTCAATGCCTAGCTTTTGCTGCAAGTATCGGCCGAAGTAATCAAAGCCACCGGACAGGATGGCGGTTTTGTAGCCCTGAGCTTTAAGCGTGCGCACCAAACGCTCAGCGCCCTCAGTCACCCTAAGGCGCTGAGCAATGGTTTCCAATACCTGAGCATCCAGCCCCTTCAGCAAAGCTAAGCGGCGACGGAAACTGTCTTGAAACTCCAGCTCACCGCGCATGGCGGCTTCAGTGATTTCTGCCACCTGCTCCCCTACGCCTGCTTCAATGGCTAACTCGTCAATCACTTCTTGCTCAATCAGCGTAGAATCCATGTCAAAGACCACAAGACGTCTACTTCGACGCCATATATTGTCTTCTTGGAAGGCGATGTCCACGCCCATTTGTGCTGATATTTGCAACAACTCCGCACGCATTTCTTTATCTGATTTAGGGCTACCCGCTAGAGTCAGCTCAATACAGGCTTTGCCGTCGCTTTGCTCTTGTTGTAAATCAACCCTTCCAGTCAGGCGGGAAATATTCTCAATATTAAGCCCCTGACCATAAATAATATGCGATAAGGCAGCCAAATGGTCGGCTTGAAGCCGATGAGTCAGTAGTGTGATGACATGACGCTGCTGCCCCTGTTCGGCAACCCATGCTTGATAAGCATCCAAGCCCACAGGGTTGAGCTTGAGGTTCATGCCCAAAGCATCGGCCGCAAACACTAGATCTCGTACTATCTTCCCCGCTTCAGGGTCAGGAGGTAAACGCACCAGCATGCCAAGAGATACATTATCATGAATCACTGACTGACCAATATCCAAGAGCTCAATGGCATCATTTGCCATGATTTGGCTAAGTTTTGCGGTCAAACCCTGCTGATCAGGGCCAGTCAAGGTCAAAAGGACAATATCACTCACTGCTTTGTTCCTGGCTGGTCAACAACAACTTTTGCGCTCGGCTAACATGCAGGCGCAACTCGTCAACCAAGTCTTCGGTTTCATGAGTCGAGAGCGCTCGGATACGATCACGACTCATCATGAAAAGACCTTTTTCCAGTGCTTGCAGGTGAGTTTGCAGTTCTTTATGCTCTTGCATGATGACCTCGTAGACAATAAATATTAAAACAGGGCTTGCTTGTAATCCAAGAGACGGTATTTTAGCCATATAAAGCCCAGGATGACAGAAGCATGCCGACAAAAGCCAGGATATTTCCCGCCCACCAAATCACTCATGCATTTTTATACCTGGTGCTTCTAGCTATAGTAGCAGTACTCCTTTGGCCTCTACCTCAGGCCCAACAGCGTCATTTAGCAACTCAACAGCAGATACAGCTTGCCTTGGATGTTGTCTCACCCGCCTTAACCCTTGACCTGGTCAATCTAAATTTATTGAATATGCAGAATCGGCTTCAGGCCTTGATCGAGTATCCAGGGATACAAAGCATTCAAGTACTGGACCAGGATGAGCGAGTAGTGCTTCAGCTAGGCCAACCCTTACAGGGTGAGTGGCTTGAGCAGCAACTGAACCTCAACTCCGACTTCAGAGGCCAGCTTAGAGTTGAACTCCTCCCAGTTAGTCACTATTTCTGGTCGGAGCAAGCTGTAAGGCTAGTGATATTTTTACTTATTAGCCTTGGCTTGACCCTAGTATTTCAGTTTCGCATTGCTCAACTCCTCAGGCTAAAGCGTAAAACTTTATTACAACCCCTAAGCGGTCATCTTAATTCAGCTACCAACCAGCGCCTGATTCAGGATCAGGATTTAGAACAGCTACGCGATCAATGGTTGGCACACCTAAAGTTGGCCTGCACTACTAAGAAGCATCTTCAAGTTGACGATGTTCTAACACTTAGACGCATGATAGCTCTGCCAAATAAAGAGCCATGGCAAGGAGAGCTGATCGTGGTCAGGATTGCCAAGCTCAAACAAGTTGACCTCAAACCAACTCTTAAACAATTACTTGCTTTATACGATGGCTATCATTGCCCCTTGAGTGACCAGATATTTTTTGGCTTAAATGGCCACATAGAAGATAGCCTTTGGTCAGCCATTTGTGTCTGCTATGTATTAAGACTAATTTACCCCAAAGATACTCTATGTCAGGCCATTGACCTCGATCTTGCCGAGCTGAAGCCAGATCGTTTTGCCGGCTTGCCTTTGTGGCGTATGCACGGCCCTTTCGAGCAACGTTTAAACTGGTTCCTCGCCTGTGCTCCTGCCGATGGCATTGTGCTTCGAGAAAATCTGTTTAATTTTATTGATGCTAATCGATTGGACTGTCAGATTTTTCGTGATTTAAGCTTACCTGACCAAGTCCATGAACTTTGGCTACTGGAAAGCATCAAAGCCCCTTATAATAGCCTGCTTCAAAAACAAGCAGAGCATTTATTGGCATGCATGACTCCGGAAAAATAGCCCTTTTCAGCCTTGGCTTGGTCATGGTACTGCTATCGACCTTTATCATAGCCATAAGTTTTGGCGGCTCGCGCATAGCCTTTGCAGAGGTCATTAAAATAATGACTTGGCAACAACCCAGCAGCGTGGCCCATAGCATCATTTGGCAGATTCGCCTGCCCCGTGTTCTGCTCGGCTTTGTGGTCGGAGCCCTACTGGGCATGGCAGGGGCGGTTAGCCAAGGGGTGTTCCGCAACCCGCTAGCTGAGCCAGGCCTGATCGGCGTGTCGGGCGGCGCCTCCTTAGCAGCCGTTGCCTGCATCATTCTCTGGCCCGATGGCCCATTATGGCGCATCCCACTGGCCGCCTTTGTCGGCGGCTTGCTGGCTACCCACGCCACCCTAGGCATTGCCAAGGCAGCAGGCAGCCAAGGCCTTACCCTGATCCTCGCAGGCTTGGCCGTAAATATCATCGCCGGCGCAGGGGTTGGCCTGGGCTCCTACTTTGCCGATGCCAATCAATGGCGCTTGATCACCTTCTGGCAACTTGGCAGTCTAAGCACAGCAAACTGGCCTAAGTTGTGGATTACCCTGAGCTTGCTGACCCTTACTGCCATACCCTTGCTGTCGCATTGGCGCTTCCTAAATGCCTTGCTGTTGGGCGAATCCGAAGCTCGCCACCTCGGCTTTAATGTGAAGCGCAATAAAAACATCTGCATTCTATGGATGGCACTGGCGGTGGCTGCAGCCGTGGCTTTTTGTGGCAGCATTGGTTTTGTCGGCCTGATCATGCCTCATGTGGTGCGGATTTTTACCGGCCCTAATCATAAGTTGGTCATTCCATTTTCTGCCTTGGCCGGGGGGTGCTTTTTGGTGGTAGCCGATTTAGTAGCACGAGCCCTGTTCGCGCCGCTAGAGCTGCCCTTGGGGGTAATCACCGCGCTGGTGGGCGGCCCAGTATTCATCTCGTTAATGGTACGCCAACATCGGAGAAGAGCATGAGTTTAAGGGCGCAGAACATTAGCCTAAGGGGCAAAGACGGCGCGGCGCTGTTAACAGACGTTAACCTGTCTCTGGAGCCGGGTGAAACCCTAGCCATTCTTGGGCAAAACGGGGCAGGAAAATCGACCTTTTTACGCACCCTTGCCGGTGAGCTAAGCCCTAGCAAGGGTGAAATTGTACTCGAAGACAGGGAACTCAGCAGTTGGCCTGATGAGCATCGCGCGCGCCTATTGGCTGTTCTACCGCAAAAATCGCATCTCAACTTCGCGTTTAAAGCCCAAGAAATCGTAGCCTTCGGTCGCTATCCGCATCAAACTGGCTACGAACAGGATCAACAACTCATCACTCAGGCGCTGAAGTTTGTCGATGCTTGGCACCTGCGTGAGCGTGACTATAGCCAGTTGTCTGGCGGCGAACAGCAACGAGTGCAACTGGCCAGAGTGCTGGTGCAAATCTGGCAGCCCGTATCCCTTGGGCATCGTTACCTGTTACTTGACGAACCCACTACCGGCCTTGACTTGCACCATCAAGAAAGCCTATTCAAGCAGGTCAGGCAATTTGCTCGCCAAGGCATTGGCGTGCTGTTTATTACCCATGATTTGAATTTAGCTGCACGCTATGCCGACCGTATTGTGATGATCGAATGTGGCATGATTGTTGGACAGGGCAAGGCGCGCGAGCTGCTAACACCGGAGCGCATCAGTATGCATTTTGGCTTAGAGGTGCAGGTGATTGATCACCCTAAAACCGGCTCACCTCAATTTTTGGTGCTCTAACGTGATTATTCCTCTTGAGACTCTTCCAGAGTTAGGCTCAATGTCCCTGCCTGAGCGGCCGGACATTTTCATCGTTCGCAAGGGCGAACTGATGGCCGCCTATCGCAACCGCTGTCCGCATCAAGGCATCGCCCTAAATTGGCGCGCTAACGATTTTCTCGACCAGCAACATGCCCATATCGAGTGCAAGCAGCACGGTGCTCTGTTTGAACTGGACAGCGGCCAGTGCATCTTTGGCCCCTGCCAAGGCAAGTCGCTGGAGAAGATCGCCCTTAGGCATCTGCCTGATGCCATTGAACTGATATTAGAATAGAGGTCTAGCATGGGTTACATCGGCCGCTTTGCTCCCTCGCCAACAGGACCGCTGCATCTAGGCTCACTGTTTACCGCATTGATCAGCTACCTGCATGCGCGGCAACAGCAAGGAAAATGGCTGCTGCGCATTGATGACATCGACCCACCCAGAGAAATGCAAGGCAGCAAGGAACACATTCTGCAGTCATTGCAAACCTATGGTCTAGAGTGGGACGGTGCGGTTATCTACCAAAGCGAGCAAAGCCAACACTATCAGCAGGCCATCGAACAACTAAAGCAGCAGAACATGCTGTTCTGGTGCTCATGCAGCCGCAAGCAATTGGCCGCCTTTGAGCATTACCCCGGAACCTGTTATGGCCAAGGACCTAGGCCAGATTGCGCCATTCGTTTGCATCATCCTTATCAGCCTCACTGGCTGGATCAGCTACAGGGGCCGCAATGCCCTGCACAGCAACAGGCACAAGACTTCGTGATACAAAGACGAGACGGCCTGTATTCTTATCACTTAGCATCCGTGGTGGACGACCATTTGCTTGGCATCACGGATGTGGTGCGAGGATGCGATCTAATGGACAGCACCGGCCATCACGCCTGCCTACAACAGAGCCTCAACATCAGAGCGCCTCGTTATTGGCATTTGCCGGTCATTTTAGCAGCAGATGGACAAAAGCTATCCAAACAAACGGGCGCGCAAGCGCTAAGCCTTGGGCCTGATCAAGCAAAGTATCAGCTAGCCGAGCTGATCAACGCTCTCGTTGGCAGCCAGTTAGTAACTGCGCAGCAGCCTTGCAGAGAGCAACTATTTGCTGCCCTGCAGGCCTTCGACATAAACAAACTAAAACAGCTGACAGCCTTTAAGCTCCAGTTCAGCAACCAATGAGAAAAAAACTTGCCACCCTGCGACTTCGCGCAGGGTGGCGCTAAACTGATTCTTGCAATGACGCACCCTTAAACACGGAAGACACAAGGAAGCCATCATGGACGATATCCAGGAAAAACTCGCCAACCGCAAAGCCACCGACCTGCTCGACCCTCGCAACGACTATGTTTTCAAGCGCCTGTTTGCCGACGAACCGGAGCTGCTGATCGAGCTGATTAACGCCATCCGCTACCGCGAAACGCCAATTACAGAATTGCAAATCATAGACCCAACCGTCCGGCCTGAAAGCATTGAACAGAAGACCATCAAAAGGCGACAACTACCCCAGCCTGAATCCTGTGATTGGTATTTTCCTGCTGGCCCATGACTTTTTTCGCGCACAAGCACCGAAAGACAAAGCTTTGTGGCACTTTTCCATGCGCGACCCAGAGGTGCCAGAGCTGGAGCTGCACCCACTGCAGCAGCTCTATGTGCTGGAAATGCCCAAGGCGGAAAAGCTAGGCAACTTCCCGCCCAGCCTTACCTATTGGCTGGAATTCATTGAGCACTACAACGACTCTGCTAGAATGAACAGTATTGATTACCAACCGGTGCAAAAAGCCATGAATAAACTGCGCAACA
>SKIB01000001.1 GCA_007116635.1 Saccharospirillaceae bacterium
CCACTGATCATCCACAGGCCTTGGGCGTCAATAGCTACCGAGCGAACCGGTCCTTGATGGCGAAAGCGGTGCAATAGTAGTCCTGCCCGGACATCAACATAATTGATAGTGGCATCATTGAGGGCCAAGGCGGCAAACATGCCACTGCCGTCTAAAGCTACCTCATGAATACGGGAACTGGAATGCCAGTAACCAGTTGCTTCGCCACTGGTTAGCGACCAATGTACCCAGCTATAGGGCTCTGCTGTGAGTGCAAAGCGGTCATTTAGGCTGATACTACTACTAAGGATATCACTGGTTTGATCAGCTAGGTGGTTCCAAATGAAAATAGGCTCTTGTTGATTGACTTCAAAAAGAGCGCCTCCTAAAAAAAGATTGCCAGTTAGGGCCCAAGGGTGCTGATGAGCAAAACTGAGGCTAAGAAAACTATCGTCTGTAGTAACAAAGCTTTGCACCGGCTTATCTGCCCAGCAGCCGAGAACAAAAATGGACATGACCAAAGCCCATAGCCTGGCCAGTCTTTCAGCTGGTTGTGCAGGGTTACAGGCTGGGTAGGCTCGCACGATGAGCCTCATGAATGTCGGCAATCAGGCGATCTTCATGATCAAATCTTTCGGCGAGTGATTCGCCAAGAATAGATAAGTCATGATGGAGCTTTTGCTTCAGTTCTTCAGTCAGAGGATTGCCTGCATACTGGTCTTGGAAGCTAAGTAACTGATCGGTAGACTGTTGAATCTCTGGCATTAGCTCTCCAAGGATGGCTTCAGAACCATCGTTAAAGGCCTGAGCTTCTCGTAGTAGTTGTTCGTAAATTTCAAAATGACCCTGTGAAGCATAGTCAACCAGTTCATTACAGAAGTCGACCAATTTACTTTCTAAAGAGATTGGCCTGTAGGACTTCGGAACCTGTTTTTCAAGATTTACATAGAGACTGATTAATTCTTTGCGGTGTTCTAGCCATTGATCGATCAAGCGATGTACACCGCCCCAGCGTTCAAGATTATTAGTGCATCGTTCTAGCATAATGTGTTCCATTTCACATTGTTGTTATCTGCCCAATATACGCAAGCTTGAAATGAGGTGCAAGGCTGATAGTGAAAAAGGCCTCAGTGAGGCCTAATAGGGTTCCGTTGGAGCTGTTAGGGATGCCCTGAAAACTATGGCCAATGGATTATTTCGCCTTAAAGGGCCAGCGCGGCCAAACAACCTGTAGGGTGAGAAAGATAGCATAGGCCATAAGCCAGACTGCAACCCATCCAGGAATGCTAAGGGTCAAGAAGGACCAGTGGATTTCAGCGCAGTCACCGGGTGAGGCAAAGACGGCCATTAAGCCTTCCCAAGCACCAAAGGTGTCCATCATATAGCCAATGTTTGGGCCGCATTCTGGAACTTTTTCAGGTGGCAGGCCCTGTAACCAGACGTGGTAAATAGCGATACCTGCGCCAGCATAGGCAACTGCAGCGCCTAGCCCTGCTAATAACCGGTGCCAAATACCTTTTGGGTTGATTAGTGCAAGGAGCAAGAAGAATAGGCCCACAGCCATGGTTATAACGCGTTGGATGACGCAGAGGTTGCAAGGTGGAAGGTTTAAGTACATTTGGAAATAAAAAAGCGCCCCCAGCATCAAGCAAACTGTGGATACAAAGGCTAGAATGTTCAGTATGCGCCAGTTGAGTTTGGCTAACAGTGTTTGCATGAGGTCTCTCCGATGAAGGGTACTTGTTATTCAGTCTACTTAAATTACTGGGCAAAAAAGTTGATCTTGGTGTTGTTTTGCTTCGCTTGTACCAGCATTTACGCCAATGAAGGTCGTTATTTTGCCTTGCAGCCCGACTTTGTCGTCAATTACGGCAATGGTGAAGATGGTCGCATTCGCTTCATGAAAGTCAATCTGGTGTTGCGCGTTCGTAACGCTGCGGATACCGTGGAGCTAACGGTGCATAACGATCACATTCGCCATGTGGTCACCACCACCCTGTCGCGCCAAACCGTTAGCACCATACATTCCGCTGAGGCTCAGCAGCGGTTGCGCGACGAGCTGCTGGTCGCCATTCAGCAGGTGCTTGAAGATGAGGTCGGTGACAGCATCATCGATCAGGTGCTGTTCACCGACTATGTCATTCAGAGCTAGCGCTTTTAATCAGTCCTTACTCACGCTGAAGCCACTGCTGTAAAAAATCGGCGAACTCGCCGGTGCTTTGCTGCTCCAATTGCTGCTGCTGTTGCAATGAGCTAAGGCTGGCTTCTTCCAGCCGTTGTAGCCAACTGGCTGAGCTAGGCTCAGCCAGGATGCTGGCTTTGTGCTCAAGGCCCAGACTCTGCATCAGGTCCACATAGTCTTGCCCGTCTTTCATGTGTTGCGCCAGTTGCTGGCCCGGTGTTGGCTCGAGGCCTTGTATCTTAGCCCTTTGCTGCGCTAGTGCAGACTCAGTGCCGGGTTCTCGGGCTTCCAGCCAAGAGGCCAAGTCCTGCATCTCGGTCAACAATTCCAGCCCCCAGCTACGCAGTGAGCGGTTGTTGCCCTGCTCATCCTGCAGTTTGCATTCGGGATGCAGGCCAGACATCAGGCTATGCTGCTGGTTGACTCGCAACTGCTGGCATTCATTATCGGACAGCTTGGGGCTGTCTTTGAGCAGGCACCAGAGTAAGAACAGGTCCATAAAGCGAATTTGCTCGGCATTAACGCCTAGGGGTAAGAAGGGATTCAAGTCCAAGCAGCGCACTTCGATGTATTCCACACCCCTATGCGCCAGCGCCTGCAGAGGTTTTTCACCGTCCAAACCGACGCGCTTGGGCCGGATGTCGCTGTAGTATTCGTTTTCGATCTGCAGCAGTTTGTCATTTAGCTGTCGCCACTGGCCGTCTTGCTGGATGCCAATCTCTTGGTAGCGGCCATAGGGTTGCTGCAGGGCTTTTTCCAGAGTGCTGATGTAGGTACTCAGGCCGTTAAAACAAACGAACAAATCTTGCTGCACATTGTTGGAATAGCCGATGTCGCTCATTCTCAGACTGGTGGCCTCTGCCAGTGCATGGGAGCGCTGGTTAATCTTTGGCAGACTGCTGGCGCGGCCCACTTTAAAGCTTTGATCATAGCCATTGCTGGCACTGAATAAGAACAGCAGCAGCCATTGGTAGCGGCGGAAGTTGCGAATCAAATGGAAGTAGCCCTGAGTGCGAAACTCGGCGTCATCCACTGCGCCCTCTTGCTGCGCCAAGACTTGCCAAATGGCATCACTGACGGAAAAGTTGTAGTGAAGTCCGGCAATGGCTTGCATGATGCGGCCATAGCGATGCCAGAGCCCATGGCGATACACATGTTTGAGCATACCCTGGTGACTGGTGCCGTATTCGGCGATCCGAACATGCTGCTCCTCTTTAATGATACAGGGCATTGACCCCGGCCAGATGTATTGCCCGCCCATCTTAGTCAAACTAAAGGCGTGCATAGCCTGCAAGCCCTGCAATACTTCAGTAGCGTGACTCTGAACCGGGGTGATGAACTCCAGCAGGGCTTCGGAATAATCGGTAGTGATCCAGGGGTGGGTCAGAGTACTGCCCAGTGCCCTTGGATGATTGTCTTGGGCGATGCGCTGCCCTTCAACTCGCAACCCTTCTTTTTCGATGCCTTTGTAGAGCACTCGTTGTTCAGGGGCAAGGCCTTGCAGGGCGTGGAGGTAGGCAGGCAAAGGCATGATGAATCCTCAAATCAGATAAAGGGCTAATGGGGGCAGCTTGGCTGTATTCAAGCTGCCTGCCAGCTATTTTTTTAACAGGGCGGCCAGTTGTTGTGCCATGGCCCCAGGTGCGCCAGCAGGACCGGCTGGCTTGGTCTGGCGCTGGGTTCGTTGCTTTGGTGCTTGGCCATTGCTGTCGTGTTCTGGTTGATACTGGCTCTTCATGCTCAGGGTGATGCGTTTGCGCGCCAGATCAACCTCGATCACCCATACCTTAACCACCTGGCCGGCGCGAACCAGACTACGAGGGTCTTTAATGAACTGATCACTGAGCATCGAGATGTGGACTAGGCCGTCTTGATGCACACCTAGGTCAACAAAGGCACCAAAATCGGTAACATTGCTGATCACGCCCTCAAGGCGCATGCCGGGTTTGAGGTCCTTGATATCGGTCACCAGTTCATCGAACTTAGCGCTGCGAAACTCAGGTCTTGGGTCGCGCCCAGGCTTGCGCAGTTCCTGCATCAGATCATCAAAGCTAAGCTGGCTAACGCCCTGTTGCAGCAGTTGCTGGCACCTCGGGTCCTGTTGCCAATCGCCCTGACCGATCAGGCTGCCAAGGGGTTTGCTGAGCAATTGGCACAGTTGTTCAACCAGAGGGTAGCTTTCCGGGTGTACGGCGCTGTTGTCCAAGGGGTTACTGCCTTGGCGAATGCGTAAAAAGCCAGCGCACTGTTCAAAGGCCTTGGGGCCAAGCCTTGGCACCTGCAGCAGTTGCTCGCGGCGATCAAAGAGGCCAATTTGCTGGCGGTATTGGACGATGTTTTCCGCCAGGCTGGGGGTTAGGCCTGCCACCCTAGCCAGTAAAGGCGCTGAGGCCTGATTCAGCTCCACACCCACGGCGTTAACGCAGTCTTCCACCACGGCATCCAGCTTTTGCTTGAGCAGGCTTTGGTTCAGGTCGTGCTGATACTGGCCTACACCTATGGCTTTGGGGTCGATCTTCACCAGCTCGGCCAGAGGGTCTTGTAGGCGGCGACCAATGGACACCGCACCGCGATAGGTGACGTCCAAATTGGGGAATTCTTTGCTGGCGAGTGGGCTGGCGGAGTAAACCGAGGCGCCGGATTCGCTGACCAAGGCGGCCTGAGCCTTAATGCCACTGGCCAGTAGGTCTTTGACCAATTGCTGGGTTTCTCTGGAGGCCGTGCCATTGCCAATGGCAATCAGGCTGACCTGATGGCTGTGGCATAGCAGCGCCAAGCGCTCAAGGCTGTCTTGCCAACGCTTCTGCGGCGCATGAGGGAACAGGGTTTCATGGGCTAACAGCTCGCCGGTTTCACTCAGCACCACTGCCTTGGTGCCGGTGCGAAAGCCCGGGTCCAGAGCCAGGGTGACCTTGGCTCCGGCCGGTGGGGCCAGTAGCAGGTCACGCAGGTTGGCACCAAAGACGGCGATGGCTTCTTCTTCTGCCCGCTGCTGCAAGCGGCTCATCAGCTCGGTGTCGATGTAGGTTGAGATTTTTACCTTCCAGCAGTAGCGAATGCTCTGACTGATAAGGTCATCGGCGGCTCGCCCCTGATGTTGCCAGCCCAAGAGGTCGGCCAGTCGGCCAAGGGCCTGTTGGTCGGAAAGGCTGGCGTCCTTGTCGAGCAGCAACTGCAGTTGCAAAACACCCTGTTGTTGGCCGCGTAGCAGGGCCAGAGCACGATGGCTGGGCATGGTACGAATGGCTTCGCTGTGCTCGAACCATTGCTGGAATTTTTGTGCCTCTTCGCTGTTTTCTTTGCCTGCAAAGACCTGAGCGATCAACAGGCCCTGTTGCCAAAACCATTGGCGCAAAGGGGAAAGCAGGTGCGCTTGCTCGGCCCATTGTTCTGCCCAGATGTCGCGCACCGCGGTTAATACTGCTTTGCTATCCGGGTAGGCTGGCGTCAAAAACGTGCTTGCCAACTGTTCGGGTTGCAGCTCGGGCTGTTGCCATAGCTGCTCCGCCAGCGGGCCAATGCCGGCCAATAAGGCTTTTTGCCCCTTGGTTTGCCGCTTGGGCTTGTAGGGCAAATAAAGCTCTTCCAGCTCGGCCTTGGTTTGCGCGCGCTGGATGGCAGATTCCAGTTCAGGGCTGAGTTGGTCTTGCTCTTGAATGCTGTGCAAAATGGCTTGGCGGCGCAGATCCAGTTCCTGCAGGTAGAGCATGCGTTCGTGCACCTGTCGTACTTGCTGGTCGTCCAGTGATCCTGTGACCTCTTTACGATAACGGGCAATGAAGGGCACGGTCGCCCCCTGTTGCATAAGTTGCATACAGGCCTGTACCTGTTCTGGGCGCACCTTTAATTCGACGGCGATCTGTTGAGCAATGGCGAACATGGAAAATCCTTAGAGTTGAAAGCAAGAAGTCAGGGTGCCGAGGTCAGCCAGGGCGGTTAACATTAGAGCGCATATCCTAAGCCGAGGCGTACTTCTGGTACGATCAGGCCCATCATTTCTTGCTGGTACATCACGCGCAGGCCAGCTCGACCTTCGATATTAAAGGCATTATTGACCTGCCATTCGCGACCAAAGTAGCTGGCAAAGCCGATCTCAGCTGCATCCGCATAGCGGCCGACCAGCATGCTGAAGTCCAGCAGGTTTTTACCCTGTGGCCTGCCTGATTCAAGGTTGAGACGAAAGGTGGTTTCCAGGCGCAGATCAAAACGCTCATCGTTGTATTTTGCCCCTAGATGCGCCATCACTGAGGATTGATTACCCAGATCATAGCGCAGCCCAGCAAAGGGCATGCCGTCGGTGCCGGTATCCAGGTGCAGGGTGACCCAGGTGTCGGCATTGGCCAGCA
>SKIB01000105.1 GCA_007116635.1 Saccharospirillaceae bacterium
AGTCATCCTGCGCGCAGTCTCAGGATCCCTGTCCAATGTCTGCAGCAGCAAGGATAATGGCTATATGATTAGAGGTCATATAAAATAAACCAGCTCGTTATTTATCTAGTTGATTGTCAATTGCTTTGATCTTGGCTGTATTTTTTGTCGAAACTGAGCATTGCATAAATGTCGTTGCAGTGGTTCATGCGCGCAGAGATCCTGGCCAATAGCGATTAAAATAGAGCCAATAACTTCACTGCTAAGGAATTTTTAAAGATGCTAAGTCAGTTTCGCTTGCTGCAAAGAACGGATTTGCCAGCCTGTGCCACCATTTATGCCAAGGTGTTTTCTGCGCCGCCCTGGTCGGAAGTTTGGACCGATCAGGCTGCTTTAACTCGCTTGCAGCATCTTTATGACTCAAAAGGTTTTGTTGGCATGCTTTTTGAGAAGCAAGAAGTACAGGGCTTTGTCTTGGGAACCATTGAGCCCTTTAATACGGGCAATTTATTCTACCTAAGAGAAATGTGCATGGCCCAAGAAGTGCAAGCTCAGGGGCTGGGCAGCCAACTTTTTAATGCTTTCGAGCAGCAACTCAGACTGCATGAAGTTGAACAAATTTACCTAGCCACTGCGCGCGGCTCTAATGCTGAAAAATTCTATGCTCGCCTTGGCTTTGCTGCTGCGCAGAACATGGTTTTTTATGATAAGAAGCTTATGCCTTAGTAGGTCCAGAGCACTGAAAAACTATTAAGTTAATGGCATTGGCCTTTGACTCCGCCGACTGCTGCACGCCAGCACCCGCTTGACGCAGGGTTGGATGTAGTGACGATGTGTCACCTAGCGGCTAACTGCTGGCCCACAAAGTCAGACCTGATACCCATACAGTTCATTGGGTGTATACTGCTCAGACCCGTTCGCCTGAGGCTTGACCATGAAAAAACTGCCTATTGCCGTGAGTAGCTTCGTTAAAATCCGTAGCGATGATTATCTGTATGTGGATAAAACAGCCATGGTGCAGCAGCTCTTTGAACTGGGCTTGATCTTCAATACTCATGCCCGCAATCTGGTGCAGATGGATTGGTAACAGCTAATCGGTATCTAGTACTGTTGGACAAAATGGCTCAAACTATAGCCAAATCAGATGGCAACAACTCCTGCTGCCACAGACATAACTAAACAATCAGGAAGGGCATCTGCATTGGATTTGAACGCTAGCCTTGACCACCCCAGAGCCGATTTTGCCTATTTGTTGCCTGTGACCCAGTCCTTGCCTCGGCCAGTGTTGCAGGCCTGGCGGCTGTGTTTGCCTGACATTTCAGAGCCTGATCTTACAGAGCCTGAGTTGGCGCAAGCTCAGATGCAGCAGCGAGCATCAGCTCAATTGAAACTGTCTTGGTTGCAGCCTAGGGCCGACGAATTTACCTGCCAAATACTACATCATAACGACCTACATCAGGCCTTTGAGCAGCAGAATAACGAACAGCAAAACCTGGTGTTGCAACTCTTTGCACGAGTGGGGCAGCTGCGTGCTCAGAACCCTGAGTCTCTGTGGTTCAGTGCCGGTGACGATCACGGTGCCAGCGCCTATGATCAGCTATGGTTGCACAAGGGGCGCAGTCTGATTTATGAGCAGTATCGCCAGCTGGGGCTAACGGCTCTGGTGCCTGGGAACCATGACTTTGATTATGGCGTGGAGCGCTGGCAACAGCAGTTGGCACAGCAGGGTTTGTTGGCCGTGGTGCAGAATCTTGGTTTGGCTGAGTATCAGCCTTTGGTATTGCAACTGGCCACAGGCCGTATTCTGTTGTTGGGTCTAAGCACGCATGAGGGTACTGAGGACCGTGGCTTAAACCATAACAACCCTGTAACTCAGTTGGCTCGCTGGCAGCCCTTTTTTGCCCAGATGGATGCCGTGGTGGTGCTCAGTCATTTGGGGCTCAGCAAGGCAGCCAGTAAACACCCTAAAGACCATCTAGCCATTGACGATGCCAGCCTGCTGGCGCAATTGGCCGACAGCCCATGCCCGGTGCTGATCATTGGTGGCCATAGCCACACTAGGCTGCATGAGCAACAGCTGCAACCTGCCTATCAGTCCGGCAAGGCTTTGCTGGTGCAAGCAGGCCAGCATGGCCATTATCTCGGCCACTGCCTGTGGCAGGATGGTCAATGGCAGGCCAGCTTGCTCGATTTACGTGCTCTGCCTAGCCTTAAACCCCTGTCTGGCACCGAGCAGTGGTTGGCGCAGGCCGAGCAGGAGTTGGCCAGGTTATTGGCTTTGCCCTTGCCTGATTTTACTTGCCAACTTAGGTCGGCAGAGGATTGGCAGCGGCTGTGTTTGCACGCCATTGGCCAGGGTATCGCGGATTCAGGCTTGGCAAGGGTTGTGGCAGTTAACCGCTCGAGCTTTGCGGCCTTGCCTAGATCTGGCATGCACACGCAGGCCGATCTTTATCATTTGTTGCCCTATCAGGACGAACTCTATTCATTGCTGTTGACCCCTGCACAATGGCAGCAACTGCAGGACTTCAATCAGCAACTGGAAGGCAAGCAGGAGGGCGATGCCCTGCTGATTTTGCCCTGTGCTGAACAGTCAAAGCAGGACGATCCTAAACAACCTATTGAGTTGCTGATCAATTCCTATCCTTTATTGGCTCGTGGCGGTTGGCAAGCCGCCTTGGGTTTAGGCATCAATCTGCCCAGCTGGCGGCGAACTCAGGGTCGATCACTGGCCATGAGTTTGCGTCAAGCCGTAGAGCAGGGCTTGGCGCAGATGACCGAACTGGTGATTTAAGCCATTTGCTGCCAAACTTAACAGCCTATGCTGGTCGTTACGAATCATCCAAGGGAGAAGCCATGCCCAAATTGAATTTAAAAGTCCGCCCGCCAGAGCGGGTATCGCCCTGGAAGCGCAGTGGCCAGATGTTGGTGATTCTTGGCGTGATCAGCATTCCCATCGCGCCCCCGGATCTTTGGGCCAGACCGGCCCTTATTTTGATCCCGCTGGGCGGCCTGATGCTGCTGTGGGGCCTATGGCGTGACCATCAGGCGGCAAACAAGGCGTCCAGCAAGCAGTTGTCTGATAAGCAGTCAAGCAACAAAAAATAACCCGAGTAACCGCTAATGCGATCCGATCTGTTATTTGTGTACGGCACTCTCAAGCGGCAGGGCCACAATCATGGCTTTTTGCAGTCGGCTGGATTTCGCGGTCAGGCGCAAACCCCGGCTGGATTTTGTTTGCTGCCGGGCCCCGGCTACCCCTATTTGTTGCCTTGGGAGGCTGACACCTGGGTGCGCGGCGAGCTGTACCAGATCCCAGATGACCTCTGGCCCAAGCTGGATTGGCTGGAAGACAATGGTAAGGAATACCAGCGCCATTTGGGCTGGTTTTTTCATCTAGCCAGCAAACAATGGTTGCCTGCCTGGGTATATTTGGCCTTGAACATGCGCCCCGAGGTAGATGCCCATTGCCAAGAGCGCATTCTTTGTCGTGATGGCTGTTTTGATTACCGTACCAGCTAGGTGCCACAAAAGGTTTGATACTGGCGTGTCACCCTAGGGTCAGCTGGTTGGCGTAAATCCTCGTACTCAGGCTGATCAGCGAAGGGCAATTGCAGCGCCTGCAGTAAGCGCTCAAAGGGACTCAGGTCGCCTTGGCGTGCAGCACTCAGGGCGCGCTCGACCTGATGATTGCGAGCAATCAGATAGGGGTTGTGCTGATCCAAGCGTGCCGCCAATTGCGCATCTGGCAGTTGTTCGGCTTGCAGCCGCTCATGCCAGCGCGCCAACCAAGCATTTAAGTGCTCTGGCTGGCGAAACAGCTTGTTTAGCTCTTGTTCTTGGCCACGCAGGTGACTGCTCAGGGCGCGAAATGCCAGATGAAAGTCAATCTGCTGCTGTTCAAGCAGTGTGAGCCAATCCTGAATCAGTTGCTCGTCTTCAGGCAAGGCTTGGCTAAGGCCAAGTTTGTCGCCCATGGCTTGCCGCCAGGCCTGTTGCCACTGCGGCCAGTATTGCTGCAACAGTTCGGTGGCCAAGGCAATGGCTTGATCTTGCTCGGGGGCGATCAAGGCCAGCAGGGCTTCGGCCATGCGTGCCAGATTCCATTGACCAATGGCGGCCTGATTGCCATAGGCGTAGCGGCCATCTTGGTCGATCGAGCTGAACACCTGCTCAGGGTTATAGGCCTCTAAAAAAGCGCAAGGGCCATAGTCGATGGTTTCACCGCTCAGGGTCATGTTATCGGTGTTCATTACCCCATGAATAAAGCCATATTTGTACCACTGAGCAATCAGGGCAATCTGGCGGTGCATCACCAGCTTTAGCAGGTGCAGCGCTGGGCTAGTGCCCTGAGGGCAGGGCTGATCCGGGTAATGGCGTGCCAAGCAATAATCGACCATCTTGCTCAGTTCTTGGCTTTGCTGGCGCAAGGCCAAAAACTGCAGGCTGCCAACCCTTAGGTGGCTGGCTGCGGCTCGGGCCAAAACCGCCCCCGGCTCCACCTGCTGGCGGTACAGAGTCTCGCCAGTGCCTACCACTGCCAGACTGCGGGTGCTGGGCACACCCAGGGCCGCCATGGCCTCGCTGATGATGACCTCACGCAGCATGGGGCCAAGAGCCGCCAGGCCGTCGCCATTGCGCGAATAGGGCGTGCGCCCTGAGCCCTTAAGCGCCAGGTCTACCCGTTCTCCGGTCGGCGTTTGCAGCTCGCCGAGCAAATGCGCACGACCATCGCCCAACTGCGGCGATAAATGACCAAACTGATGGCCACTGTAGGCCTGAGCCAAGGGTCTGGCATCTGCGCTTAGCACCGAGCCAGACATCAGCCCGGCCAGCAAGGCCTGATCAAGATCACTGAGGTCCATGCCTAATTGCTGGGCCAAAGCATGATTGAAGTAGAGCAATTCGGGCTGGGCGATGCTTCTGGGTTGACAGGTTTGATAGCTGTTAGGCAATTGCTCGGCAAAGCTGTGACTGAGGCCAAGGCGGATGGCGCAGGTTTGAGCTTGGGTGCTGGTAGGGCTGGTCATGATAACAACTCATTAGCAAGGATTGGCCTTAGGGTAGCAAATACGCAGCCAAAAGGCAGTGGGTCTTTGGTCACATCTTGCTAAGTCACTCTACCCACTCGAAAGTCATCCTGCGACTACGCGCAGGGTGGATTGCGGATGGGTAGGGTGACTGACTAAGAGCTGTCTTTGCTGGCCCTGTCCCTAAGGGTGTTGACCAGGGCTTGCCCCTGAGCCTTCACATCCTGCCAGTTGAATCGCTGTCCGGCCAAGCGCCGCCGTCTTAACTGTTGCTGCGCGCCACGCTGCTGATTTTGGCTCAACCACTGGGCCAAGGCCTGTAATTGTTGGCCTTGCTCGTTGCTTGGGTTGGTGGCCGCCAGACTCAGGGGCAGCAGCTCCGGCAGGTCGAGCAGCTGTTGGTTGTAGGCCAGAGCATCGGGCAGGGCTTGTGTGGGTAAACGGTCAGCATGGGTTAGCAAACCTAGGATGGGCGGGCAGTCCGGAAGCCTAGCCAGCCATTGTCGCCAGCTTTGATCCGCCTGTTTGGCCGGTTGGTTGGCCTGCAGCAGCCACCAAATCAGATCCGCTTGCGGCAGTTCTTGTTGCAGTTGCTTAACCAAGGACTGCTGCTCTTTGTCGAGCTTGGCTGTTTTGCCATCATCTAAGCGAATGGGGCTTGAGCCATAGCCGGGTAAATCCAGCACTTCCACCTCAAGGCCGCCGATTTGCCCAGAATAAGCGCGAACATCCGGGGTGCAATGCTGCAAAGACGTTTCTGCCAAACCTAGGCCAAGGGCGTTAATCAGGCTGGACTTGCCGGCATTCACCTGACCCATGAGCGCGATGCGCAGCGGCGCAAGCGTTGGTGCTGCCACCTTGACTGGCTGTTCGGCCAGACGGCTAGGGCTGTAGTTGCCATAGAGCTGTACCGCAGCTTGCAGAAAGTATTGGTGCAGCAGCTGCAAGGCCTGCTGATTGCTCTGTTGCTCAAGGCCGTCCCACATTCGGTCGGTCAGCATTCGCGCTTCCAGCTCTTTGACCAGCCCAGTGGGCGTGAGTATCCGCACCTTGCGCCAGGTTTGCCAAGCTCGGCCCAGCCAAGCAAAGCGCTGTTGCTGTTGGTAGGCAAACAGCCCCCAGCTGAGCTTGGTTTTGGCGACCAGCGGCAGTTGCTGCTGCAACTGCTGTTGGTAATCCTGCGCCAGCTGGCCAATCAGCGCCAAACCCTGATCCAGACTGAAATCCAAGGGGTGACACTGATAGGCCTGAGCGGTGAGTTTGAAAATGTGCTGCGCGTCGCTGTACCAGTTGCTGAAGCTACTGGTTTGGCTCAGCGGTAGGATCTCAAGGGCTAATTGCTGGTATTGGGCCTGATCCTGCGCTTGCCAGTTTGGGTCTGCGGCTAGGCTGATGGCCTGGCTTTGTTGCTGGCGCTTGGCCTTGG
>SKIB01000063.1 GCA_007116635.1 Saccharospirillaceae bacterium
AACGGGGGCAAATACTGCAGACACCAACCAGTTTGCTAACCCCATTTGGCGGCAAGGCCTGTATTGGGTGCGTGAAATGCACAATGATGAAGAAAAATTTAATGGTGCCTACAGTCGCTGTGACAGCGAATGGCCATCTTGGCGCTACCCCTGTGGCCGCCAACCCTCAGGTGAATTTAAGTCCTACTTTGGTCGTGGCGCCAAGCAGCTGTCTTGGAACTACAACTACGGCGCTTTCTCTGAAGCAATGTTCGGTGATCCAACCGTATTGCTGAATGACCCAGCACAGGTAGCAGACACCTGGCTGAACTTTGCCTCTGCCATTTGGTTCTATATCTACCCGCAACCACCCAAGCCATCCATGCTGCATGTGATTGACGGCACTTGGCAACCTAATGCCGCCGATGCCGAACGGGGTATTGGTCATGGCTTTGGTACCACCATCAACATCATTAATGGGGCCTTCGAGTGCGGCAAAGGCAGCACTACCAATCAGGCACGTAATCGTATTGCCTACTACAAATTGTTTAGTGAGCATCTTGGCCTAGTAATAGACCCCAGTGAAGAACTGGACTGCGCCAACCAAGGCACCTTTAGCAACGACGGTGCTGGTGCACTGAAGTTCTATTGGGATAAAGATTGGGGCTGGAATGCTGATAATCCAGGCGGTCATACCTTTGCTTGCCAGGTGGTAGGCTATCAGTTTGCTTATAATGCTCTGACTCCAGGCGATTATGAGCAGTGTGTAAATTACTTCTTTGGCCCTATCCGAGTGATTGAAAATCTAGGCGATCAGCCAGAACCCAGTCCGTCACCGACACCAACAGAGGGTGTCCCGAGCCCATCAGTTCCACCAACCAGCACTCCATTACCTAGCCCTACTCCTGAGCCAGTTTGCCCTGGAGCACCTAAGGCATGGAGTGAAAGCTTTAGCTGGAGTGATTATCAAATTGGTGATCTTCGCAGCCACCAAGGCAAGGTCTACCGTTTGGTCAATCATATCGCCTTTGGTGCACATGAACCTGGTACTGCGCTGGGTAATCAAGGCTGGGAATTTGTAGAAGAACTAGAGTGTGACACACCAATTGAGCCAACACCCAGTCCTTCTGTGACCCCTAGTCCAGAGCCTACTAATCCAGTACCAAGCCCATCGGTAACAGCTGAGCCTACCCCTGGGCCAAGTACTACACCCAGTACTACACCCAGTACTACACCCAGTACTACACCCAGTACTACACCCAGTACTACACCCAGTACCAGCCCAACACCAGACACTCCTGTCCAGCCTCCTCGTACAGGCTCAGGTAGCTGGTGGTTTTTGCTTCTCTTGGTTGGGCTGCCAATGCTAAGGCGTAAATAAATTGCGATCTAAACGCAGGTAGTGCGTCTGATGTAAAAAGGCTCTGTTGTGATCAACAGAGCCTTTTCATTATCCAGCAACTGTACTTAAGCCCTCAGCAATCATGATTATCCAGGTGTTTGCTTCTCTTGGCGCACAATGGGCCAAGACAGCTTGAGTAGCTGTTCGCTGGCTTGTATCAGTGAGTCAATGTTGCTTTGCTGTAAATCTTCACGCCAATGCAAGGCCAAACCTCGCTGCTGATCAAAGGCCACAGCCGCAAAGCGCGCATCCAGTTGTAATAAAAAGGGTGATAGCAGGTCACTTAACTCTCGATGATACTGTTCATCAGACCAATCCCACCCTTCGGGCAGATAATTACCCTGGGCTCCAGTGGTACGGTACACCAAGAAGTCTGGCAGGTCCCAGTCTAGCTGACCTTTACGAGCGTAAAAAGTACGCAAATATTGATCGCCATGCACCCTTCCCTCGATGGTTCCACAGGGTACTTTACGGCTATAGAGGATGAAGCCCTGCGCCAAGGCTTGCTCTTTAATCCGATTACGAATGCGTTCACTTTTGGGAGGCAAAGCATGAGCTAGGCCACCGAGTAAAATGGCGGCAACAAACAGAACAATTAACCAGGTCATGCTTTTTCCTCAAGCTCCATCCAACGCATCATGCATTCCTCTAGCTGCTGTTCCTGATCACGCAATTGCTGGTACAAAGGCTGTTGATGCTCATAGCTCAGGGCCATGAACTCAGAGCCGCTGATTTGTTGCTGATACTGAGCGATGCTGGCTTCTAATTTTTCGATCTGTTTGGTCAGCTTAGACAGTTCTTGGCGTTCCTGATAACTAAGGGTGCTTTTGGCCTTGGGCTCAACCCTAATAGGGGCAACGGGCTTGGCACGACTGGCTTCCTTGGCAGCTTGCGCTTCTTTGGCTGCCAATTTGGCCTCTTCAATCTCTGCCATCCAAGGTGGAGCCTCGGAGATTAACCTTGCGCCCTGTAGTCTGGCATCACTGAAGCCGCCGGCGTATTCACGCAGCACACCCTTGCCTTCAAACACCCAGGATTGTGTGGCCAAAGCATCAACAAAGGCTCGGTCGTGGCTAACCAACATCAGGGTGCCAGGCCAATCACTGAGGCGAGCCTCCAGTAGCTCTAGCGTTTCCACATCCAGATCGTTGGTCGGCTCGTCAAGAATCAACAGGTTGGCCGGCTTGAGAAACATACGCGCCAATAGCAAGCGGTTACGCTCGCCACCGGACAGCACCTTAGCCGGTGAGCGGGCACGCTCAGGGGTGAATAGGAAGTCTTGCAAATAGCTCAGAATGTGACGTGACTTGCCGCCGATCTCAATTTGATCGCTGCCGTGTTGCAGGTTCTCTAATACCGATTTTTCCAAATCCAGCTGAGCCCGAGTTTGATCAAAATAGGCCACCTCTAATTTGGTGCCCACCTTGAGGCTGCCCGATAAGGGCTCTAGCTGACCAAGTAAGGTCTTAAGCAGTGTACTCTTGCCACAGCCGTTAGGACCAATCAATGCGATGCGATCGCCACGCATCACCACCGAACTAAAGTTCTGAATCAGGCCGGGCTGCTCGTAGCCCATGAACAGCTGCTGCATGTCGAACACCAACTGACCACTGCGTTCACTGGCCGCCAAGTCGAACTGCGCCGAGCCAATCTTTTGCCGCCGCTCCGAGCGCTCTTGACGCAGGGCTTTTAGGGCGCGGACACGGCCTTCGTTCCGAGTACGGCGAGCTTTAACGCCTTGACGAATCCAGACCTCTTCTTCGGCCAGCTTTTTGTCAAACAAGGCATTGGCACGCTCTTGTTCCGCCAGTACCGACTCGCGCCAGGCGAGGAAGTTTTCCAAACCAGGCTTGTCAAAGGGGTACAGCTTACCACGATCCAGCTCAACAAAGGCATTGGCCACTTTATCGGCAAAGGAGCGGTCATGGGTAACAAAAATGATGCTGCCGTTGAACTCCAACAGCATTTGCTCTAACCATTCAATGGCGGCAATGTCCAGATGGTTGGTTGGTTCATCCAACACCAAGACCTGAGGGTTGTTGAGTAATACCCTAGCCAGCCAAACTCGACGACGCCAGCCGCCCGACAATTCAGCCATTTTCATATCGCCCTTGAGCTGAAAGCGAGTCAACAACTGCTCGACTCGGTTTTCCAGCGTCCAGCCATCTTGGCTGTCGAGCAAGGTTTGCAATCTGGCCATCTGGTCTAGGTCTGGCTGTTCGCTAAGGGCAATTTCCTGGTAGGCATCCAGGGCTGCCCTCACCTCGGCCTGGCCATCCAGCAGCAGATCGCGCACTAATTGTTGATCGGGGGTTGGCGGATCCTGGGGTAAATAACCTAATCTTAATCCGTCTTGTTGGCGTACTGAGCCTGAGTCTGGTGCGATCTGCAAAGTTAACAGTTTCAACATTGTCGATTTGCCAGTACCATTGCGACCCATCAGACAGAGCCTTTGGTTATCCTCTAGCTGCCAATCGACATGGTCAAGCAGGGGTTTGTCGCCTTGGGCAAGGTATAGGTCATGAAATTGTATTAACGGCATTGCAGACTCTCAGTATCAAATGCGGCGCATTATACAGTGCCGCCAGCAGTGCAGACAAAGAATTAAACGATGAACAGCTCGAGTAGAGGTTAATGATGGCGATTCACTCCGGCCAAATAATGGCAATTGCAATATTTTCAGCTGTAGGCGCTTGGCTAGTAGTAGGTAGCTTGGCTGCAGAGCCGTTGGAACAACCCATTGCCCTTAGTGAGCAGTTCCCAAATCAACTCAGTAGCGTCATGGTCCGTGACAGTCAAGCTAGTCATATCAGTGAATTACTGGAGCTAACTGGCACCACTCAAGCCAATAAAGAACTGGCTCTAGTCTTTGAAGCCTCTGGTCGTGTGGTGAGCATCAACAAAACTCGCGGCCAAAAGGTTAGTAAAGGCGAAATCATAGCGCAATTGGACACTCGTGACCTTGAAGCTCAGCTTGCCAGCGCTCGATCAACAGTTGAAGCCAGACGGCAAGACCTAGAAGCCACTCGTTCTTTGGTCGGCCGTGGCTTGCAAAATCAAACTCAACTTGCCAGCGCACAAGCCGTCTATGATCAGGCTGTCGCCCAAAGAGCAAGTCTGGAAATTGCCATCAGCAACAGCAAGTTAGAGGCTCCCTTTGATGGTGTGTTAGAGCAATTGGGCCTCGAATTGGGCAGTTTTGTATCAGCTGGTCAACAGGTTGGTAAACTGCTTAATTATGAACCCCTTATTATTCAGGTAGAGGTTCCCGAAGCAGACATCAATCGCATTGAAATTGGCAGTTCCGCCCAGGTTAAGCTGTTAGCAGGAGGCCAACACTTTGATGCCATGGTTGATTTTATTTCCAGCTCAGCACGCAGCAGTACACGCACTTTTTTGGTCGAACTAAAAAACAGCGAGCCCCTTAGCCTGCAAGTCAGCGGCTTGACCGCCAGGGTTAACTTTCAACTTCCAGGCGTAGTGGCTCATTTTGTGTCGCCTGCACTCCTGCAGTTAACAGAGGATGGTCAGTTAGCCATTCGCGTAGTTGAAGAGGGTCGCGTTGTCGAGCATCCGATTTCAATCATAAGGACTCAAACCGATGGTGTATGGATCAGTGGGCTTGAACCACAAAGTCTAATCATCACCCGTGGTCAGGGCTTTGTTAGCCCTGGTGAACAGGTTAGCTTGGTACAGGAGTAATACATGATCGGTTTGATCCAAGTCACGCTCTCCAATCTGCGCACCCTGTTTATGTTATTTGGGCTGTTAATGGGCTTGGGCATCTATGCTTTTTTTCGCATTCCCAGTGAAAGTCAGCCTGATGTTTCCATTCCCTTTGCCAATGTAGTGGTCAGCCTCGAGGGCATATCACCACAGGATGCTGACCGCATGCTAGTGACACCCCTGTACCGTGAACTTAAATCTTTAGCAGGCCTTAAAAATATCACCAGCACAGCCCAAGAAGGCAGTGCTAGTGTACTTCTCGAATTTTTCACAGACGTCGACATTGATGAAGCCTTAGACAGTGCTCGGCGACGAGTCGATCGTGCTAAGCCTGATTTGCCAGAGGCAGCCACGGATCCTAGAGTGATCGAAATAGATCTCAATGACTTCCCAGTAATGGTGATCACCCTTGGTGGTGAAGTGGATGAGCCGGTCTTGTATCGAGTGGCAGAACAGCTCAAGCAGCAATTAGAAAGCATCAATGGTGTCTTGGAAATTGGTATCAATGGTAAGCGTGAAGAAATTGCTGAAATCATCATTGATCCTATTCGTATGGCCAGTTACAACCTGTCGCACCAAGAAGTCTTTAATGTGGTCACCCGTAACAACCAGTTAGTAGCAGCCGGCAATCTTGATACCGGTGCAGGTCGATTCTCGGTAAAGGTGCCAGGGTTAATTACCACAGAGGAAGACATACTTAACCTACCGATCAAGGTTGATGGTGATACAGTGGTTCGCTTTCGAGACATAGCTACCGGTCAGCGTACCTATCGTGACCCTCAGCAAGTATCTCGAGTCAATGGTTTACCCGCAGTAACCCTAGATGTCAAAAAACGGGCCGGCGCCAATATTATTGACACTCTGAATGAGGTAAAGCATCAGTTAGAGCTAGCAGAACCTATGTTCCCTGAGGGCTTGCAACTAGGTATCACCCAAGACCAAGGCATTATGATCGAGCAAACCCTGGTGGAGCTGTACAACTCAGTATTACTAGCTACCCTGCTGGTTTCTCTGGTGATCATGTGGGCGCTGGGCTTTCGCTCCGCCACCCTGGTTGGCATTGCCATTCCAGCCAGTTTCATCAGCGCCATCTTTATCATTTACAGCATGGGCTTAACCCTAAACATCATTGTACTTTTTGCCTTGATTTTAACTGTAGGCATGCTGGTTGATGGTGCTGTGGTGGTGGTTGAATATGCCGATCGAAGAATGCAAGAGGGAGCCAGCCGTAAGGTGGCGTTTCGTGAGGCTGCTACCCGCATGGCTTGGCCCATTACCGCTAGCACGGCCACAACTCTGGCAGTCTTTGTACCGCTTTTGTTCATCCCGGGTATTGCCGGCGACTTCATGAAATACCTGCCCATCACGGTATTGGTTACTCTAACAGCCTCTTTAGTTATGTCGCTGATCATGGTGCCTGCGTTTGGCTTGTTAATTGGTAAAGCGACCAACACTAACGGCCTGCAGTCAAAATCACCTGAAGAACATAGCAACCCGCTAAGCATGCAAGGCATGACGGGGCGCTATGTGCGCTTCATCAATGCCATTATTGACTACCCGGGTCGTGTGCTGTCTGGGGTACTTGTGTTAATCATTGCCATTGTCATGCTTTACCTACCACTAAACAAAGGGGTAGAGTTCTTTCCGGACATCGACAGTGAGTTTGCTTCCTTAACCATTGCTGCTCGTGGCAATTTGTCGTTGCAAGAGCGTAATGAAATCGTTAATGAGGTAGAGGCGATCGTGCTAACCATGCCGGAAATGCTGTCTGTTTACTCTGTTGTTAACGCCGACTCTCCAGCAGGCTCAGAAGATCAGATCGGACGGATTCAACTAGAGATGGTCGACTGGCGGTTGAGAGAAAACAGTGATTTGGTCATGGATACTCTATTACAGAAGACAGCGCACATCCCCGGCATTCGCATTGAGCGTCAAGCCCAAGCCATGGGGCCAACGTCTGGGGTAGACATTGAAATCGAGTTTGTATCGCGCGATTTGCAGGATTTACGGGACACAGTCGCCACGGTTACCCGCTGGCTTGAGGAGGACTCAAGATTCGTCGATGTCAGCAACAACCTACCCTTACCAGCCATCGAATGGGTCATTGATGTTGATCGTGAAGCGGCCAGTCGTTTTGGGACTGACCTAGCCAGTGTTGGTACCAGCATTCAGATGATGACCGGTGGTGTTAAAGTTGGAAGTTATCGTCCAGTCGATGCAGATGACGAGCTGGACATTCGCATGCGTTACCCCTTTAGTGGCCGCGAACTAGACCGCATTGACCACCTAACATTAACTGTTCCTGGTGGCCAGGTGCCAATTTCCAACCTTATTACACGCAGACCTGAACTCAAGCAATCGGTCATTGAGCGTACTCAAGGCGATCTGGCGCTACAGGTCCGTACCAACGTTGCCCTGGGTGAGCGACCAGACTTATTACGTAACGAAATCATTGACCGTTATCAGCAAGCAGTGGCCGAGGGTGTCATATCAGACCAAGTAGCTCCTGCTTTGATTGGTGATTTTCAAGAGCAGCAAGAAGTGATGGAGTTCATGATGGTCGCCTTTATTGTTGCAATTTTTATGATCCTGGTGATTCTGGTGACTCAGTTTGGCAGTTTTTACCAGACAGCAGTTATTCTGTTGGCTGTGGCCTTTTCAACCACAGGGGTTCTAATCGGACTAATGATAACGCAGCAACCATTCGGGGTGATCATGTGTGGTATTGGCACTGTGGCCTTGGCTGGAATAGTGGTCAATAATAATATTGTTCTGATTGACACCTTTAACTACCTGGTCAACCAGGGCATGGACAGACGATCAGCCATTCTACATACCTGTGCACAGCGCTTGCGGCCAGTGATTCTGACCACGGTGACTACTATCCTAGGCTTAGTACCCATGATGCTTGGGGTCAATATTGACTTCTTTACCCCTGAGGTATTAATTGGCGCACCTAGTAGCCAGTGGTGGACACAGTTGTCTACCGCCATTGCCGGTGGCTTATTTTTTGCTTCCATTCTTACCCTGGTATTAACACCCAGTTTACTTATGGCAAATATTGGCGTGAAAGCCAAGCAGCAGCAAAAGCGTCACCAGCCAGCGCAAGAAGTGCCTGCCAGTTAGAGTTTATTACATATTAGACTTTGGACAGCCCTGTTGGGCTGCCAAAGTTGATTAAAAATCTGTATCATGGCCGCCGTTTTGCCTACAAGAGATTGTGAATGTCAGACTTTGTTTTGGGCCAGCGCTACATGAGTCAATCCGAACCGGAACTGGGTTTGGGTCAACTCAAAGCCATCGATGCCCGCTCTCTTACACTTTGGTTCGAATTGGCTGATTGTGAACGCCACTATGCCAAACATGATTTTCCTTTAACCAGAGCCCTGTTTGAAAAAGGGGATAGTATTGAGGCCAAAGACGGCCGTACTCTGGTAGTTAGTGACATAATGGATCATCAGGGCTTGCTACTTTATATGGATGACCAGGGTCAACTGCTTCCTGAAAGCGAAATCAAGGCCGATCAACTACAGAATAATGCTCAAAGTCGCTTATTGTCAGGTCAATTAGATCATTACAGTTGGTTTGCGCTCAGAGCACAGGCAGGAGAACGATACAGTCAATGGTGGCAAAGTCCTGTACAGGGCTTTACCGGCGCTAGAGTTCAGCCCTTGGCACACCAGCTTTACATAGCCAAAGAAGTCGCTGACCGCATTCAGCCTCGGGTCATGCTCTGTGATGAAGTAGGCCTGGGTAAAACCATTGAAGCCGGGCTTATCCTAGCCCGCCGTGCCGCCCGCCGGCCCGGTGAGTCAGTTTTGATCTTGGTGCCCAAGGCACTCCAGGTGCAATGGTTTTTAGAATTACGCCGCCGTTTTTCTCTCTATGCTCGCTTGGTGCAGAGTCCAGAGGATTTAGACAATGAAGACTCACGCTGGATAGTGCCTCTAGAATGGCTGGAAGATCCAGAGTTGAGCCAGCAGCTGAATAAACTGGACATACAGATGTTGCTGGTAGATGAGGTGCAGAACCTAAACAGAGATACTCAAGGCTTCAATCAGTTGCAACAACTGGCCTCAAGGCAGCGCTCGGTGATTTTATTGTCTGCCACCCCTGCTCTTAAAGGTCTGTCCGACCTACAATCGCAGTTACAGTTACTGGATCCAAACTTTTTCACACCGGATCGCTTAAGCAGTATTGAGGGCCAACAACAGCAACTAACCACGTTAGCCAAAGCATTTAGCGAACAACGTGCTAGTGACGCAGAGCTGCAAGAATTAGCCAGTCTGATTGATTTACCAGTCAATCAACTTAGCCCTGAGCATCACAATCTGGTGCTTGATCGGCTTCTGGCACGCTATGGCACAGGTCATCTGTTATTCCGTAACCGCCGCAAGCAGATTGGCGGTTACCCGCAAAGAATCTTACATGCCTATCATCAGGTAGAAACATTCTCTTGGCTGCAACAATTCCTCCAGCAACACCCCAAGCAAAAAGCACTGGTCATCAGTCAAGACGTCGACTTTTTACTGAGTCTTAAAGATCAACTATGGGAAAAGACCGGTCTTCATTTGCCCATAGTTCATGACGAACTGAGCCTGATAGACATGGATAGGCAGATTGCCTATTTCAGTGATCCAGAATTGCAGGTCCCTCTATTATTAACCACTGAAGTGGGCGCAGAGGGCCGAAACTTTCAGTTTTGCCAACATTTGATTCTACTTGACTTACCTAGCAACCCTGATCGCCTAGAGCAACGTATTGGCCGGCTTGATCGCATTGGCCAACAGCAAGATGTGCAGATCCATGTGCCCTGCCAAAGCCTCGAGCACAGCCGTTGGCTCGAGTGGTACCAACATCTAGGCATTTTTCAAGCACCAAACCCCCATGCCAACCGCTTGCAACAGCAGTTTGCCCAGCCCTTAGCCCAGTACATTGCTGAGGGGCAGGATGGCTTCTTTGCCGAGGTGCAACAGAGCCAAGAGCAGCTAGAAGCAGAAGCCGAACAGGGCCGAGATTGGTTATTGGAGATCAGCTCATGTCGCCAACCTCAGGCCAAGCAACTGGTACAAGCCGTTGATAAGCTAGCAGAGGACGACGGCCTACTGCTTTGGTTGTCAGACATTGCCGAGCAGCTAAACCTATTCCAAGAGGGGCTGTCCGCCGACGAACTGCTGCTGCAGCCAGTGGATAACATGCTGATCCCAGCCCTCCCAGGTCTGCCAGAAGAGGGCCTAGTCTTCACCCGCAATCGCTCGTTGGCGCTGGCAAGGGAAGACATGGCCATCCTTAGCCCTGATCATCCCTGCATTCAGGCATTGTTCGACCTACTCAATGGTAGCGAGCTGGGCGCAGCCAGTGTGGCGCGGTTTCACACCATGGCCTTGCCGGCTGGCATGATCTTCATTGAAGCCCAATACAGTCTGCAGCTCATGACCTCAGCCAGCCTGGCTGGTAATTCATGGTTAGCGCCACAATACCTAAGATTGCTGGTGGACGAAGCCGTTAGCCAAGACTTCAGCCAACTATTGCCTGCTGGCAAATTGGAGCCCCAGTTGCGACCGTTGAGCAATAAGATGGCACAAAAACTGATTCGCATGAAAAAGCCCAATTTGCTGGCCAGTTTGACCTCATTGGCCAAGTTGGCTGAACAGCAAGTCGCCCCATTGCAGCAACAGGGCATTCGCGCCTTAAAGGAGCGCTTGCAGGAACAGCTGGCGCAGGCTGAGTGGCTTGCTGAGCACAACCCGTTGGTGACTGAGGCCGAACTGTTGCAACAGCGGCAGCAAGCTGAGCAACTGCTGGCGACAGCGGAGCAAAAGTATCAACCCCGTCTGGTGGCTTTGCGTTTATTGGTGGTTGCCCCTGACGAGGAAGATTAACAGGCCATCATAATGAGTAACCAATAGTACGGTTTTGCTTGCAAAACCCGCTATTGGCCACATAATAGATTAGAAAATCAATCAATGGAGGTCCCTATGGCCGAGTATAAAGCAACCGTAAGCCGCACCGAATCGGTGTTGGCTACCAATAAGGTTCTACGCAACACCTATGCCCTGCTGGGTATGTCTCTTTTGGTCTCTGCCATTGCTGCTCTGATCAGCATGAGCATTGGTATTGGCCGTGGTGCATCCTTGGTGATGATGATTAGCGGCATTTTGATTGCCATGTTCGTCCTGCCTCGCACCGCGAACTCTGCGGCTGGCATTCCGGTGATGTTCTTGTTCACCGCACTGCTGGGCATGAGCATTGGCCCGATGTTAACCTTTTATCTGAGCCTGCCTGCTGGCCCAAGCATTGTGGCTCAGGCTTTGGTTGGTACTGCTGCCATTTTCTTTAGTTTGAGTTTCATCGCCCTAACCACCAAAAAAGATTTCAGCTTTTTGGGTGGCTTCTTAATGGTCGGCTTCATGGTGGTGTTGTTAGCGATACTGGCCAACCTGTTCTTCAACATCCCTGGAGTACATCTGGCCATCTCCGCAGCAGTGGTGCTACTGATGTCGTTGTGGATTCTGTTTGACACCAGCCGCATCGTTAATGGTGGTGAAACCAACTACATCATGGCTGCGGCAGGTATGTTCATCAACATTTTCAACCTGTTCGTGCACCTGCTGCATCTGGTGGGCGCTCTGAGCCGTGACTAAGTCTTTTCTGCTGTTGATCTGCTCTGGTGCAGATCAACCCCTGAGTTGGCAGAGCGCCTTGGATTTTGCCCAAGCCTGCCAACAAAGCCCGCACCATTTGGCGCGGGTTTTCTTTTATGGCTCAGCAGTGCTGCAAGCCAACAGCCTACAGGACCCAGACTCGCATTGGCCCAACCTCTTACCTATGTGGCAAGAATTGGCGCAGCAAGGCGTGGATCTGGTGCTCTGCAGCACTGCCTGCTATAACCACGGCATCCAAGAGTCCAGCGCCGAGCAGCAGGGCAATCTGGCCAGTGGTTTTCGTATTGGCAGCCTTGCCGACCTAAGTCTGATGCAACAGGAGGTGGATCATGTCATTCGCTTCGGCTAGCACGGATATCACCAGCCTTGATCTGGCCTGCCCTGTGGTGGTGTTACAGAGTCCGGTTTGGGCTGCTGAGCGGTTGAAAATGGGCCTCGAACTCTATCTCAGCCTGCTGAGTTTTGACCAACCTGCAGCCCTGTTGGTACGCCAACCGGCCTTAACTCTGTTTGCCGGTCATTGTGCCTGGCTAGGGCTTAGCAAACAGGGGCGATTACTGGAATTATTGGAGCCCGAGTCCTTATTGCTGGAATGTCCCGCCGATCAATGCCCTGAGCTCTTGGTGGAATTATCGCCAAGCTTATTAGCAAGCCGAGACATAGCCCCCTGGCTAAGGCAACAATCGGGGTGGATCAGCCTATGGTAAAGCGTATTCATCAACTGTCTTCGCCCCTGCAACTCGAGGCCATGCTCAACTGTTGGCAAGCCAATGATGCTGTGCTACTGCTGGATCAGGGCTTAGCCTGCCACCAGCAACTGCTGCAGCACTCAGCAGACATGCTGATCTGGGTGCGTGCTCGCCAACTAGCAGCACTTGGACTTGAGCTTAGAGATGCTATGCAGGTGATTAGCGATGACCAGTGGCTAGACTACTATGCCCAAGCGGAGCAAATACTGTGCTGGTAACTCCTTGGTCTACCGACCTTCTCAATGATCAGGGATTTTATCGCGACTTCGACTCTTGGCAGCCAGAGCATGTGGTGCATTTGCAGCACGCTCAAGAGCTGAGCAGCGAACATTGGCAGGTTATTCATTGTTTGCGCCAATTTTATCGCGATTATGAGCGCAGCCCCAACATGAGGCTACTGGTCAAAAGCCTGAAAGACCCTCACCCTGAGCTGGCCAACAGCCAGCGCCTGATGCAGCTCTTTGGCGAAAGCCCAGCGCGCGAGGCCTGTAGGCTAGCAGGCTTACCCAAGCCAAAAAATTGTCTCTGACGCATCGGCATTTTTGTTATTAAAAGCCTACAGACAGGCTTGGCATGGGATTGAACATCAGCATGCTTTGCTCTTTGAGCAACAGCCATTCTGCACGGCGTTATACACTACCGACCAAGCTTGCAGGCCTACTAGGCATTTTGCGCTCGTAACTGACGCTCAGGCAGCAAATAAAGAATCAATAACGACGCCAAAGGGCAGCAAAGCATGGCCAAAGCCATCACGCTTGGCCCCTGCACTGCCAACAGCGACACCAGTAAACCAATGACACCACCCAGAGCAAAGCGACTGGCACCGGCCAATGAGGCCACCGTACCGGGCATCACCTTGGTTTGCTCGTACAGGCAGGCCAAGGCATTGGCACCAATAAAAGACACCATGCCGACAAAGAGCGCCAATGGCACAGCCAACCACAGCACCCCTCCAATCAAGTAGCCAGCCAGCAGAGCGCCAAGCAACATAATCAAACCTAAACCAAGCTGAGCCCAGAGGCCAAAGGTGAGCATTTGTTTGGCACCGAAGCGGCGCACCAATCTGCTGTTAATCCAGGTCATCAGCATCAAGGCCAAGACATTGGCTGCAAAGAGCAAAGAAAACTGCAGTTCGCTTAGACCAAAATGGCCAATATAGACAAAGCTACCCAGGGTTAGGAAGATAAACATCGAGGCAAAGGGTAAGGAGCCAAGCAGGATGTATTTCAGGCTGCCCATGGTGGTTAGCAGTTGGCCAAAATCGGCAAAACTGGCCGACAAATTCAATGGCTGGCGCTTGTCTTTGCTCAGGCTTTCGGGCAGCAACCAAGCCATGACCAGCAAACAAATAAAGGCATTGACTGCCAGCACCATAAAGATCCAATGCCAATCCTGCCACAGCAGGATCACCAAAGTGCCCAGCAAGGGCGCTACCAAGGGGGCTAACACCAGCACCAGAGTGACCAAGGACATCATGCGCGCAAATTCATTTTGTTGCACCTGATCGCGCAAAATAGCGGCAATCAAGACCGCAGGCCCGGCAGCAAATAAGCCTTGAATTAGGCGCCAAAACAATAAGGACTCAACCGAACTGGAAAAGGCAATCAATAAGGAACTCAGGGCAAAACCCAACATACCAATCAGCATAAAGGGCTTACGACCAAAGCTGTCCGACAAAGGTCCGAGCAATAGTTGACCAAGGGCAAAGCCAGCGACAAACAAAGACAATGACAGCTGAATCCAATGCTCAGCCACAGCCAGTGATACGGCCATGCTCGGCATGGCCGGAAGATACATATCAATGGCTAGGGGGGTTAGCATACCTGCCCAGCCGAGCAACCAGAGCAAGGAACCTTTTGGCTTATTCATGCGCACATCCTCATTAAGGGCGGCATGTTACTCAATCTGAACAGAGATTGTAAGGGTAAGCTAATAAAGGCCTGTACAATACAACTAACAGTTATTGCAATTCAAGCTGCCATTGAAACTGAATGTCATCTGGCCAGACAGCTTCAAGCTGCCAACGCCAGTCACCAGGAGTCAAGGCAGGTAAACGAAACAAAAAATCATCACGCACTAACTCAGCATGGATAACCTGAGGTTGATGATCGGTAGAACTAAGTGTAAGGGCCAAGGTACTAGGTACCACTACCCTTGCCTGCTGATCGTATAGGGTTACCCAAAGTTGGCTAGCATTATCGGCTCTAATGTCTTCAAGTCGAATATAAAACTGCCAAGGCATACTGGGTAAAACTCTTTGCCAAGGCTCCGATTGCTGGCTTATAGCATCAAAACTGAATGCTTTACTATCGTGCACATGTGGTGATTCCGACTGAGGCCAAGGTTGCCACGCAATCAGAGCCAGAGCATAGGCAAGCAAACCCAAGGCCTTGGCAATGAATCTTTGGTAGTAGAAAAGTGCGATAGAAGCTGTAGCAACCAAGGCAAATTGAATTTGCAGCCATGGATTTTGCCACCAAAGGCTTGGATGCCATGGCAAAAGCCAAGTTAAGTAGTGAGCTAAAAAAATTGCATTTGCAGCTAGCCACAAGCCTAGCAACCAAAGGTTCAATGACCAACGGCTTAATAGCAAGGCAAATAATAATAAAGCAGCGAATTGAAAGCCGACAAAAAAGGGGGCTGGCCACCAATCTCGGCTTTCAGTCTCGGCTAAACGCGGACCTTGGTACTCCTCACCAATGGCAAATTGCAACACACCTTGATGTTGCTGTGCAAAGCCTGACAACACACGCCAATGCCACTCAAACTGACCATTTGGCCAATCCGGTTCTGCAAGGAGCAGTAGATCGTGATGAATTATCCAGTACTGAGATAGGTCAATTTCCTGATTTTCAGCATGCAAATAGAGCTCAATCGGCTGAAAGTCGTCATAAAAGTGCAAACTCAGACTGTCTGGCCATTGTTGATAGCTTGATCCATGACGTGGAAAGCTACCATCAATAAAGGCTCCAACCGGTGCCGATAAGGAGTAGACAATAAAAAAGCAAAGGACTAAGCCTTTGCTTTTTAAAATAGCCATCATCGATATTACTTGCGACGCTTAAGAGCTAAAAGCGGCAACAACAGTAATAACCAACCGGTCTGACTACCTGTAGTAGGTGGCTCGATTGGTGGCACTGGGCTTGGCTCAGGCGAAGGTTCTGGGCTTGGCTCAGGCGTAGGCTCTGGGCTTGGCTCAGGCGTAGGCTCTGGGCTTGGCTCAGGTGTAGGTTCTGGGCTTGGCTCAGGTGTAGGTTCTGGGCTTGGCTCAGGCGTAGGTTCTGGGCTTGGCTCAGGTGTAGGTTCTGGGCTTGGAGAAGGCGAAGTATTTCCAGGCTGGCACTCGGATACAATCTCCCAAGGATATCCTTGACCATTTTCGACACCAGGGTTATTACCACGGGTCCAATACTTAGCTTCGTACTCAATTCCGTCGTACCAAACAGTCATGCCCTGTGTATAGGTTTCGTCTTCTAGCCACTCAGCAGAGCAACCACCATTGGTAGGAGGATTAGTTGGCGTTGGTGCATCTGGATCAGCTTCAAGGAAGTTCAACTCAAAACTATCAGTAGTATTTTGGAAGTAGACTAGGTTACCCCAATCGGATTGTTGCGTGACAAACCCACCCTGAGGCAGTTCTTCACCCAAACGTACCCCACTCATTTGGCTGTTAACTAAATCAGATAAATCTCTTGCCCAGCGCCCTGGCTGGCGATTATCTAAAGAAATGGTGAGAGCGACAGAATCAATTAACTGACCCTGACCGTTAAGGTGACGGAACTCAACTCGCTGACCTCGGTCTAGACGATCACGTACATGCAAGTTTTCAACTGGGATCCAGTTTGAGCCCTGCTGAGGGAACATCACATCCATACAGGTATAAAAGGCTTCACCCGAGTCGGAACGTTGCCAAGTGTTGTAGATAACATGTTTGCCATAACGATCAGGTATGGTGCAATCCATTTCATACAAAGGCTCTTTGTAAGCAGGGTCATCCGTGGTGGGGATATTACCTACAGTACAGAAAGGTTCCAACTGCTCCCAAGTTAGGGCTTCATTAGCATAGCCTGGACTAGTGATGTAAAACACCCAATCTTTGGTGCTATGGGGTGCTGTGGCCATAAAACGGAATCGGTGCTCACCCGCTTGCATGGGGGTGGTAGACCAATCGTCTCGCACCAAATCAAAGGCTGTGTACCAAGAGGCATTACCCGAACATAGGGTGCCATTAGGAACAGCCTCTTGATGGCGGCTATTTGCAGAGGCCTGGGCCTGAGCATAGGGATCATAAAACGCCAGTGTGCCCTGACGCTCCTTCACCTCAGCACAGGCAGCATCCTGTGGATTTTGAGGATTTCCATGCATTTTAGGATCAACAAAGTTGCTCCTGCTTGCACAGAAATAGACCCTAGACATGGGATCAAAGAAGGTTCCATGAGCTTGAACCTGGACACTACCAATGGCCAGTGCCAAAGTTGATAAGGAAAAAATAACTCTCTTCATTTAAACACCTGTTAGCCGACTGTTACTATTATTATTGCGTGGTTAGAATTGAATTAAGACATAAAAAGCATATCTTTAGCTATGCATAATGCCAGTACGGAAAATCAGCACCGTGAACCAGTGCACATAACAAGCACAAAAAGTATTGCTTTTTAGAAAAAGTGTGAAATGGGTGTAAAATACTGCTTCTAGCAACCGAACTGGGTTCATTTACAGCAATTAAATGCCACCAAGATGGATCTAGAGACTGGCAAGCAATTGATCAAACCAAGCGAATTGATGACTCAGACTAACCACTGAACCAACAATGATGATACTGGGTGATGGCAGTTGCGACTGCTGTTGTAACTCAACTATGGTACTCAGCTCTCCCAGCAGTTTTTGTTGTCGGCCGGTGGTGGCCTCACTTATCAAAGCAACAGGGGTCTGCGGGCACAGGCCAGCGGCGATGAGACCTGAAGTGATCTCCGGCAGTTGCTGCAGGCCCATGTAAAACACCAGAGTCTGGCCTTCTTCAACCAAACTGGCCCAGTTGAGGCTGGCCCCTGGTTTGCGATGACCGGTCACAAAGCGAACCGACCAGGCGTGATCACGATGGGTGAGCGGGATGCCTGCATAGGCTGCAGCACCATTGGCGGCAGTGATGCCTGGTACCACCTGAAAAGGCAAGCCATGTTGCACCACCAGTTGCAGTTCTTCAGCGCCACGGCCAAAGACATAGGGGTCGCCACCCTTGAGCCGCGCCACGCGTTTGCCTTGCAGGCAAAGCTGCAGTAAGAGTTGATTAAGATCTTCCTGCGGAACTTCGTGCCGATCCTTGCGCTTGCCCACATAGATGCGCTCGGCATCAGGGCGCGACATACGCAAAATTTCATCACTGATCAAGCGATCGTAAAGCACCACGTCGGCCTGTTGCAGCAGGCGCACCGCCCTAAGGGTTAACAGCTCAGGATCCCCCGGACCAGCACCTATCAAATACAGCTCGCCTTCGCTAGGAATCTGTTCGTCAGCCAGCCAGGTTTGCAAGGCCTCTCGTACCTTGTCAGGTCGGTGCAAGTAAAAGTATTCACTTACTCTTGAGCCCATGGCTAGCTGCCAAAAAAGTGCCCGCTTGTGCTCAGGAAAATGTTTTTTCACCTCAGGCCGCAACTCAGAAACAAGGCGTAAAACGGCCTCCAAACTGTGAGGAATCAACACCGTTAAGCGATTTTTCAGGGCTTTAAGCAGGCCTGGCGAAAGGCCTTTGGCAGATAAACTGAAACGGAAGGAACCCTTGTCCACCACTGCCGGAAAACTGAAGTTACTCAACTCAGCATTACTGGCATTATTCACCATGGCCCCACGGACCAAACTGGCCTCTGCCAACTCTTGATTAAGCCTTTGGTCATTGCTAGCAAGCACCAACCATGAATACACTGCAGCATCAGCTAGGTTAGCAGCTCTTTGCACAAAATTGACTGAGCCATCAGCCACCCGTTCTTGGATCTCCAGCGGCAAGTCATGCAGAGGACGAGGGTCCATTAAGCAGATCTGAAAACCCGCCTGTAGCAAGTAGGGTAAGCGGCGCGCAGCCACGCGCCCTGCTCCAACCATGAGCAAGGGCAGATTTTGTGTTTGTACTTGGATCAGGGCCGACATAATCAGTGCGTTGCAGTCTAGAGGGGCACAGCCTAGGGTGCCAAAATGCGTTCAACACCACGCATGTAAGGCTGCAAGGCCTTGGGCACAAGGACCGAGCCATCGGCTTGCTGGTAATTTTCCAGTACCGCCACCAGTGTTCGACCCACGGCCAAACCAGAACCATTAAGGCTGTGCAGCGCCTGAGGCTTGCCATCCACACGAACCCGAGCCTGCAAACGTCGCGTCTGGAAATCTTCGCAATTCGAGCAAGAAGAGATCTCGCGATAGGTGTTCTGGCTGGGCAACCAGACTTCCAGGTCGTAAGTCTTAGCCGCAGCAAAGCCCATGTCACCCGCACAGAGAAGCATTTTACGGTAAGGCAACTCTAAGGCTTTGAGCACATTTTCGGCATGTGCGGTCATCTCTTCCAGTGCTTGATAAGACTGATCCGCCGCCACCAACTGCACCAGCTCGACCTTCTCAAATTGATGCTGGCGAATCATGCCTCTGGTGTCACGGCCATAGCTACCGGCTTCTGAACGGAAGCACAAAGAATGGGCAGTGAACTTAAAGGGCAGCTGCTCTGGCTCAACGATGCTGTCGCGCAGCAAGTTGGTTAGTGGCACTTCGGCCGTTGGGATCAAATAGTAAGGCTGTTCGACCGATAAGCGAAACAGGTCTTCGGCAAACTTAGGCAGTTGCCCTGTGCCGTACAGTGTTTGGTCGTTTACAATAACCGGCACATTGACCAGCTCATAACCATGCTGTTCGATGTGCAGATCCAGCATGAATTGCCCAAGGGCACGGTGCATTTGCGCTATCTCATGACGCATCAAGGCAAAGCGGCTGCCGGTTAAACGGCCAGCGGATTCAAAATCCAACTGCTGACGGCGCTCACCCAGGCTCACATGGTCAAGCACAGGGAAGTCAAACGCCCGTGGCTGGCCTACTCTGGCCACTTCCAGATTTTGCTCTTCACTCTTGCCATCTGGCACCGAGGCATGTGGCAAATTAGGCAAAGTTAGCATCAGTGCTTCGATCTCATTTTGCACCTGTTGCAGCGCTTCTGCGCTCGCTGCCAGTTGCTGATCCAAATCCTTGAGCTGCTCAGCAACCTTTTCTTTGGCTTGATCAACGGTTAAGCCCTGAGCCACAAACTGGCCAATCAGCTTAGAGGCCTTCTTTTTCTCTGCTTGCAAGCCTTCACTGCTGACCTGCACTGACTTACGCTTGGCTTCTAACTGCTGAAAGTTATCCAGGTCCAGGGTCACGCCCTTGCGCAACAGGGCTTGTGCCACTAATTCAGGCTCAGTTCTGAGTCGCTTGATGTCTAACATATTGATTTCCCCTAAAAAATTGCCCAAATTGTAGGCCTTAACAGCTCTAAACCCAATAGCTGCATAAAAAATAGTACAGCCAAGAGCTGCGAATAGCCTGTGTTAATCTGCTGAATGCTGCTGGTCCAACTGGCGCAGAAAATCCAACTTCTGACGAATTTTTACTTCAAGGCCGCGCTCAACCGGCTGGTATAATCGTGCATCAGGCAATTCGGCCAATCGCTGTGCCATTATGGGTGGCAAATATTGCTCACCTGCGGCATAGGCATGAGGTTCGTCATGGGCATAGCGATAGCCCTTGGATTTACCCAGTTCTTTGAGTAATGCCGTGGGAGCATTGCATAGGTGATCTGGAATGGCTTCTGATGGCATGGCTTCCACCAGAGCACGCATGCTCTTGTAAGCCAGGTAGGCCGCATTGCTCTTGGGTGCGGCCGCCAGATACAGCACGGTCTGCGCCAAGGCCAACTCCCCTTCAGGACTTCCCAAGCGCTCCATGCTCTGCCAAGCATTGATCGCCAGTTGCAGCGCAGCAGGGTCAGCGTTGCCTATTTCTTCGCTGGCCATGCGTACCAAACGGCGAGCAATGTAATTGCCAGGACAGCCAGCCACTAGCATACGGCACAACCAATAGAGGGCAGCATCCGGCGCAGAGCCGCGCACAGACTTGTGTAAGGCTGAAATAAGCTCATAAAAAGAATCGCCGCCCTTATCGAACTGCGCCACCCGCTCTGGCAGCACGCTTTGTAAATGCTCAACCTGCAGTTCAAGGCCTGGAAAACTATCGGCCGCCAACTCCAGTAAGCCCAAGGCTTTACGGGCATCGCCCTCGGCAGCTTCGGCCAAGAGCTGCTGGGCCTGCTGACTGGCACCTTGGATTTGCTGGGACAAGTGCGGATCGTCCAGAGAGCGGCGCAAAATGACCAGCAGATCGTCCACCGCTAAGGGCTTGAGTTGATACACCCGCGCCCGTGACAGCAAGGCTTTGTTCAGTTCAAAGGAAGGATTTTCAGTAGTAGCGCCTACAAAGGTAAAGAGTCCGGATTCAAGGTGTGGAAGGAAGGCGTCTTGCTGCCCCTTATGAAAGCGGTGCACCTCATCGACAAATAACAGGCTGGACTCGCCTCGCGCTTGGCGCTGCTTGGCTTGTAGGACCAGTTCGCGCAGGTCTTTTAGACCGGCATCCACGGCCGACAGGCTGCAAAAATGTGCGCCAATGCGCTGGGCTAATAACCGAGCAATGGTGGTTTTACCTACTCCAGGCGGCCCCCAGAGAATTAAAGACGGCAATCTGG
>SKIB01000024.1 GCA_007116635.1 Saccharospirillaceae bacterium
AGGGATGGACGCCGTCAAGCGGCCAGGACGGCGAATAGCGTCCCCGAGAACCCAGTTGCCAGACCAGTGACTGGGCGGGCAACGGTAGTCCAAATAAGTGCCAGACCAGTGACTGGGCGGGGATCGGAAGTCCCGAGCAAAACTAAGAGACCCTGCGACAAACTAAGAGATCCTGCGACTTCGCGCAGGATGACTAGGCAGAGCGCAGGATGAGTTAAGCCAGAACACCGGATGACCGCGAGGGATCAGAAAGCCAAGCTATAAATAATCAAACAACCTCAAGCCAGACAATTTAGCAAAGGTACGCTGCGTGGACTCGAGAATAAAGGTTTCCATACTAAAACGAGTTACTGCCTCGGCATAATCCAAGTCCGCTAACTCGGCACGAATGCCCTTAGATGCCAAAATCAAATCCTGATGCATGTCTTGCGTTGAGTCCAACACATTCAAGCGCGCACCAATTTGCGCCCGCACCTCAGAGGCACGGTCCAAGGAATTTTTCAGATTGCCAAGACTGTCTTGCACCAGCTCAGACAGCGCCTGGGTTTCTTCAGGGCCATCGCCTAAGCGCTCTAAACCATAGGCCAAACGATCTATGGTACCCAGCAGCGGCATCTTGCCACTGGTTTCAACAATAAAACTGTCACCCGGCCTAGGCTCACCGACGATTTTAATATCCAAACCTGAAAAATTGATAGGCACGGCAGGGCTGTAAGCAACGCGATCCAAGCCATTTAACACCCTGCCATCACTAAGACGCTTAACACTGATGTTCGGCCCTGGTGGGTCAATATCGTTAACATTGTTAAACTGAATCACCGCGTCATCAGGGTACAGATCTTTAGCGAACTGCTCCTGATCCAAAATCATACCTTCCAAAATTCGCCCAGAACCTCGATTCAGGGCGTTGCCCTTAGTCAAGAATGAAGGACTCTCAGACTCAATATCAACAAACAAACGCTTACCATTGTCATTGGTGGCCACGGTGTTAGAAAGCGAAATCTGTAAGTATCTTTGCCCTTCATCCCCCTTATACTCCACCCCACCACTGGCTAAACGCTCAAAAGGCTCAGTTGAAGAAGAAAAGCCAGCAAAGTAATAATCACCATTGGTATCTTTAGAGTTCATCAAGCCCAGAATCTCGTCTGAACGAATACGCAGCTCAGCAGCCAAGGCCTCACGATCTGATTTGGTGTAACCGCCATTACCTGCAGCAATGGTTAACTCACGAATACGAGTAATCAAATCTTCAACTGTCGACACCAGACTTTCTTGCTGCTCTAAGCGGCCACGCGCAGCCTTGATATTAGTAATGTACTGCTCTGATTGGGTAATCTGTTGGTCCAACTCCAATACTCGGCTAGCAGCTATAGGGTCATCGGCCGGGGTCACCAACCGCCTACCAGTGGCAATCTGCTCATTGGTTTTATCAAGCTGGGTATTTAAGCGATTTAAAGAGTTCAAGCCTCGATTAAACACCTGATAGGTTGAGATACGATCAGCCATAACAACTCCTTAGCGGAACGCTTGCAATAGGGTATCAAACACTTCACGGGCGGTACGAATCACCTGTGCATTGGCATTATAGGCATTTTGAAACTCAATCAAGCGCGCCGCTTCTTCGTCCATATTGACACCCGAAACAGCATCGCGCTGATTCAGGCTTTGCTGCAGCACACTGAAACTGGACTCCGCACCCAACTGCACCTGACGGGTGCGAGTACCTACCGCCTGCACCATCGCACCATAGGCATCGTTAAAACTTAGACCGCCATCACGACTGGAAAGCAATTTTTCCGTTTGCAAGGCAGACATAAAAAAGGCATTACGATTATCGCCCGTGGTGTCGGTATTCCACTCAATGGTAAAACGGTCGCCGGAATCTGGACGGCCATTCATGTTAAACTGCAAACCAAGAAAAGAACTCTTTTGCTCTGGCTGCCCCGGAAACACATTGCCGTAGGGCGGTTGAACACTCATCTCAACACCAGGCTCCATGGTAATGTCTAGCTGACCGCCAATGGTGAGTTTTTCAGAATCGTTGGTCGACCAGCCGCTCATTTGGGTGTAGAGCTTAAAGCTGATCTCACCCATGGGACCAATGCTGACCTTGGCACTGCCGGGGCCGTTTAGCTGCTTATTGACCTGCTCTTCCATGGCTTGGCGCCACTCTGGGCCAGTTTCAAACTTTTGATTCATCACCACCTGACCCTGACTGCCATCAGGCAGGGCAAACTCCCAGATAAAGGGCCCCTCGGTCTCAAAGTCAAAACCACGAAAGGCCGACAACTGCCCCTTTAAGTCGCCTTGCAACAATGGCATGGTATAGGATTCAGCATTGGACACTTTAAAACCATCTCCTACCCCAGCAAAGCCGGGCGCAGCTCGATCGCCACGCATTTCTAGTGCAACATCCCGCCCGGCCTCATCCACTATGGTCAGGGTGTGACCATCCGAACTGGCACGAATACCAGCACTTTGGAAATCTTTGTTATTATTAATGCGATTGGCCAAGAAATCGGCGTTGATTTCCGGCGGCACCGCACGCAATACCTCGTTGTCCCAAAGCGGGCTCTCAACATCCACTAAGTCCTGGGTTAATTCCACGCCATTAAGCCAGATTTGATGACTGTTGGGCGGTGAATAGGGCGGCCTGCCGTTACTGAACTCACTAAGTTCTACCCGAGTAAAGGCTCGAGCTTGAACGCCCTCTAAGCCACTTAAGCGCGACGCCATACTGAAGGCACTTTCATTGGCTTCAGTACGTAGCTGTTGCCGTTGTATTACCTGCCCCTGTTCATCACGGCTGACAAAATTCAAGAGCTGAGGATTAAATCCATTACCAGGTGTTACCTCCGCTTGATTGGCTAATTGTTTAAAAGGGCTAAAAGGCACCTGACCACGAAAACCTCGCACCAAAGTTTCACCAGGCGTTGAAGAGAAAAGCTCGTTATCCACCCCAGGTGCATAAGGCAGATTCTCTAAAGGTGGGTCTAGGGATTTGGGGTGTAAGGGGTCAGAATTATCAAACACCGAATAGCTGGTTGGGCTATTAAATACCACAATCAAGGGTGGGCTTAACTGCTTATCACCCTGTAAGATTGGGCTGTTAAAATCCAGAACTCGACCTTGGCTAATCTGGCCTGTACCGCTATTGCCAAAGGCTGTTTGTGCGCGAATAGGCAAGGCTAGAGCTAGATCCGCAGGCTGTGTAATGGCCAACTTAATGTCTTTGGCAGCATGACGGTGCGGTATTAATAAAAAACGATCACCGGCACTGAAAGAGCCAGACAACAACTCAATCTCCATCCCTGAAAACTCAATGGTTTCTGGGAAGTTTTGGCTAATGGCACCTTCTTTAAGAACTTCACCTGTGCTGGATGAGCGGATCTCCCAGTTAAAGGGGCGAGGACCAGGAAAATTGAGCACAAACTCTTCAGCAGGAAGCTGGCTGACATCACTAATGGTCATGGCCACACGCCGGTCGTTGGGAGGAGCATTGGTTTGCGCTGGCTCAATACGGGCAAAACGATTCTGCTCGGTGTTTAATGCACCAAAGAAGTTCTCGCCCCAGTTACCCTTAATATCCAAACCCTGGCCATGCACACGGTTAAAATTGTCTATGAACCCCATTGCAATACGCCCAAGCTGGTTGTAGGCCTTATCAAGGGTCTCTGTGCGATAGTTAAGCATGCCCGCTATTTTACCGCCCTTACTTAACTGACGGGTTAGCACCAAATTTTCAGTGTCACTGACAAAGCGAATTTCTTTACGACTGGGATCATACAGGCCATCCATCACTTGCAACTGGTTAGGCACTGTGCGCTGCACCAAGGCCTGACCAGAACCAATAAATACATCGTAGGCGCCATCGACATTAGTGACACTCACATCCACCAGCTCAGCCAACTGATTTACCAGGTCGTCCCGGCGATCCAATAGGTCATTAGGCGGAGCCTTAACACTGTCACCAGCAAAACTGACGATGGCATCATTTACCTGAGCAATAGCCACAGCTAAAGCATTGACCTGCTCGACCGCACTGGTTAACTGACCATTTAAAGTATTGTTTTGCTCGTCGAGTCGCCCATGAATAACATTAAAGCGATCCACCAAGTTTTTGGCATCACCGATCACCACCTCGCGCACCGGAATGGACGATGGATTATCGGCAGCGTTTTCTAGAGACTTAAAAAACTGATCCATGGCCGGGCCAAGACCGGTGCGCTCGTCGGCCACCAAGCGGTTGAGCTGCTCAATACTGGAACGATAACTGGCAAACTCTTGATAAACCGAGCTATCGGCTCGGGTCTGATCCACTAAAAACTGATCATAAAGACGACGTACACCCTCTACCTGCACGCCACTGCCGATGTAACCAAACCCTTTAAACTGTGGTATCGAGGCGCCAACCGCCACCTCTTGACGGCTGTATCCCGGCGTACCAGCATTGGCCACGTTATGACCAGTAACCGACAAAGCATGGCGATAAGCATTAAGACCACTGACACCGATTTTGATTAATGACATCAGCTTGCCTCCAGGGAGGCCAAAGCCTGGTTAAGATTAACCCCTTCAGCAATGCTAATGATTTTTTGTGCGTATCTTGGATCAGTGGCATAGCCTGCTTTCTGCAAAGCCTGAGCGTAGGCATGACCATCACTGGCAGAAGCTAAGGCCTGTTGATAACGCGGATTAGAGCGCAAAAACTCCACATAATCACGCATACTGTGTTCATAATCTTGATAGACCCTAAAGCCATCCTGCTGCTGCAGACGCACCCCTTGTCGGTACTCATGAGTCATGACCTGCGCACTGGGCCCCTGCCAATCACGGTGCGATTTGATACCAAACAGGTTATGGCTATTTTGACCATCCTGGGTGCGAATCATCTGCCGCCCCCAGCCGGTTTCCAGTGCTGCCTGTGCCAGAATGAATCTGGGATCAACACCCAATTCTTCCGCCACGATATTGACGCTCGGTAACAACTTGGCGACAAAATTCAGCACATGAGCAGGCAGGTCCAAGTCTTGGTCCAAATCTTGGTCTAAGCCTTGGTCCGACTCTATGGCTTGACTTCTGGCCAACATCACCGGGACTTCAGATGTCGGGGTCTGTGCAGATGGGCGCTGAGATGCTTGCTGCCGAGCTTGCAAGGCAGCGATTTGTTCAGCAGTCAATTCCGGTGCCCTTAACACCCTTGGCCGGTCCATCAGTTCCAAGCCCTGCACCTCAGACGGCAACTCTTTGCCGCTCAGGCCTAACTGACTGGCCCATTGATCGACTAAAGCATCAGCCAGCCCCATACCACCGTTGGCAGAAAGGGTTAAGGCCATTTGCTGATCGTGCATCTGCTGCCAAGTGCTGGCCGCATGACCTGACATCAGGCTATCTGGGTTAATGATTTCCAGCGTGCTGCGTGAGGTTTTGAACATTTGATCCAGTAGCATGGACTCAAATTGTTGTGCCACATTATGCAGAGCCGCAACCTCATCCTGCCTAGCCTGCAGCTTGATATCATTAAGGGCACTAAGATCATGGTAAACAAAGCTGCTGTTCATGGATCAACTCATTAAATCGTCATCTGACCCATGCAATGCAAAAAAAATGCCATCATTTCGATGGCATCCTGTTAAAAATCGATTGGGTCATCCCCCAATGTCAACTGATTGTGCAAGTAACGATTCCAGTCCGCCATCAGGCCAGTCATAGCTATAATCTGCCGCTCAAGACTTTGAAGTTCAGCCACTCCATCCTTTTCGCCTGTATAAATTTCTATTTCACGGATACGCTTGGCCAAAGGACTCTCACGGTAGCGAGTGCGATACATCTCCAAGCGCCAACGCGTGTTATTAGCCACCAAGCGATAAAACTTAAGCTTAGCTAGCAAGTTCAAGCTGGAAAAATCGAGCAAGGGACCAAAGGGCTTAAAGGACACAGACAATAAAATGGCACTGCCTACAGCAGGATCGGCGATTAGAGTGGCAGTACGATCACTGCCAGCGATCAGACTGATGGCTCCAAAGATCTGGCCCGGACTGATGATGCCAACCTCAAGACCAATGTCCTGATCCTCCTCTGCGTAAACCAACACCTGTCCACGCAGCAAAAAATAAAACTGTGGATCTTTTAATGACTGAGTGATGATCTCCTCGCCTGGCTTGGCCTCGCAAATTCGTGCAAAACTCAACAGTAAATCTGCTTGCTGCGGCTCTTCCTGCTGCAGTTCACGAATCATTGATATTCCTGAAAGCAAATTA
>SKIB01000130.1 GCA_007116635.1 Saccharospirillaceae bacterium
ACCGTGGCGTACTTTTTGGCACTCTTAGGCGAACGAAAGGGCACAATGATGCCATTAAGAATAAACCACCAAATGGCCTTGGGAATTTCCACCACCCTAGGGTCGCTGAGAAATTGGCGCAAATAAGGACGCAAGGCTTTGGCCGTGGGCGCATCCGGTGTACCCAGATTGGTGAGCAATAGGCCAAGCTTGGTCGCTTGGCCATGAGCAAAGCTGGTGTTTTTCTGGTATCGCATGGGCTGTCTCATCAATTCTTTGTGGCAATGTACGCCAAAGGTAACCAAACAGCCCAAAGAAAGAAAGGCAATTCAACTACAACAACACAAACACAAATAGTAATTGATCTCATTAAGATTAAAGGCTATTATGTTACAACATCACAACCAAAGCTAGGAGACCCCATGCGCCAGAACATCCATCCCGACTACCAAAAGGTTCTGTTTTATGACACCTCAGCCAAAACAGGATTCCTGGTCAACAGCACTGCCAAGCCCAGTGAGCAAATGCAGTGGCATGACGGCAATACCTATCCGGTGTTTTATCTAGAAACTTCGAGCGCGTCCCACCCCTTCTACACTGGCCAACAGGCCATCACTCGCAGTGAAGGCCGAATTGCCCGCTTTGAGCAGCGCTTTGGCAAGAGGGGCAAGTAAGGTGCAAGTACTGTCCTCCCTGAAAACAGCCAAATATCGCCACTCCGATTGCCAAGTGGTCAAACGCCGTAGTCGTATCTATGTAATTTGCAAAACGGTCCCAAGGTTCAAAGCCGTGCAAGGGCGCAAGAAAAAACGCTAACCAGTTAAGAACACTGCGCCCAAAAGCAAAAAAGCCCAAATTTGGGCTTTTTTGCTAGCTGGAGGCGGATTATTCCATACTATGTGGCATGGCAGAGAAACCAATGGTCAAAGAACCAGGACCAAGGTGGTAAACACCCCCCATGCCCATAACGGTCTCAATCAACTGATAACGAGAGCCCTGCACCACACGACGCAAGCGAACGATGGCCTGCGACTGATTTAGGTCGGCTAACTCTCCAGCGTAGCTTACTACCACTACACTCGACAGTAATTTACCATTTAGGATCAGGCTCTCCACCTCAGAAACCACTCGCTCAATGGCGACTTCTTTACTCTTGTGGATCTCACCTACTTTTTCATTCCTATCTTGGAAAAAGCGCACAATGGGCGTGCGATCACCGCTATCACCAAGCATGGCCAACAACCAGGGAACTCTGTTGTTTTCATCGCCACGCTCTTTGCCTCGCTTGCGCACATACCTTAGGCTTTCCGGTATGGCGTAGGTATAGACCGAATCAGCCATACGAGTAATTCGCTCTCTGAGCGAGGCTGCAGTACGCTGCTCCTGCACCAAACGCGCCGCTTCCAAACTTATTACTCCTTGACCGGCAAAGAGCACTCTGGAAGTAAGTACGCGGAAATTGGTTTTGATCTTATGATTAATTCTGGCTACGGCGGATTCGATGGCATCATAATTTTCTGAATATTGCCTTGTCATAGTCAGTACAAAGGCATTCTGATGCTGCTCTTCATCCACAGCTGCGCGCAACCGCTGAGTCATTTCATCCAGCCCCATAGGGGTAACACCCTGAGCCTGCTTCTCGAAGTCATGCTGCCTCATGCAGGCCAGAATCATTTCATCATTGATGCGTTCATCAAGAAATTCACTGCCGTCTTGAAACTTTAACCGTGAGGGGATAACCACCAAACCATAGTCCTGCAACACGGAAGCAGGCAGGTCACAACAGCTGTCAACCAACAATCGAATATTTGCAGATGCCATAAAACGCTCCTTAGCAATGGCAATTATTAAATAATGCTAGGTATTGTGCCCTAGACAGCAAAAAAAGCTGAGCTTTAGTGCTCATTCCTTAGCAAAGAAACAAACAATTAATCTAAATGCCAGGGCTGCAGTTCGGTGTGTACATGACGTCCGTTGTCAAAAAACAACCAACCTTTGTAACGGTGCGAACCTGTGTGAGTAAACTCAAACTGGTACACACGCTGCCAATAAAGGCCTGCTGTTTTGCGCTTGCGTAGACGTAAAGACTTAAGCACGACATTCTGATCAAGCCATTGCAAGCCATTCTCACGACAAACTGCCTGAACTCGCTGCTGCACCCTGGCCTGGCTTGTCATGGCTATGGCAATCAGCCAAACTGAAACCGCAATCAATATCAGCCAATAAATGCCCTGTAAGCTTAAATACATGAGGTGCGCCTATTCTGCAATAAGTCCCAGGTCTTGCAATAATGCCTGGGTAGGACCAGCCTGATTCATGGTATAAAAATGCATTCCAGGAACGCCCGCATCAATTAAAGTAGCGCATAGCTCGAGCACCACCTCATGACCAAAGGCCTGAATGCTGTCACTGTCGTCGCCGTAGGCTTCCAACTGCTTGCGAATCCAGCGCGGAATCTCAGCACCGCAGGCATCGCTAAAGCGCGCCAGTTTACTGTAATTGGTGATCGGCATGATGCCAGCAATCACCGGAATGTGGATGCCCATGGCCTCTAGGCGATCAACAAAATGGAAATAGCTGTCAGGATTGTAAAAATACTGAGTAATGGCACTGTCCGCTCCGGCCTCGACCTTGCTGGCAAAGGCGCGCAGGTCGGCTTCGTAATTAACCGCCTGAGGATGCATCTCAGGATAGGCCGCCACCTCAAGGTGAAAATCCTTGCCAAAGTGCTCTTTGATAAAGGCCACTAGATCACGGGCATAGCGAAAATGACCACTACCGCCCACCATGCCACTGGGTAGATCACCACGCAATGCAACAATTCGGTTAACACCGGCGTCACGATACTCATGCAATAGATCCAATAAAGGACCTGGCTTGGCGCCAATACAAGAAAGATGTGGCGCAGTTGAGACCCCTAAAGGGTTGAACTCCAGCACCGTATCCAGAGTACGGTCTTGAGTAGAGCCACCAGCACCATAGGTCACCGAAAAAAACTCTGGGTTTAGCGCTGCTAACTGCTCCCTTGTTTGCCGCAGCTTGGCATGACCGGCCTCGGTTTTGGCTGGAAAGAATTCAAATGACCAACTGGGCTTCAACATGGGAACCTCCTTAGCAGAATTGAGAGAGCGAAAATTGGCACAGCAGCAATTGCTACCTAGTCTGACCGAATTGGCCAAGGGACACCAGCAACAAATGATGATTTTGCCACGAAGTTTACAACAAAATCACATCCCAGCTATGCCAGAGCAAACGCTCTGGCATAGAGTCACCAAGCACTAACTAGGCAATTAATACTTATAGGAATCGGGCTTGAAAGGACCATCGACTGGCACATCAATATAGCCCGCTTGCTCTGGTGTTAGACGTGTAATCACACCGCCAAAACCACGCACCATCTCTGCCGCCACTTCTTCGTCCAGTTTCTTCGGCAACACCTGCACATAGAGGCTGTTGGCTTTCTCGGCCGCTGGCAGGTCGGCAAACTTCTGCTCAAACAGATACATTTGCGCCAACACCTGATTGGCAAAGCTGCCGTCCATGATTCGGCTTGGGTGGCCAGTGGCGTTACCCAGGTTGACCAGGCGGCCTTCGGCCAATAACAGCAGGTAATCGACCTTGTCATCCGAGCGGTAAACGCGGTGAACCTGTGGCTTAACCTCTTCCCAACGCCAATGGGTGCGCATAAACTCAGTATCGATTTCGTTGTCAAAGTGACCGATGTTACAGACCACTGCGTTCTTTTTCAGCGCCGCCAACATGTATTGGTCACAGACATTGCTGTTACCCGTGGTAGTCACCAGAATGTCGGTGTCTTGCAACAGAGCCTTGTTAATGCCCGCTGCCGAATTGGTGTTGATGCCATCAATAAAGGGCGACACCACTTCAAAACCGTCCATGCAGGCTTGCATGGCACAGATAGGATCGATTTCGGTGACACGCACGATCATGCCTTCTTGACGCAAGGATTGCGCAGAACCCTTACCCACATCACCATAGCCAATGACCAAGGCTTTTTTGCCGGCCAGCAGGTGGTCAGTGCCGCGCTTGATGGCGTCGTTAAGTGAATGGCGGCAGCCGTACTTGTTGTCGTTTTTCGACTTGGTAACGGCGTCGTTAACATTAATGGCTGGCACCTTGAGGCTGCCTTTTTTCAGGCGCTCAAGCAGGCGATGGACGCCGGTGGTGGTTTCTTCGGAAATACCATGAATATTATCCAGCATGGCTGGGTATTTGTCGTGCAACAGGTTGGTCAGATCACCGCCGTCGTCGAGAATCATGTTCGGCTGCCAACCGGCCACATCGGCACCCACAGTGCGCTCAAGGCACCACTCGTATTCTTCCTCGGTCTCGCCCTTCCAAGCAAAGACCGGAATGCCACGAGCAGCGATGGCCGCGGCGGCGTGATCCTGTGTGGAGAAAATGTTGCAGCTGGACCAGCGTACTTCAGCACCCAAATCCACCAGGGTTTCAATCAGCACCGCGGTTTGAATGGTCATGTGAATACAGCCCAAAATGCGCGCGCCCTTTAATGGCTGCTCGGCATGGTACTTGCGGCGCAAGGCCATCAGCGCTGGCATTTCGGTTTCAGCGATTTCGATTTCACGGCGGCCATAATCGGCTTGGCTGATGTCGGCAACTTTGTAATCGGTAAATTGAGTCATGGGGTTCTCCAAAAGTTAAAGGCCAGCAGCAGCGCGCAAGGCCGCTGCTTTGTCGGTTTTTTCCCAGGTGAAATCCGGCAGTTCACGGCCAAAGTGACCATAGGACGCCGTTTGACGATAAATCGGACGTAATAAATCCAGCATTTCAATGATGCCGCGTGGGCGCAGGTCAAAATGCTCGCGCACCAGATTAGCAATCAGCTGCTCACTGACCTTGTTGGTGCCAAAGGTATTGATCGAAATCGAAGTCGGCTGAGCCACACCAATGGCGTATGAGACCTGAATCTCGCACTTGTCGGCCAAGCCTGCAGCAACAATGTTTTTTGCTACATAACGACCAGCGTAGGCGGCACTACGGTCAACCTTGGATGGGTCCTTACCCGAGAAGGCACCACCACCGTGGCGCGCCATGCCGCCATAGGTATCCACAATGATCTTACGCCCGGTTAGGCCACAATCACCCACCGGGCCGCCAATGACAAAGTTGCCAGTAGGGTTGATGTGGAACAGGGTACCCTTGTGCAGCCACTCGGCAGGCAGCACTGGCTTGATGATTTCTTCCAGCACGGCTTCGCGCAGGGATTTCAGGTCGATTTCAGGATCGTGCTGAGTCGAGAGCACCACGGCATCAATGGCCACTGGCTTGCCGTTTTCATAACGCAAGGACACCTGACTTTTGGCATCTGGGCGCAACCAGCTCAGCTTACCCGTTTTACGCAGGTAGGCTTGGCGCTCGACCAAACGGTGGGAATAGAAAACGGGGGCAGGCATCAGCACTTCGGTTTCGTTGGTGGCAAAGCCAAACATCAGACCTTGGTCACCGGCGCCTAGGTCTTTGTTATCGGCTTCGTCAACGCCCATGGCGATGTCGGCTGACTGCTTGCCAATGGCGTTTAACACCGCGCAGCTGGCGCCATCAAAGCCCACATCCGAGCTGTCGTAGCCGATGTCAAGAATCACGCCACGGACGATTTCTTCCAGGTCAACATAGGTATTGGTGCGCACTTCACCGGCGATCACCGCCATACCAGTCTTGACCAGGGTTTCGACCGCCACCCGGGCGTTCTTGTCTTCCTTTAAAATAGCATCCAGTACCGCATCAGAAATCTGATCGGCCATTTTATCCGGGTGCCCCTCAGAAACGGACTCTGAGGTAAAAACGTTGTATTCGCTCACAGGATAACCTCTTGCAATCTAGGATGATGAGCCGTTTTTGACAAACAGCAGTTGTTGAATTTGAAAGCCATTGCGCAGGGCAATAAAGCTGGTTTGTTTGAGGCCAAGCATAGCCTGATCTGCCCATTGTGCCAGTTGCTCAGGGGCGAAACCTAGCCAGCGATCGCCTTGAATTTGTTGCACCCAGTGTTGGTCATGGCGGCACAGTTCGGTGATCAGAAGTACGCCATCTGCGGTTAACAATTGCGCTGCCTGCTGCATAAAGAGCGCAGGCTCGGGCAAGTGGTGCAGCACCATGTTGGCCACCAAGGCTTGGTACTGTACGCCACGGGCAGGCAAAAGGCTCAGGTCGGCCTCAATCAATTCGGCGCTAATGCCCTGTTTAGCCAAACGCTGCTCACAGGCACTGAGCATGTCACTGGCAATGTCGAGCGC
>SKIB01000030.1 GCA_007116635.1 Saccharospirillaceae bacterium
TGGCTCAGTTCGTGGCTGTACTTATTAAAAAAGGCTTGGGCTTGCTGCAGCCGTTCTTGATCCAGCTTGGCCAAGGCTTGAGCCAGAGCCTCAGGCAGAGGCTCGGCATCCAATTGCAGCCATAAACTGGCCAAAAAACTGCCCATGGGCGCGGTGGCACGGCGGTAAAACACCGAATTGCCCTCACGCTGGCGGCACACCAGACCCGCTTGGGCCAAGACCTTGAGGTGAAAGCTCATGCTACTCTGGCGTACTTGCAACAGCTCGCAAAGCTCAAGCACAGCAAAGGAGTGCTGCGCCATCAGGCGCAACAGGGTCAAGCGCAGCTCATCGCTGAGGGCTTTAAGACTGGGCAATAGCGGGCTTTGCAGTTTACTCATCCAACAAGGGTAACAATGTTGCGATTGAGTCGCAAGAACTATATCAATATTTTTTGATATAGTTCTTGCACCCTGAACAATCCAACAGCAGCAACAGAGCAAAGCAAGACAAAGCCACAAATTGTTGCCTTCAAGGATAAAATAAAAAGTCCTACACAGGGTTTATTTCCTAAAAAAACAGGGCACAATGCTTGTTTGCCGCAAAAAATCAGGATTAGCTCGTGAAATTAGCAAACTATTTCCAACAGACGACGGCCGGAATTCGCGTCAGCAGAGCACAGGCAAGCACGTTTGCCAAAGAGGTTGCCGGTGATTTCAACCCCATCCACGACGAAGAGGGTAAGCGTTTTTGCGTACCTGGCGACCTACTCTTTTGCCTTATGTTGCAGCGTTATGGCCTAGGGCAAGGCATGCAGGTGTCCTTCACTGGCATGGTGGATGAGAACACCGAACTGTTACTACCAGACAGTGACCAAGGCATCCTTGAGGTCGCCGATGCGCAGGGCAAGGTCTACTTGCACCTTGAGCATCAGGGCAAAAGCCTAATGGATGCGAGCATCATCAACAGCTTCAGCGAGCAATATGTGCAATTCTCGGGGCAGAACTTCCCCTACATTTTGGTGCCTATGCTGCGCGAGCAGCAGGTAATGTTCAATGTCAAACGCCCATTCGTGGTCTATGACAGCATGAGCTTCGAACTCAGCACCCTAGAGCTTAACAATCCACAACTGAGTCTGGCCAAAACCGAACTGCAGGTAAATGGCCGTCGCGGTGAAGCCTACTTCCATTTTGCCATTAAAGATGCTGGCAAGCTGGTGGGAACAGGCTGCAAAAAACTGTTGCTCAGTGGCCTGCAGCCCTTTGTCGAAGCCGATATGCAGCAACTGATCGACAGCTTTTTGGCTGCCAAGAGCGACTACCAACCTCGCGCCATTGCCTAAGCGCCAGCAGCAAGAAAGCGCCTGCAGCAAGTGAACACCAGCAGCAAGTGAGTATTCACTGACTTGCTGCGGTTATGGGTTAAGACCTAAGCAGGGCTAGAAAATCCAATGCGCCATCAAGGCAATGACCGGCAGAGTCACCAGGGTGCGTAGTAAAAAGATCAAGAACAGCTCGGCAATGTTGAGCGGCAAGCGACTGCCCAATAACAGTGCCCCCACCTCCGACATATAGATCAACTGAGTCACTGACAGCGCCGCGATCACAAAGCGGGTCATGTCACTTTCGATGCCGGTGGCCAAGATGGCCGGCAAAAACATGTCGGCGAAGCCCACCACCATGGTTTGCGAAGCCGCAGCGGCCTCAGGTATTTGTAACAGCTCCAGCAAGGGCACAAAGGGCATGCCCAAATAGGCAAAGATGGGCGTGCCTTCCGCTAGCACCAGAGCCAGAGTACCAATGGCCATGATCACCGGCAAAATGGCGAACACCATTTCGCTGGCGTTTTTAACCCCTTCAACCAGCACACCCTGTTTAAAGCTGGCACTTTGCGCCTTGATGCGCGCACGCTCCAAGCCATAGGACCACAGGCCACGGCCTGCCGGCACCAGATCAGGGTCCTGAGTACGCTCGGTGCCATCAATGAACAGCTGCTTCTTGCCCCGCAGCGGCGGCAAGCGAGGCACAATAAGGGCCGCGACAATACCTGCCACACAGACGGTGAGATAAAACGGCAGGAACATTGCCTCCAGCCCCACCTGAGTTAACACGATCAGGCTAAAGGTCAGGGACACCGCCGAGAAGGTGGTGCCGACGATAGCGGCTTCTTTTTGGGTGTAGAACTTTTGCTGATACTGCTTGCGGGTGAGCAAAATGCCAACACTGCCGTCGCCCAACCAAGAGGCGGTGCTGTCAATGGCAGCACGGCCTGGCAAGCCGAAGAGCGGACGCATCACTTTGGACAGCAGTGTGCCTAACAACTCCAGCAAGCCAAAATTAAGCAGCAAGGGCAACAACAGGCCAGCAATGATGAACACACCAAAGAGCGAGGTCAGCAGATCCTCAAGCAACAGGCCGCCAGTGTCCTCTGACCAAACAATCTCCGGCCCCCATTGAAAGTACACCGCCAAGGCACAGGCCGCACCCAGCAGGCGAATGGCCAGCCACAAATTGTTGGCGTTGAGCAACTGATAGACAAAAGGAAAGTATTGCTGCAAGGCCTTGGGTTGCAGCAGGCGCACCAGTACCGATGCCAGAGTGGTCAAGCTAATGATGGCGACGATCAAGGGCACTAAAAAAGCCTCGACACTGCCAACCAAAAATTTAGCCAAAAAGACCACCGGAATGGTGACCTCACCCTGCCAAGGGGTTGGCGTCATGAACAGCCAAACCCCAAGCAAGGACGGCAGTACGAATTTAAGCCAGGTTTGCCAACTGGCAAGCGGATTTGTGTGCATGTACCAATCCCATAGGTTGATGAGTGAAGGCAAGTCGCCAAGAGGGCGGCTATGTTATGACAAAACCAAGTGCAAAATTGCCACAGGGCGCAAATTTTTACGCCAGCCTGTTAGCCAAAGCTGCCAAGGCCTGCGTACAGGCCCGCGCAAACCCTGTGTTTGCTGTTATAGTAGTCAACCCAGTGTAAGAGATACCAGCCAATGTTGCGTTTTTTTGAGCGATTGGTCCCAGCCTTCCCCAACGAGACTCCAAGCCAGCCACCCAACACCCTTTGGGCCTTTTGTCGTCATTACAGCCGTGGCAGCGAGCCCTTGCTGATCATCATGACCCTACTCAGCACCCTGGTGGCCATCATGGAAGTGTCGCTCTTTGCCCGCATGGGGCAATTGGTCGACATTCTGGCTCAGGGTCAAGCGGGCGCACCCTGGAGCGACGAACAGCGACAATTCTTCATCTCCAGCTTGCTGCTGATCGTCAGCATTCCGCTGGTGATCTTTTTACGTACCGCCGTGGTACACCAAGGACTGCTAGGCAACTACCCCATGGCCATTCGCTGGCTGAGCCATGGCTATCTGCTGAAACAAAGCCTCGGCTTCTTTCATAACGACTTTGCCGGTCGACTGGCGACCAAGGTCATGCAAACCTCACTTTCGGTGCGCGAAACCGTACTCAAACTGCTGGATGTGATGGTGTATGTAAGTGTTTACTTCTTGAGCATGCTGTATTTGGTTGCCCAAGCCGACTGGCGTCTGGCCATTCCCATGTTCGTTTGGTTGTTGATCTATCTGGGGGTGCAATACTATTTAGTACCCCGGCTGAAGCGCATTTCCAGTCGCCAAGCCGAGGCAAGGGCCATGATGACCGGCCGAGTAGTGGACAGCTACACCAACATGCAAACGGTCAAACTCTTCGCCCACAGCCAACAAGAAGCCGACTACGCCAAAGAGGGCATGGATGCCTTCTTGCAGACCGTGCATCAGCAGATGCGTCTGGCCACCCATCTGATCATGAGTGTGCAAGTACTTAATTACAGCCTAGCGCTGGTGATTGCAGTGATGTCGGTGTGGCTCTGGTCGCTGTCGTTAATCAGCCTGGGTGCCATTGCGCTGGCCATCAGTTTGTCGCTGCGCCTCAATGGCATGGCCCAGTGGATCATGTGGGAAATTTCCGCGCTCTTTGAAAACATCGGCACCACCACAGATGGCATGAACAGCCTGAGCAAGCCCCTGACCATTGTCGATGCTGCCAATGCCCAACCCTTGAAGGTGGAGCAAGGCAGCATTGAACTGCAGAATCTCAGCTTCCATTACGGCAAAGGCAGCGGTCTGATTGAACAGCTCAATCTGCAGATCCAACCGGGTGAAAAAATCGGTCTGGTGGGTCGTTCCGGTGCCGGCAAATCAACCCTGGTGAACCTGTTGCTACGCTTTTACGAACCCGAGCAGGGTCGTATTCTGATCGATGGCCAGGACATCAATCTGTGCCAGCAAGAAAGTCTGCGAGCACAGATCGCCATGGTCACTCAGGACACCTCCTTGCTGCACCGTAGCATCGCCGACAACATTGCCTATGGCAGTGCCGATGCCAGCATGGAAGACATCATCAGGGCCGCCAAGCAGGCCGAGGCGCATGAGTTTATTGAACAGCTGACCGATCAGCATGGCAATCAGGGCTACGCTGCCCTGGTTGGCGAGCGTGGCGTTAAGCTGTCTGGTGGCCAGAGGCAACGCATCGCCATTGCTCGGGTATTGCTCAAGAACGCGCCCATTTTGATTCTCGACGAGGCCACCTCGGCACTGGACTCTGAGGTGGAGGCCGCCATTAACCGCAGCCTGAGCACGCTGATGCAAGGCAAAACCGTGATTGCCATTGCCCATCGCCTGTCCACCATCGCGGCACTGGATAGGTTGATCGTGCTGGATCAGGGGCGCATCGTCGAACAGGGCACGCACCAAGAACTGTTGGCCAATCAAGGGCTGTACGCCCAACTCTGGGCACATCAGAGCGGTGGTTTTTTGGGTGAAGAATGAGCAGTCTTTAACGCTGGCCCTTGGCCTGCCGTGCCAGGGCTTGGTACAAACGCTCAGCATGACTCAGGGCTAAGGTCAGGCCAGCATCAGCCATCAGCTCAATGGTCAGATCAGGCTTGAGCTGCTGAAAAATGGTCAGATCCGACACCAGCGTACTGGGGTTACGACTGCCATGCATTAGCCGCAAGGGCACAGGACAATCACGCACCAAGGATTGCCAGTCCTGAATCATGAGCTGCAAATCGGACTCAAAGCCAGCGCCCTGCTGCTGGGTATAAAAGGCGTAGGCGGCGGCCACGCCTGCCTGCAGTTCAGGGCGTTGCGTCTGTGCCAACTCAAAATCAATGTCTGCAAAGACCGCCTGATACCAAGACTGACTACCCAGCTGCTGCAATCTGAGCACCAGCAACCTAAGCAGCAGTTTGGCCAACCAGCGGCTTTGCTTGGCCGCCAATATAAAGACTCCCTGCTGTTCTGGCATCTGCCTCAATTGCTCAAGACGAACAAAGGGCGGCGCTGCGGACACCGATAGGATGGACTTCACCCGCTCAGGTGCTTGCTGGGCCAAGGCCAGAGCTGGGATCAAGGCGCATTCATGGCTAAAGAGGGTCACCCTCTCTAAGCCACAAAGATCCATCAAGGCCAACAGATCATCCACCTGTGATTGCAATTCTTGCTGCTGTTCTGCCACCTGAGTACGACCATAACCCAGGCGTTCGATGGCGTAGACCGCCAAGCCATGATGCCGCGCCAATTGCCGATCATGGTCAAACTCACCCGCAGCAAAGCTTGGCCCATGCAGCATTAAAATTGGCTCGCCCTGTGGCTGACCAAAAAAACGCCAACCTACCGTCCGCTCAGCACGGCTGAATTGCTGCAATTGTAAGCCTTCGGCCAGACGGGGTTGTTGAGCACCGACGGGCACAGGGGCCAAGGCATTGGCGGCTGCCGATGCTAACGCAGCCAGCTGCACCTGACTGGTGGCACCAAATTTTGCCAGTAATTGTTTCACCTGTTGGCGAATGGTGCCCTTGGACTTACCCAGCTCTAGCGCCATTTGTTCCGGCGTTTGCCCTGCGGCCAAGCAAGATAAGACCTGAGTTTCCGCGGCCGACAGCTTGAACAGCTCACGCATGGCCAGATCAACGGATGGCGGCCAAGACTGTTGCAACATCAACAGCAAGAGCGCACCGCTCTGGGGCTGTAA
>SKIB01000035.1 GCA_007116635.1 Saccharospirillaceae bacterium
TAACGACCTGGTTCAGAAGCCTGGATTAGGTCTATGGTCTTTGGTAGCTGCACAGGGTTTTGTTAGCTTTTTAGCCACTCCCTTTAGCTTATTGCGTGGAAAACCGTTAAAATGCCCGCCATTCATGGTTTTGCGGTTGTTGTTCATGTTTTGTCCTTTTTGTAATGCAGAAGATACCAAGGTGATCGACTCGCGCTTAGTGGCCGAGGGTGCTCAGGTTCGTCGGCGTCGTGAGTGTAATCACTGTGGTGAGCGATTCACCACCTTCGAAAGCGCTGAGTTGGTGCTGCCTAAGCTCATTAAACAGGATGGCACGCGTCAGCCCTTTGATGAAAGCAAGTTGCGCTCTGGTATGCAGCGGGCATTGGAAAAGCGTCCGGTCAGTGTTGAAGCCATTGAAGCAGCCATTGATCGTATCAAGCAGGGCCTGCGGGCCACGGGTGAGCGTGAAGTTGCTTCGCGCATCGTCGGAGAATTGGTGATGCAAGAGTTGGCTAAGTTGGATCAAGTGGCCTTTGTGCGCTTTGCCTCCGTATACCGTTCCTTTCAAGACATCTCTGAATTCCGCCAAGAAATTGAACGCCTGGAGCAACATGGCAAGCAAAGCTGAAGATCTGTATTGGCTCAACCACTGTTTGGCCTTGGCCAAGCAGGGTTGGTACAGCACGGCACCTAACCCAAGGGTTGGGGCAGTGATCGTCAATCAGGGCGTATTGGTCGGCGAAGGCGCTCATTTGCAAGCGGGTGAGCCTCATGCCGAAGTCTTTGCCTTGCGTCAAGCCGGACAGCAAGCCAAGGGTGCCACTGCCTATGTCAGTTTAGAGCCTTGCAGCCATTATGGTCGCACGCCGCCTTGCAGTTTGGCGCTGATCCAAGCCGGAGTGGCTCGGGTGGTGATTGGCATGCAAGACCCCAATCCCTTGGTGGCCGGTAAAGGCATGGCCATGTTGCGTGAGGCTGGCATTGAGGTCATTGGCCCCTTGCTACCTCAGGAAGCTGAGGTCCTGAATCCCGGATTTTGCAAACGCATGCGCAACGGTCTGCCCTGGGTGCGTTTGAAAATGGCCGCCAGTCTTGACGGTCGCACCGCCATGGCCGATGGCGAAAGCCAGTGGATAACCTCGCCAGAGGCGCGCTTGGATGTGCAGTACGGTCGGGCGCAATCGGGCGCGGTGCTTTCGACAGCCAAAACCGTGATGGCCGATGATGCGGCATTAAATGTGCGTCCTGAGGGCCTGCAGCCTTTGGCCAGTGGCAAATCCTATTTGCAGCCGCTGAGAGTGATTTTGGACGCCAGACTGGAAATCCCGCAGCAAGCACGCCTGTGGCAGCAACCGGGGCCGATTTTATGGGTCTATGCCGGGCAGCAGTCCTTGCCTGCATGGGCGCAACAGCTGGGTGTGCAAGGCCTGTCCCTGGCCTATGATTCGGCGCAGGGCTTCGATCTGCTGGCTCTGTTGCGCTTTTTGGCCGAGCGGCAGGTAAACGAACTCTGGGTTGAGGCTGGGGCCACCTTGGCAGCCAGCTTGGTCAAGCAAGCCTTGGTTGACGAATATTGGCTATACTTAGCGCCCAAGCTTTTAGGTGCCGATGCCAGACCACTGTTGGCGATGAACTTTCCGTCCTTGGCGGCGAGCAAAGCCTTAACCCTTAAGTCTTGCCAAGTCATAGGCAGCGATCTGCGCCTGATTTTAGGAGAAATTTGATGTTTACTGGAATCATAGCCGCCCTTGGTAGCATCAAAGCCAAGCAGGCCAAGGCCAAGGGCGATCTCCAGCTGCAACTGCATTGTCCGCAACTGGACATGAGCGATGTGCAGCTGGGCGACAGCATTGCTGTCAATGGTGTTTGTTTGACCGTGACTCAGTTTGATGCTCAGGGATTTCTGGCCGATCTATCCAATGAAACCCTCAGTTATTCCTTATTTTCTCAAATGCCGGTTGGGGCTAAGGTCAATCTGGAGAAAGCCCTGCGCCTGGGTGACCGCCTTGGTGGTCACATGGTCAGTGGTCATGTGGATGGCTTAGGTGTCATCCGTCGTATGCAGCAAGACGCGTCCAGCTGGCGGATCTGGGTCGAGGCTCCGGCTGAGCTACAGCGCTTCATCGCGGTTAAAGGCAGCATCACCATGGATGGCATCAGCCTGACTGTGAATGCTAAAGAAGGTCTGGAATTTCAGGTTAATGTGGTGCCCCATACCGCGGCGAATACCCTGGTGCAAGAATACCGTATTGGTCGGCAGCTGCATTTAGAAGTCGACCTCATTGCCCGATACCTCGATCAATTACAGCAACCCAATAAACCCCAAACCCCAGGCATGAGTGCGTCTTGGTTGGCACAACATGGCTTTGGCTAGGAGACTCTATGAAATTGGACAGTATCGAATCCATTATCGAAGACATTCGTCTGGGTAAAATGGTCATCCTGATGGATGATGAAGACCGTGAAAACGAAGGTGACCTAGTAATGGCCGCGGCTCATGTTAGCCCTGAGGCCATCAATTTTATGGCCAAAGAGGGTCGGGGCTTGATTTGTTTGCCCATGACCTCTGAGCGTTGTGACCATTTGGGTTTACCCATGATGGCTAGCCGCAATGGTACTCAGTACAGCACCGCCTTTACCGTCTCCATCGAGGCAGCCACTGGGGTGACCACTGGTATTTCTGCAGCTGATCGCGCTCATACCATCAAGGTGGCTGTAGATCCTGCTACCAAGGCGCAAGACATTGTTCAGCCTGGTCATGTGTTCCCCTTGCGGGCGCAGTCCGGTGGGGTGTTGGCACGAGCTGGCCATACCGAGGCTGGTGTTGATCTGGCGCGTTTAGCTGGTTTGATGCCTGCAGCTGTCATTGTCGAGATCATGAACGACGATGGCACCATGGCACGCCGGCCAGATTTGGAGCAGTTTGCGCAAAAACATGGCCTGAAGATGGGTACCATTGCCGATCTGATTCAGTATCGAATGAATCATGAGCAGACCATCAAGCTGCTGCATTCTTGCGCCGTACAGACCCCTGTGGGTGAGCTAAGGTTGCACCATTATCAGGACACCATTGCTGGTGGCACCCATTTGGCCTTGGTGAAGGGGCAGCCGAATAAAGAGCAGCCTTGCACCGTTCGCGTGCATGTCGGTCAGGTGTTGCGTGATATGCTAGGCTTGAGCATGCCTGAACAAACTGGTTGGCCACTGGCTCAGGCCTTGCAACAGATCGCTGAGGCCGAGGCTGGTGTGCTGTTGTTATTGGACGCCAACCTGCCAATGCCGGTTGAGCAGGAATTGAGTTTATTGGAAGGCCAGCAGGGCAAATGGCATCCAACCATGGGTACCTACAACCATGTGGGTACGGGCGCGCAAATGTTGCGTGACCTTGGGGTTGGTAAGATGCGTTTACTCAGTGCGCAATTAAAGTTTGCTGGCATTTCCGGTTTTGGTTTAGAAGTAATAGAATATGTCCCCTTTGTTGGGCAAGAGTGAATAGGTAAGTATGATGTTGAAAACAATTGAAGGTGGCTTGGTTGCACCAAAGAACGCTCGCATTGCCCTAGTGGTTGGTCGTTTTAACAGCTTTATTGTTGACCGTTTGGTCGAGGGCGCAGTGGATGCCCTGGTGCGCCACGGTGTGGCCATTGAACAGATTGAACAGTACAAGGCCCCAGGTGCTTGGGAATTGCCTTTGCTGGCGCGTCGCGTTGCCAAAACTGGCAAATACGATGCCGTGGTTGCCTTGGGCGCCGTGATTCGTGGCGGTACACCACATTTTGAATACGTAGCCAGTGAATGCACCAAGGGTTTGGCCTCGGTGTCTTTGGAGTTGGATTTGCCCATTACTTTTGGCGTTTTGACGGTCGATAGCATTGAACAAGCCATTGAGCGTGCTGGTACTAAAGCGGGTAATAAAGGCGCTGAGGCGGCTTTGAGTGCGCTGGAAATGGTGACCCTGTTTGCAGGTATTGACGCATGAGTCGATTAGCCGCCAGTCGCCCATCACCGGCGATGCGTCAAAAATCAAGGCGTTTGGTGCTGCAGGCTCTTTATCAGTGGTACATGGCCAAAACCAGCCCTTCAGTGATAGCTGCCGAATTCATTGCCGATAATGACATGGCCAAGGTGGATTACGAGTACTTTCGCGAGCTTTTGGAGCGTATTCCGCAAACCACTTCCGAGCTGGATGAATGCATCACCAGCTTCATTGATCGCCCACTGGACAAGCTGACGCCCATCGAAAGCTGCATTTTGCGCATTGGCGCCTATGAGCTTTTACATCGGGTGGATGTGCCATACCGTGTGGTGATCAACGAGGGCGTTGAGCTGGCCAAAACCTTTGGTGCCCAAGATGGCCATCGCTATGTGAATGGCGTGCTGGACAAGATGGCACAAAAAATTCGCTTGGCGGAAGTCAAACCTAAAGACTGATACCTAACCAGTTAGTCAGTTTGCACGGCTGACGCTATGTTTGTGTTAGCAAAAAGGAGCCTGGGGCTCCTTTTTGCTGTTCTGATTTGCTCCTGCAATTTTTCTCCTATTCTGAAGCTGGGTATTCATACTAAGGAGCAGGGCTAACCCGCAATAAGCGACCTGAGTCGGTAAGAATCAGGATGCGGCCCTCTGAGTCCAGGCGCGCAGCCCTTAGGCGTTCGTTTAATTCCGTTAATATTCGATATTCAACCGCAGGTCGTTGCCTGAGATCAACCAGATTCAGGTGTTGGCCGGCTAGCGCGGTGGAGATGAATAAGCTCTGCCAATTAGCAAAGGCGGGTTGACGATAAATGAGCAGCGAGCTAGGGGCAATGGATGGCGTCCAGTCGTGCAGCGGGTCGACCATGCTGGGCAGGCTAGTGGTGCCAATTCGTGGGCCCCAGTATTCTCGGCCGGTAGTGACCCTTGGCCAGCCATAGTTTGCCCCGGGCTGAATCAGATTAATCTCATCACCCCCTCTTGGGCCATGCTCGTTTGACCACAGGCTGTTGGTTGTATGGTCAAAAAACAAACCCTGAGGATTACGATGACCATAGCTCCACAGGGCAGGGTAGCCTGAGTCGACAAAGGGATTGTCTTGCGGCACCTGACCGTCTAGGGTTAGGCGTAAAATTCCGCCAATGGCGTTGCTGACGTTTTGGCTTTGATCGCGATCGCCTCGGTCGCCAACACTAAAGAACACATGGCCCTGCTGGTCAAAGGCGATACGGCTACCGAAGTGCTGCCCTGAGTTTTGCCAAGAATCACTGACCCACAATTCTTGCCAGTCACTGGCCTGATGGTTCAGCCATTGAAATCGACCAAGAGCGGTTGCTGCTTGCCTGCCCTGTGCTTTGCTGTAGGTTAGGTAAACCCATGAGCCGTCCGAACGGCTTGATTCATCCGAGCTAGTTGATCTATCAGAACTGCCTGAACTGGCTGGTGCAATTTTAATGTCTAGCAGTCCGCCTTGGCCGCTGCTGTTGATCTCAAAGGGCACCGCTTGGCGCAGGAGTTGTTGTTGTTCAATATCCAGCCAAACCAAATGGCCAGACTTCTCGCTGATCAGTAGTTGGTGATCCGAGATCAGATCCAGTCCCCAGGGTGAGCGCAGTTCATTACTCAGTTGTTCGACTTGGAAGGCTTCACCCAAGAGCTCAGCTCTGAGGATGATGTTGTCAGCAGCCAGTGCCAACTGACTGCTAAGGGCGGTCGCAGTGGTTAAACCAATCCAAAACTTGGTACTCAACATAGAGGGCTCCTGTTGTTCGCGATGACTTTGGCTCCGCCTCGCTAGGGATCAAGGGTGTTGTTGATCATTGAGTGCAAGCTTGGGCCATAGAGTATTCACTATATAGGGAGTTCATTGGCCATTGGTTGTTACCACCTAGTTAGCCGAGCAGTTCGCTTTGACTGGCTAGGGCAGGTCAATGCCATCTTTACTAATATTACGATCTCCTTGCTTAGTGCTTTTTGCAATACGATCTAACCA
>SKIB01000031.1 GCA_007116635.1 Saccharospirillaceae bacterium
TACTTCATTCATCAGTATCACCAAGCCAAGTCCTCACGCCGGGACTAGGCTCTTTTTCAGCGTCCGTCAGTCACCCTGCGCGAAGTCGCAGGGTCCCATAGATTTTCACCCAGCGCCCACTGTCACCATGACGCCAGCCACAAAACCAGCCAAGCGAAGGGCGACAAACGCCAGTCTTGGAAACTACCAGTTGTGGTTGGGTATCAGTGCTGATGACCACCCTTGGCATCGCTGTGCGCATGGCCGTGATCGATTTCCTCGGCCGTGGCGGCACGCACATCCGTCACTTCGATTTCTAGGTTAAGTGTCTTGCCCGCCCAGGGGTGATTCATGTCCACATCGACCATTTTTAAGCCCTTTTTAATCACTGTTACCTGAGTAATGCCCTGCGGGATGCGCAAATCCACCACATCGCCGGCCTTGATTGGGCCTTGGCTGATGATTTGCTTGAGTGACACTCGGCCAATGTTGTTCTCTTTGATTTCACCATAGGCCTCTTTGGCTGGAATGCTAACCTGCACCTTGTCACCAGTGGTTTTACCCACAAGGGCTTGTTCCATGGCAGGGAAGAGGTTTTTATGGCCATGCAAATAAGCCGCCGCATGACCCTCAACATAGCTGTCTTCCAGCAGTTCACCGTTTTGATCTTTGGCAATGATGTGAAAATGTACCACGGTGTTGTCAGCAATTTGCATGAGTTCTCCTGTTAATGGGCTTATATGCCTGTCAATGTCATTAGGTTAACGAATTATACGCCAGTTGCCGTTCATCAACCAGTTGAGAGCTCTTGCTTAGTTGTTCAAAACGCAAGCTTTGCGGTGGGCTGTCGTGGCTGGCAAAGAAATGCGCCAGATGCGGCACGGCAAAGCACAGTTGACCGCGCTCGGGTTGCCACTGATGAAATTGTTGATGACTGATGCCCACCTGCCAGGGTTTGTCCGACTGCCATCCCTGTGGCTCAAGCTCAATCTGCACCTGAGGGCCAACCAGATTGATGGCGGTGATTTGCATCGGTAGGTGCGCTTGTTCGGAAGCCTGGTTGGCCAGGCTCAGCTCATGCGGGCGCAGGAGCACAGTGCCCTGTTCGCTGGTCGCCGAGCTAGTAGCGTTCAGCTGTAGCCAGGCCTGACCCTGAACCAGGCGCTGGTGCTGTAATTGACCCTGAAACAGGTTGTTATGACCGAGAAATTCAAAGGCAAACCGGCTTTGTGGCCGTTCAAACAGCTCCTTAGGGCTGCCTTGCTGCTCAATGCGGCCGTGACTCATCAGCACCACCTGATCCGACAACTCCAAAGCCTCTTGTTGATCATGGGTAACAAACACACTGGTAAAGCCCAGTTGGTCGTGTAATTGACGCAGCGAACGGCGCAGCTCTTGGCGCACCTGTTCATCAAGCGCACCAAAGGGCTCGTCTAGCAGCAGTACCCTTGGATTAATGGCTAGCGCTCTTGCAAGGGCCACGCGCTGCTTTTGCCCGCCACTGAGTTGCGCTGGGTAACGCTTGGCCAGATGCGGCAACTGTACCATTTCCAACAGCGCCATGACCTGCTTGTGGATCTCGGCCTTGGCCAGCTTGCGCAATTTCAAGCCAAAGGCGATGTTGTCCGCCACCGTCATGTGGCGAAACAGCGCATAGTTTTGAAACACCAAACCCACCTGGCGATCCTTGATCGGCTGGCGGGTCACATCCTGTTGGTCAAGGAAAATCTGCCCCTGATCGGCATGCTCCAGGCCTGCAATGATGCGCAGCAGGGTGGTCTTACCCGAGCCAGAGGGGCCGAGCAGGGCGGTAAACTGCCCCTTGGGCAGTTCAAGGTTGATGGGCTGCAAAGCCTGAAATTGACCAAAGGTTTTGCTGATGTTGCTCAGACGGATGCTCATTGGCTGTCCTCCAGACTGGTGTTCAACTGTTGTTGCTGACGCCATTCAACCAAGGCCTTGATCAGCAGGGTAAAGAGGGCCAGTGAGGCCAGCAACGAGGCACTGACAAAGGCACCCACGGCATTAAAGTCTTGAGCCAAGAGTTCAATGTGCAGTGCCAAGGTGTTGGTTTGCCCACGAATCGAGCCCGAAACCACGGACACCGCGCCAAACTCGCCCATGGCGCGGGCATTGGTCAGTACCACACCGTACAGCAGTGCCCAACGAATCTTGGGCAGAGTAACCTGGCTGAACATTTGCCAGCCATTGGCCCCCAGGCTGATGGCCGCCTCTTCTTCGTCCTGGCCCTGTTGCTGCATGAGGGGGATCAGTTCGCGGGCAACAAAGGGACTGGTAACGAACAGAGTCACCAGTACCAAGCCTGGCCAAGCAAACATCAGCTGCACATCGTATTGATCCAGCCAGCCACCGATCAAGCCCTGACTGCCGTAGAGCAGTAGGTAGAGCAGGCCGGCGACAATGGGCGACACTGCAAAGGGAATGTCGATCAGGGTCATCAACAGTTTGCGACCACGAAATTCGTAGCGGGTCACCAACCAAGCCAAAAAGGTGCCAAACAGCAGATTGATGGGCACGGTCAAGAGCGCCACCACTAGGGTTAGGCCAATGGCGTGGCGGGTATAGGGGTCTAGGATCACGCTCAGGTAGTTGGCCCAGCCCTGAGAAAAGGCGCGCACAAAGATAAAGGCCAGCGGAGCCAAGACATAGAGCGTCATGATGACAAAGGCCAAGCCTATCAGGCTGTATTTAAGCCAGGGGCTTTGCCCCAAGGACGAGCGGCGATACAGCATCAGCTTCTCCCCTGTAGACGCTTGAGGTAGCGGTTTTGCCACAGGTTGATGGCAAGTAGCAGCAGTAATGACGCCAATAGCACCACGGCGGCAATGGCGCTGGCAGCGGCGTAGTCAAATTCCTGTAGGCGGATGAAGATCATCAGCGAGGTGATCTCACTGACAAAGGGCATGTTGCCAGCGATAAAAATGATGGCACCAAACTCGCCCAGACTGCGAGTAAAAGACAGCGCCATACCGGTCAGCCAGGCTGGCCAAATGGCCGGCAGAATCACAGTGGCAAAGATATGCAGGTCACTGGCCCCTAGGCTGGCTGCGGCCTCTTCGTCTTCAGCAGGCAAGTCTTCCAGTACCGGCTGTACTGAGCGCACCACAAAGGGCAGGCTGGTAAAGGCCATGGCGACGATGATGCCAAGTGGGGTGTAGGCCACCTTAATGCCCAGTTGATCCAACACCGGACCGTACCAGCCATTGCTGGCCCACAGAGCAGAAAGAGCAATGCCGGCCACAGCGGTGGGTAGGGCAAAGGGCAGGTCGACCAAGCCATCTAATAATCGACGGCCATAAAAGTCATAGCGAACCAGCACCCAGGCCAGTAACAGGCCTAGCAAGCCGTTGATCAAGGAGGCAATCAGGGCGGAAACAAGGGTGACACGGTAACTGGCCACCACCCTTGGGTCGGTAATGACCCACCAGAATTGTGACCAGCTCATGTCCGACAGTTGAATCACCAGGCCACTGATGGGCAGCAGCAATACCAAGGAGACAAACAGCAGGCTAATGCCTAGGCTAAGGCCAAAGCCGGGTAGGATGCCTCGATGGCGGAAACTGAGCATGGTGATTCTATCCCCTAGCAAAAAGTGGACTGCATTCTAGCGTCTGGACAGCAAGCGATCCAGTTCACCACCATTGTTAAAGATGTTGTTGGTGGCGTAATCCCAGCTACCGGCAATGTCTTCGATGGTCAGCAATTGCAACTCAGGGAAGCGCTCGGCATTGGCTGCCACAACTTCAGGGTGGTGCACCCGGTAGTTAAAGCCAGCCAACAACTCTTGCGCTGGTTGTGAGTAGAGATGCTCTAAGTAGGCCTTGGCCAGCTCGGCGCTGTTGTTGCGCTGCACATTGCGATCCAACCAGGCCACAGGGAATTCGGCCAAGAAGCTCACCTGAGGCACGACAATCTGATAGTCGTCACTGTTAAGCTCATCAAGAATGTTGCGTACTTCGGATTCAAAGGTAATCAACACATCACCGATGCCACGATCAATGAAGGTATTGGTGGCACCACGGCCGCCATTATCGAACACTTCAACTCGGCTTAAAAAGGTGCTGAGAAACTGCTGTTGCTCTTGCTCATCACTGAACTGCTGTTGGGCAAAACCACGGGCGGCCAGATAGGTGTAGCGGCCATTGCCTGAGGTTTTGGGGTTAGGGAACACCAGGCTTACCTCTTCACGCACCAAATCGTCCCAGTTTTGAATGTTTTTGGGGTTGTCTTTGCGCACCAAGAAGGCCATGGTGCTGAAGTAGGGCGAGCTGTTGTTCGGTAGGCGCGTTTGCCAATCCTCTGGCAGCAGATTGCCGCGACTGGCGAGAATATTGATGTCTGTTACCTGGTTGAAGGTGACCACGTCGGCGCGTAAGCCTTGCAAAATAGCCTGAGCCTGAGCAGAGGAACCGCCGTGTGATTGTTGGATTTCCAAGTCTTGCTCTGGCCAATGCTCACTGAACAATTGGTTGTAGCTAGCAAAGAGTTCGCGGGCAATGTCGTACGAGCTGTTGAGCAGACCTTGGGCGGAGCTGACACTGGCTAGGGTTAGGGCGCTAGCGGTGGTCAAGCCTAGGGCAAATTTCTTTAAAGTCATGGAACGGAACTCCTGTTGGTTAGTTCGCTAAATTCTAAGCAGATGTTTTTTTATGTCAATTTGGTGCTAAGAATGCTTTGCTCTGATGAAAGAGCTTTAGGTTATTAGTGGCAATGCTTGTTTACCCTGTTGTCGGGCGCAGAACTGTGATAAAAAAGCTTTATAATCACAGGGTTAGAGATTCATGCTGGACACCGCCTTCCCAACCTGGTTTCGTCGGATTTTATTTTTGTTGTTACTGATTTTTTTAATCAGCTTGCAGTGGCAGCTGTGGTTCGGCTCTGCTAGCTATAGAGAGCTGTCCCATTTGCGTGAGCGAATTGCGGCGCAAGAAGCCAGTAATCAGCAGCTTGAGCGTACAAATAATCAACTTCAGGCTCAGGTGCAGGATTTAATGCAGGGGACAGATGCCCTAGAGGAAGTGGCCCGCCACAAACTAGGCCTTATTCGTGAGGGTGAGGTGTTTTACATGATGGTGCCAGCCAATGGTAACTGATGATCAATTAGCCATCTTAGTGGCCGCAGCAGGTAAGGGTAATCGCATGGGGTCTGCCTTGCCTAAACAACACCTGGCCTTGGCAGGTAGCACGGTTCTGGGTTGTACCCTGAGCCGCATGCAGCAGTTTGTGTCTCAGCATTGTCCGCAAGCCCATTTATTTTTGCTCTTGGCCGCAGATGACCCTCAGGCAGCTAGTCTGGCGCGTGACTTTCCTGCTTGGCAGCAGGTTAAGGGCGGCAGTGAGCGCTGGCTGTCGGTACTGTCGGGTTTGCAAGCCATTTGCACCCAGTTGGCAAGCCCTTGGGTGATGGTGCATGACGCGGCGCGGCCCTTGGTTCAGGTCTCGGATGTTGCTCGCTTGTGGCAGCACTGTCAACAAGAGCAGCGGGGCGCACTGCTGGCCAAGCCGGTAGTGGACACCATTAAATGCCTTAAATCCAGATCCCAACACACAGGCGCTGGCGAGCAGCCTGTTACCCTTGATCGCAGTCAGTTATGGGCAGCCCTAACGCCACAATGTTTTCGTGCTCAGCCACTGTTGGCTGCCTTGCAGCAGGCCTTGGCTCAGGGTTTGGCCGTGACCGACGAGGCCAGTGCCATGGAGCTCTCAGGCCATGAGATGGACCTGATCGACAGCCATGCGGACAATTTTAAAATCACCACCAGCAGCGATCTGAGTTATGCGCGCTGGTTAATGGAGCAGCAGTCATGAGAATAGGTCATGGTTACGATGTGCATCGCTTTGCCGCACATCAGAGTGAACAA
>SKIB01000085.1 GCA_007116635.1 Saccharospirillaceae bacterium
AGCTGGACAAGCTGGAAGCCTTTGCCAGTTTCTACGGCCCAGACTTTTACGGCCTGCCGCGCAACAGCGCCAAGATCGAACTGGTGCAAGAAAAGTGGACAGTGCCCAGCCATTACCCCATGGGCGAGAACAGGGTAGTACCCATTCTTGCAGGGGAAGAACTGGAATGGACTGTAAACAGGCTGGACAATGGACAATTAAGTACCAGCTCATAACCCTGCTGTGATAGGGCTGGCAAATTCAAGTTAAAAGTCTTTGCCAGCCGGTGTATGCCTAGCCATAAGCAAAGTAAATGAAGTATTTTCTAACACCCTGTAGTTTTTGCTTATCCTTGGCAATGAAGGAAACAGACCAGAATGACTTTTTATGCCGATTTACCCATCAGTGGCAGCTCCATAGAACGAATGGCAATGGCAACGCGTGCCATGATTCATGCCGTCGAAACCCCAAAAGCTAAGGATCATTTTTGCCTACTAATGACCTCCGATCAGCCCTTCGCCCGTGGCAAAAGCCAATGGCAGGCAGCTCGCTTTGCCTCTCTTGAGCAGGCGCAACAATTCCTAGTTGAACTGAGCGTGTGGGTCTTTCCCTCCCCCGATAGCCAAGAGCAAGAGGAACTGGCCAGCATATATCGTAACATCGCCCTTAGCATGCTCGATGGTTTGGGTGACCAAGCTCAAGACCTGATGCCTCTTAATACCCTGGTTAAGGGCTTGTTCTGTATTCAATGGGCCGGCAAAGGTCAGTAACTACAGCTTTAAATGAGTGACGGGCAAATGGGGCGCGAGATAACCCAGAGTTCTTTCGGCCGCCTGGTCGTGCTCAAGAGCCAAAGCCTGCCATTGATCGGTACATAGGTTTAGCAGCTCGCTTTGCTTGATCGCGTCAGCAAAGAGCGTGATCAAACGCCTCTTTAGTGGCCGATGACAAAAGAACTTATTGTCTTCAGGATCTTCTTCTCTGTAGAGCGCACTTTGCTGTTCGGAATCGGCCACTGCGGATTGGTGCTGCTCTATCAACAGCAAGACTTGCCGCTCCACATGCTCACCGGCCAAGACATCAAATACCACCCTAGGCTCGCCAGAAAAATAGAGCACGAAAAATTGCTGTAACACCAGTTGCAGCAGTTCTGCACGCACCTGGTATTCAGGGGCATGTAACAGCATCAGTTTTACGTGGCCGCAACCCTGATAGTCCGCCTGTATAGCTAAATGTAAAAACAGGTCTTGCTGCTCTTCATTAAGCTGGCTGACTGAGCTGTCTTCTGCAAGCGACATTTTGGCCCAAATCTTGGCCATGGCGTGCTGATCAGAGTGCAAGTAAAGTGGACCGACCTGACGCGCAAAGAGTTGCAAATAGGCCAACACCTGAGCCGCCGAAAAGTGGCCATGCTGTCGCTCTAGGGCGGCCAATACATGGGCTACCAAACCAAGGCTACCTCCGGCAACACTGTAGCGAATACCAGGCGTGCGGCCATCGACGCAGCTACAAGGAATGGTTTTAATAATATCATCGGTGGACATCCAAGACAGTCGATTAGCCATAAACTTTCTCCCGTGCTGTGATCAAACAACAGCTGTGAACTGACAAAGCTCATATTGATAAGGTAGAGCAATTAGGTTGAATTAGCTAAGGCTATCAATTCTTGTGCCAACTCCAAAGCACACAGAAACAATGAGTTTAGGCTAGCAACGCCAAGCGGATAATCAAAATTACTGCAAATTGAAACAAATTGATTCGCCACCCGAAACAGAATGCACAGGCCGAAGAAAAAAGACCCTACACTTGTTATCTCTCAGACAGCCCCCTCTGGCAGGATAGTTGTCATCAGAACAAAGTGCATCATAGTTGGTACTGCTTCATCTTGCGCCACAGGGTTACGCGAGAGATACCCAGAGCATCTGCCACGGCTTGTCGATTGCCCTGCAACTCTTGCAGCAGGCTAAGCAACTCTTGGCGCTCATCGAACTGAGGCTGCTTTGTAGCCACTGGTTCAAACAGATCGGCTGGCAGATCGACTAGACTAACTTGTGGCCCCTCGCCAATGGCGTGCATATAGGCACAGACATTCATCAGCTCTCGGACATTACCCGGCCAGGCATAGACAGACAGGGCTTCAATAACCTGGGGTTCAAGGCCTTCTACCTGCCTGACATTTTGTTGGTTAAGCTGGGTTAAAAAGTGCCAAGCCAGAGGAATGATGTCCTCGGTTCGCTCAGCTAAGGAAGGCAAGTACAGAGGAACCACCCGCACCCGATACATCAGGTCTTCACGGAACAACTTCTGCTGCACCAGTTCTTTTAACGACTGATGGGTAGCAGATAGGATGCGAATATTGGTGTGCAGCGCCTCACTGGCACCAAGTGGCGTAAAGCATTGATCCTGCAACACCCGCAGTAAACCGGCCTGAATGTCCAGTGGCATTTCGGCTATTTCATCGAGAAACAGAGTCCCACCATCGGTGAGCTTGAACAGCCCGGCGCGATCATGAGTGGCGCCAGTAAAGGCACCGCGCTTATGGCCAAAAAGCTCAGAGGCCATCAGCTCTCGTGACAGAGCCGCGCAATTAAGGGCGCTAAAGGTGGCTTTACTTCGGCGCGACTGCAGGTGTATGTAGCGAGCCACCAACTCCTTGCCTGTACCCGTTTGGCCACGAATGAGAATGGCGGCGTCCGTTTTGGCGACCCTGCTCGCTTTGGCCATAAAATCCAGCATGACGGGAGAGCAGGTTAGCAGGCCGTTGAAGTTGGTTAGGGTCAAGGTTGCGCCATTGCTCATACTACCAGCAGTTGGCTCCTTTACCGCCCTGCGCACCTAAATGATTCAGAGTAAGCTGCTCACAAGAATCTTTACCTTGAGCACCCTTAGGCTCCACAATTAATGTAAAAGCAGTGGCACTTAAAGTGGACTTATTTTCACTATTGGTATTTTTCCACACAAAACGATCAGCATTCAGTTCAGCACTGATAGTGGGAAGACTGGTTGGGTAGGATCCAAGTATCACACGCTGACGCTCCATCTCTGCCGCTGTTTCCAGTAATACACGCTGCGCGTCCGCACGATGTGTTCGCAATACATATTGACTGTAATTTGGCAAAGCAATGGCAGCGATGATGGCGATGATTGCCACTACGATCATTACTTCGATCAGTGTAAAACCTTTATATCTAATCATTATTCACCCCGTAACTCCAAGCTGTTCGTAAAACACGGGACCCATATCCAAGGCCTCTAAGAATATCTTGCGCATTGGTTTGTGGCCGAAGACCGATAGAGCCATGCATACTAGCACTGCCCTCAACTGCAATGGCACCATTAAAAATAAGTTCACCACCTTCAATCTGCCCTGAGGTTTCTTGCCCAAAGATGACATCGCCTTCTACATACAGCAATGAAAAATTAAGCTTAGCATCATGCCTGCTTAATTGAAGAGTAAAGTCCTCGACACCGTCAGGTGGCCTAACAATTAAAATAGCAGATTCACAACCAGCAACATCGGCATCTTCAAAACTTGCAAAAGCAATGTTATCGTCATCAAGCTCTGACTCTTCAATGTTTACAATAGTAACTCCACTACAAGAATAGTCTCCAATTTTAAATTGAGAAAAATTAATTGAATTACCAGCAACAAATTCGCGCCCAACACCAAAATACCTCATGAAATAATCATCTTCACTTCGAACACCTGTTTCAGATGTTAAAAATTCAGATAACAATTCAGATGACAACTCTGGAGAAGAGAATGGTTTAGTCTGAGAGCCAAAACCACCAGACACTAACTCTGTGCCCACCCCAGCGGGGGCTGTATTACCATGAGAGTCTACAACCAAAGGAAGAGCCATAATATCCCCGCCCACATCCACTGCTCCAACTTGCCGCCAATCATACACCGTATTTAAACCTACACCTGTCTGCTCACTTGGCGATAAACTAAGATCGCAATTCCCACCAGTACAGTAGTTTGGAACAATTGAAGTAGCACCATCATGGCTTGTAAATGGGTTTATAAGCTGGTTGTTAACAGATAAAATTCCCGGCAGATCAGCCACTGGCTGAGCATACATCGAAACTAAATGAGCAATAGAAATATTGCTACTACCTTCTGCTATGGTTGAAACTCGAAATTGTGGAACTTCATCTCTGTAACATAAAAACTCTACTAGGGTATCGACCTCTAAATTATCTAACCTTTGGTTCAGTTGAGTGAAATTCATTGGCCGAACGCTAGCATCATCAACATTACAGTTCTCAGGCTGATCCATAACATAGGTACCAAAAAAACAAAGGCCGTTATTACAATTCTCTGAAAAACAGACATCATTAGATACACATTGACCCGAATTTTCATCTCCACTCTGTCCAGACTCTCCACCTTGACTTGCAGGAATCATGCTTTGGTCAATAACGAACCCTCTAAGAAATTGCTCCCTATCAATAATATTTCTTTCTGCTCTCTGAAAAGCTCTTTCACGATCAATTGTTGCTTCGGCCATCATATTGCTGTTGATATTCATTCGAATACTGGCCACACCAGCAATTGCCAATAACAATAAAAAAACCAATGCAATCAATAATACCGAACCTTGATTGTGTTGCCTCATTACTGCACCTGCCTATTTCTCATTGCAATGGTTTGAGTAAAAGTTCTTACAACCTGATCACCATCATCTAGACCAGATTCACTTATCATCTCTAAATGCATCTCAACACCTATGGTGGTTTCATTAAACACATCTGAATATTGACTAGCTCTTAAAACGCCAGAATCACGATCTGAATTATGATTAATAGCCCTTAACTTTAAATCGCGCACCCCAGTCACTAATGGATCACCATCGCGAACCAACTGAGGAATGCCCTCGGAATTAGTAGTAATGCTGAACACTTGATCCCGTAAAGGATAAAGTATCGAGCTAACCAAGCCGTCAGAATTCAAGGTTATGGTTGAATTGTTAGCGTTAATTTCACTAACTCTAGAAAAAACAGCTGAACTGCAATCCCTTGAGATCATCAACACTGGATCGTTAGCACTCAAATTATCAGGAATATCGGAAACAGTGACTGTTTCTGCTACAACCAAAGTTACATTGGTGGCCTGTGAAACATCGGGGCTTCGTATTCTTAACGACCCATCAGAGGTTCTCTGAACAGGGTTTTTATGAAAGTTATGCCATTCATTGGAAGGTGCTTCAACATTTATAGCTACTGGACAGCCCTGAAAGAAGCCAACTTCACGCAAGGGTTCAGCTAGAAAATTAAACGCAAAATAAGCATTTTCTTGCATTTGTGTTAGCTCACGCATGGTTTGATAACTACGTTGGCTGGTAGCAAACAAACTAAAAATACCTAGTGTCAACACCAGACCCAGGGTCATGGAAATCATTAACTCAACAAGAGAAATACCGACCTGCTTGTTCATAAAGCCCTCACAATCTAGTGCTAAAACTAAAACCGCCGTTATCAACACCGGGGACATGTATTGACACGGTTATAACACTTGTAGACAAACTAATTGCATACTCACTTTCTGGAATCTCTTTAAGCAACCTTTTGGACCAATTAGCAAGATGGTACTTAGCAAGTTCATCAGCAGTGCATGATGAGTCACACTTTATATTACCTAAATTCTGCTCAGCACTTGTTTTAGCAACATTATATTTGCCGGCATTGGCTGCACCCGGATTCAAGCGCATCATTTCAAATAGATCGTTAGCAAACAAATTCGTTCGCGCAAAATAATAACTTTCTTGCTGCTGCCTCAATGTTTGGGTTTGCAAGGCCAAATAACCAAGCACACCAACTGCAAGCACAAGCATTGAGATCATTACTTCAATCA
>SKIB01000100.1 GCA_007116635.1 Saccharospirillaceae bacterium
CCCGCCCAGTCACTGGTCTGGCACTTATTTGGACTACCGTTGCCCGCCCAGTCACTGGTCTGGCAACTGGGTTCTCGGGGACGCTATTCGCCGTCCTGGCCGCTTGACGGCGTCCATCCCTGGCCGCCGACACCCCTCGATCCCAGTTCCCAGCCCGCTCCTTGGGCTGGTTTCGCAACCATTCCAGAGGCAGCAACCGCAGCAGGGCGGGCGCAGCCTGTATCGTCAGTGAGCAGGCTCGGTGTTGCATTGTTGGTAACAGCAGTCAAGGCTGTTATTTTGCTTGATGCTTGCGCATAAGGGCGCGCAGCTGGTGGTAGTTTAGCCCTAGGGCGTCTGCGGCCTGTTGTTGGTTAGGGTGCAGCTCAAGGGCTTGTGTCAGGCGCAGCTGCTCCAGTTGTTCGATGGCTTGCTTGAGCGGCAGGCGGCCACAAAAGGCCCAGTCGCTTGTGCCTGAATGGGGTGGCTCAGACCTAAGCTTGGCCAAGGGGTTGTGGCGAATCTGGCTAAGGGCTTGATCCTTAGGGCTTTGCGCCAAGCTGCGCTCCACGGTGTTTTTCAGCTCACGCACATTGCCCGGCCAAGGCCAGTTCAGCAGTTGCTGCTCGGCCTGAGCGGCAAAGCCGGGGAACAGCTGCCAGCCCAACTCTTGACTCATCTTGACGGCAAAGTGCTCGGCCAAGGGCAGTATGTCGTCGGGCCGCTGGCGCAGGGGAGGGAGCTGCAGCAGATCGAAGCACAAGCGATCCAATAAATCCCAACGAAAGCGGCCCTGTTCGCAGGCCTGCACCAGATCTTCGTTGGTTGCTGCCACCACGCGCACATCCACCTTGAGGCTTTGTTCACTGCCCAGGCGCTCCAGCTCGCCGTATTCCAATACCCGCAGTAACTTTTCCTGCACCCTTGGACTCAGGGTGCCCAACTCATCCAAAAACAGAGTGCCGCCATCGGCGCGTTCGAATAGGCCGCGTCTGATTCGCTTGGCATCGGTAAAGGCGCCCTGTTCGTGGCCAAAGAGTTCGGAGTCCAGTAGGCCTTCACTGAAGGAGGCGCAGTTGACGCGGATGAAGGCCTTGTCCCAGCGAGGCGACAAGTAATGCAGGCGGTGAGCCAATAGCTCCTTGCCCGTGCCGCGTTCGCCCAAGATTAAAATGGGCCTAGTCAGTTTGGCCAGTTCCGAGCTGTGATCCAGAAGCTGTTGCATGGCCAGGCTATGGCTGATGATGTTCATAAATCACCATTTTGGCTAAATTGTCTGGTTAATTTAGCTATTTTTGCAGCTTCAAGCCAGTTCGGATTTAGGGTCAAATTAAAATAGTCAGTAAAATCAATGGCTTAGGGGTTTTTACTGCGCTGCAAAAAAGTGGCACAACTCTTGATTAGACTGAGTGTCGCAAAAAATGACACCACTGGAGGTTGTTATGGGTATTTTCTCTCGTTTGTCTGATATCGTGAATTCCAATCTCAATGCCATGCTCGACAAGGCTGAAGATCCTGAAAAAATGATCCGTTTGATCATTCAGGAAATGGAAGAAACCCTGGTTGAAGTGCGTTCTGGCTCGGTACGCTTGCTGGCCGATCGTAAAGCCTTGCAGCGTCGTGTGCTGCTGGTAAAAGAAGAAATGGCGGATTGGGGGCAAAAGGCACGCTTGGCTCTGAGTCATCAGCGTGACGATCTGGCTCGTGCTGCTCTGGCTGAGCAACAACAGCTGCAGCAAGATCTGGAGTTGGTGCAAAAAGAGCTGATGGAGCTTGACGAGCAGATCGCTGCTCTGGATGATGAGATCTCGCAGTTACAGCAGAAGCTGGAAGAAGCTAAGTCACGCCAACAAGCCTTGGTGCGTAAGGTCAATACCACCACGCACCGCATGCAGGCCAAGCGTCAGGTGCAGCGTGATTCTTTGGAGCGAGCTTTTAGCAAGTTTGACCAGTTTGAGCAAAAGATCGATCGGCTGGAAGGTGAGTTGGAGTCCATGGACTTGGGGCGTCAACCCAAGCAAGACTTGCATCAGGCCTTTGCCGATTTAGAAACAGAGCAGCGAGTTGAGGCGGAATTGGCCAAACTCAAAGCAGAGATGGCGGCCAAAGACGCCAATTCGTAACGAACATAGACAGTTAATTAGCCTTGGTGGGAATCCCTATGAATGTCTTTCAGTGGTTGTTGATCTTTGTGCCTCTAATCATCTTTATGACGGTGTTGGCACCCATGTGGATCCGCATGCATTATCAACACAAACAGCGTTTGGGCGGTGATGAGCGTCAACAGCTGCTGAAGTTACTCAAAGCCTTGGATTCCTTTGACCAACGCCTTACCACTCTGGAAACCCTTGTGGGTGATTCAGAGGCCGAGAGCGGCAGGAGAAAGTAATGAGTAATTGGCGTAAAAATCGTGAACAGGGTTGGGGTAAAGACCTGTATCGTGACAGTGAAGAGGGTTGGATAGCCGGGGTGTCGGAAGGCTTGGCCAATTACAGCGGTCTGCCTGCGGGCTTGATTCGCCTTGGTTGGTTCATCGCCTTTCTCTACCTTAATATGCTGGCTGTGTTTGCCTATGTGGTGGCCTGGGTGTTGCTGGAAGACCAGCCCAGCCTGAGTAAGAAGCAGCGCAAAAAAATGAAAAAGGCCATGCGTGAGGCCAGGCAGCCAGAAGAAGACTATCAGGCCATGCCTGAGTCGGAGATTCTGCAGCGCGCCAGCCGTAAGGCCGAGGCCATTGAAGAACGCTTGCGCCGTATGGAAACCGAAGTTAGCTCGCGCAAATACCGTTTGCGTCGTGAGTTTGACCAGTTCTAGTCAAGCATCCCTGTGTTCAGCTGGAGGTATCTGGCTGAACAGTCTTTTTTAGGGCCTTCTGGCCTTCGCCAGTCGCGCTAGAGTTTTATCAATTTTGCCTGAGCCTGTGCTATCATTTGCGTCTTTGATCGTATTGGCCATCATCGCAGCTTGGCGCGCACTCTGTGCGCCTGCAATCCAAGCGACCAAGTGCAACAGTCGAGGTTTATTCATGGCAGACTCCAACAAATCACCAGTGCGCAGTGGACAAAAGTTTCGCAGTGAACATGGCATTGCCGCCATTAAAAACGGTGTTAGCAATTCCAGTGGCTATGCTGAAGTCAAGGCACAAGGTCGAAAGCCCGAATGGCTGCGCGCCCGAGTGCCCAGCGGTGAACGTTTCATTGAGGTTAAAAACAATGTCCGCCAGCATCGTTTGAGTACGGTCTGCGAAGAATCCCATTGCCCCAACATGGGCGAGTGCTGGAACAACGGCACCGCCACCATCATGGTGATGGGCTCGGTCTGCACCAGGGCCTGTAAATTTTGCGCCGTGGATACAGGCAACCCCAAGGGCTGGCTGGACGCAGAGGAGCCGGCCAACACCGCGCATTCGGTTGAGTTGATGGGCTTGCGTTATGTGGTGTTGACCTCGGTCGATCGTGACGATCTGCCCGATGGCGGTGCCAGTCATTACGCTGCTTGCGTTGCGGCAATCAAAGAGCGTACCCCTGAGGTTAAGGTCGAGGCCCTAACGCCTGATTTTGCCGGTAATCTGGAACATGTAGCCGTTGTGGTGGCATCCGGCTTGGATGTTTTTGCCCAGAACGTTGAGACGGTTGAGCGTTTAACCCATCCGGTGCGTGACCCTCGTGCGGGTTATCAGCAGACCTTGGATGTGCTGGCCTTTGCCAAGCGCCACCGCCCAGAGGTCTTGACCAAGAGCAGCCTAATGGTCGGCCTGGGGGAAACCGATGAAGAAATCTTTCAGTGCATGCGGGATCTGCGTGACCATCAGGTCGACATCCTGACTCTGGGGCAATACTTGCGTCCGACGGTTAATCATTTGCCGGTTGAGCGCTACGTGACCCCTGAGCAGTTTAATCAATACCGCGAGGTTGGCCTGGCCATGGGCTTTATGGAAGTGGCCTCTGGCCCCATGGTGCGCTCCAGCTACCGTGCCGACATGGTGTTTGCCAAGAACAATCTGGGCATTGAGTTGCCACAGGTGCCCAAGGCCGAGGCGTCAGCAGGCCAAACGGCTTGCAGTACTCAGGCCGTTGAGTTGATCCCTGCGGTGTCCATTGGATAGTTGAAATAAAGGGTTTGTTGAATAAAGAGTTAGTTGAAGCAAAGCCCGCAGTCGCGGGCTTTTTAGTGGCGTTCACCTGCCTCTACTTCAACTGGCACAGACCGTTAAACAGTTCAAAAAAGTTAGGAAAGGTTTTTGAGGTGCAGCCTGGATCATTGATGGTGATCTCGCTGTTGCCAAAGGCCGCCAAAGAAAAGCACATGGCCATTCGGTGGTCATTGTAGGTATCAATGGCCGCGCTTTGCACCTGGGCTGGCGGTGTGATCTCGATGAAGTCTTCACCCTCAACCACCTCGGCGCCCACTTTGCGCAGTTCGGTCGCCATGGCCGCTAGGCGGTCGGTTTCTTTAACTCGCCAGTTGTAGATGTTGCGAATGGCGGTTTTACCCTCGGCAAAGAGCGCCGCAGTGGCAATGGTCATAGCCGCATCCGGGATGTGGTTCAGATCAACATCCAACGCTTTGAGCTTGTCACGGCTAACTTCGATGTAGTTAGGGGTGTAAAGCACATTGGCACCCATCTTCTGTAGCACTTCAGCAAAGCGCACGTCACCCTGAACACTCTGGCTACCAATGCCATACACCCGCACTGGGCCACCACCAATGGCACCGGCGGCCAAGAAGTAAGACGCAGAAGAGGCATCGCCCTCGACCATGATCTCACCAGGACTTTGGTACTGTTGCGGCTCAACCACAAAGCTTTCGTAATCATTGTTCTGCACTTCCACACCAAAACGAGCCATGACATCCAGAGTGATGTCGATGTAGGGCTTGGAAACCAGCTCGCCTTCGATATCAATGGTCAGGCGTTGTTTGGCCAGCGGAGCGGCCATCAGTAGGGCGGTCAGGAACTGGCTGCTGATGTTGCCACGGATGCTGACTCGGCCACCTTCAAGGCCGGTGCCACGGATTTTCAGCGGTGGGTAATCCTTGTTGCCTAGATACTCAATGTCGGCACCCAGAGGGCGCAGCGCATCCACCAGGTCACCAATGGGGCGCTCGTACATGCGCGGCTCACCCGTGAGGGTGAACTCGCCCTGGCCCAAACAAAGCGCTGCCGCTAATGGGCGCATGGCAGTGCCAGCATTGCCCAAAAACAGCTCCACGGCCTGAGTGCTGTTCAGTGCCTGACCCAAGCCCTGCACGGTGCACTGGGTTTTATCCAGACTCAGTTGATAGTTGACGCCCAGAAGTTTAAGGGCGTTAAGCATGTGGCGAATGTCGTCGCTGTCCAGCAGGTTGCTGATGCGGGTTTCACCCTTGGCCAGGGCTGCCAGCAGCAGAATACGGTTGGAAAGGCTTTTGGAACCAGGCAGAGTCACCTGGCCTTGAATACTGGCGATGGGTTTTAATGTTAATGACTGCATAATGGTTTCTTAATTGTTTACAGAAAATGGTTGTTTACAGATAGGTCGTTATGGCCGCTATCATAGTCAGCTTGGCGGTGGAGCGCAAAATTACTCTACCCGCCTAGGCTGTTTAGTGGTGATGGCATTAGCCTTGCGCTGCCTTGTTCATGGCCGCCACCAGTTCAGCAAAGCCCTGTTCCAGGATGGCGCTGTCCAGTGCCCCGCTGATGGCGTAGCGCTCGTTGATGATGTAGGTTGGCACTGAGCGAATGCCCTGTTTGCGCCATTGCTCGGCCTTGGCATCCAGCTCTTGTTGATACTGCTCTTGTTCCAGCACCTTTTCTGCTTCATCCACTGGCAGGCCTAG
>SKIB01000011.1 GCA_007116635.1 Saccharospirillaceae bacterium
CGTCATTGCTTAGAGGCACTCGATAGCGATCAAAATGTGGAGCCAGATTTTGGCCACTCACCTGACTCATGACTTCATACCAGATATCCCATTGTTGTTGTGGGCTAGCACATATTTGCTGTCGTCTAGCCTCTGGTAGCTCGCGTAAAGTACGCATGGCCTGCCGATAATTGTCCCAACCGCCAGGTAGGCCATAAATCATCTGCATCTGGAAAATTAGCTGCTCCCAGACATCAAAGTCGTTGAAGTGTTGGGCAACATTTTGTCTGGCTATGGCCGAGCTGAAGCGGTTTTCTCGCTGTATTCTTGGAGGTTGGATCCCGGCACGCATTTCAACATAGGCTGACCAGACATTGACCGTGGATTCGACGCCGTATCGATACGAAGATAGGCACTGATGCTGATAGTTATGACCAATCTCATGGGCTGCACCCCAGCTAAAAACACTGTCTTGCATGCGATCAATGCGAAAGCCAGGTTGCGCCATGATAGGAAAGCCAGCATGAGCAAAGCCATTGCTGATTTCTACATCTTGAACCATAAACTGAAAGCCATCCGGCCAACGGTTGACGCCCTGCTCACCACGAACAAAACCAGTAATGTCTTTGCTCCACTCTGCTACGTCCTCATAGTTGGTCATCATGGTTGTTGGGTCATTAATATTGGTCCAGCGGGCGCGATCATATAGGCCAATAGCCAGTTGAGGGGATTGCAAGATGGCAAAGGGCGCAGGGAAGTTACGTGCTGCAAGCCAATCCTGATTAGTATGTTCGCCTAGCATGAAGAAGGGTTGGCGAATGCCGCCGCTGACCTCTACCCAGACGGTGCTGTTTCTCGAGCTGGATGATTCAATGATGATGCTGCCACCGTATGGATTGCGGACAAAGTTATCGCCGATTTGTAAGGCAACCTTGGTGCTGATGTTGGCAGGTCTCACTAGGCTGTTGGTACTATTACCACGACCAAGAGATAGGCTGTCTGTCCTGGCATTGATCACGGCAAAGAGTCCATCTGCATCGTCGGGCTCAGTGCTGTCCACTCGGATGCGAATCACCTCGCCTGGTGGTGCGTAAGTACGGCTAAATACCCAGTTGCGGACTTGAGGGTCCCAGCCGGTTAGCTGACCATTGTCAAAATGACGATCAACAGGGAAGCGCACACTAACTCGCTGTGCATCAGCCGGTACCTGCCCCTGAAAGCTGGCCAAATGGCGAGTGCGATCCACCAGCTGGATAAAGGGAGGCTGGAAGGCGTTGACCATGTCAAGCCTTGTTTGTTCTGCTGCTCTGGTGGCGTTCTGAATTGGGTAGTTGACCTCAGGATACTGAACAACCTCGTTGACGATGGTCGATAAAAAACTGAACTGCTGATTGCTGCCACCATGAGTGGACCAAGTAAGGATTCTATCGTCAGCGCCAATGTCGAACACCTGATTTGAACCAACCAAGCCAATCGAGCCGCCCGGCTTGATTTCAAAGTTTTGATTGTTTTGTCCACAGTTTTGTAAGCGCGCTTGCTCCCAGGGCTGGGCGGTGATGCAGAGTCCACCAATTTGTAGTGTTTGGTTAACTCGGCTGATCTGCTGTTCAGGGCTGCCATTGCAACCACTGAAGGTGAGTGCACTGCCTGCCACAGGTGGATTGCTGCTGGCGCTGATGCAAGCACCGCCACGAGCGGCAATCATAATGGCGTCAAAGTCGGCTAGGCGAGGATCCAGGTAGGCCTCGGCGCTCAGGTCTTGGTTAAAATCAATGAACTGCCAAGCACCAATTGGCTGGTCGGTGGGGATGGGGCTGGGCATGGCGCTAGGACTTGGACTTGGTATGGCACTAGGGCTTGGTGTAGGGCTGGGAATTACACTTGGGCTGGGCGCTACCGTAGGAGTTACAATGAAGCTCGGTGTGGGTGTTGGCAGTTCTGGGTTTGGAGTGCTGGTATTGCAGGCGGCTAGCAATGCACCAGTAACTAATAAGGATAGTGTGGGACGAATTATGCTCATGGGAGCCCCTTTGGCAGTGAGTTGTTGTTTTTGTTACTAATCAATAGTACCAATTTCGGCTAATAGAACTGTGATTATATTGGCAAAACAGCAGGGGTACTTGATGTTCGAAAGGGGCGGTTGCTCGCCCCTGAATGATGTCAAATGCCTTTGACGGCGTAAATGCCAGGCGCATTGCGCCAGTAGCCCTTATAGTCCATGCCAAAACCAAACACATAGCGATCTGGGCATACCAGGCCAACATAATCGGGCTGCCAGTCCGGCTTAGCCTTGCGCTGATGTTCCTTCTCAATCAGAACCGCTACCTTAACTTCGGCCACGCCCTGTTCTTGGCAGTGGGCGACGATGGCGGCAAGGGTGTGGCCCTCGTCGTGAATGTCATCGACAATCAACACCGTGCGGCCAGCAATGCTTTGTTGTGGATAGCTGCGCCACTCAAGATCCGTACCATAGGTTTTGTCACGATAGCGCGTGGCGTGCAGATAGCTGATCTCAAGCGGGAAGCCTAGCTGGGTAACCAAATGCCCGGTGAGTACCAAGCCACCATTCATTACACTAAAGACAATGGGGTTGCTGTCTTCTAAATCTTGGCTGATGCTGGCGGCCATTTGGCTAATGGCTTGCTGTACTTGGTTGGGGCTAAATAGACAATCGGCCTGTTCAAGGGCCTGTTTCAGTTCGCTGGGAATGATCATGGACATACTCTTGGGCAAAACGAAATTTGGCCATGAGAATCGGGCTAATGCAAGCCTCTGAGCCTAATTGCTGCTATGATTTGGCCAAAGTTTGCTTTACACAAGGGGGCCTCAAATGCTTTCCATTGCCATGATATGGGCGCAAGCCGTCAATGGGGTGATTGGTCGGGACAACAGCATGCCTTGGCATCTGCCGGCTGACTTTGCTTTTTTTCGCCGCAAAACCCTGGGTAAGCCGGTGATCATGGGGCGTAAAACCTTTGAATCCATTGGTAAGCCCTTACCAGGCAGGCATAATTTGGTGGTTACCAGGGATCAAGGCTGGAAGGCAGCAGGCGTGCAGGTCTGTCATTCCTTGGATCAGGCCATAAACCAAGCCAAGAAGTGTGCGATGGCACAGGGCGGGGATGAAGTCATTATCATGGGCGGGGCGCAAATCTATCAGCAGGGGCTTGCGCTGGCCAATCGTCTTTATGTCACCTACATTGAGCATGAGATCTCAGGTGATGCCTTCGCACCGAATTTTCATGGCCAGGGTTTTTTATTGCAGGATCAAGAGTGGCACTTGGCGGATGAGAAGAACGCCTGCGATCTTCGCTTTGCAAGCTACCAGCGTCGCTCAGCTAATGGCTCGTTAGGTTAAATCCTTGCTCGGCTAGAGCTAAAGATGGCCAGCATTCGTTGGAGTAAGCTCAGTTTTGGACTTGGTAAAATCTAAAGCCGTTTCTGCCAGCGTTTTTTTGTTGATACATGGCTTGATCGGCTTGTTGAATGGCAGAGTCCAGTTCGTCTTCTTTTGCTGCCATAGCCAAGCCAATGCTGACCTCCAAGGGTTGATTGTGAGGCCACTGCCTTGCTTGCATGCCAGCGAATAGCCGCTGGCATAGATCTTTTGCTTGGGATTCGGAACTCTGCCTAAGTGCAATCAGAAACTCTTCTCCACCCCAACGAACCAACAGATCCTTGGTGCGTATTTGTTGACGCAGCAGCAGGCTGAATTGTTGCAGCACCTGGTCACCCATTTCATGGCCAAAGTGATCATTAATCTGTTTGAAGTGGTCAAGGTCCAGCAGCATAATCAACAAGGGCCAGTCTGAACTTTCCAGGGCCCTGATTGAGTGCTCAAAGCCCGATCGATTCAAGGCATGGGTTAAGGGGTCTTGCGAAGCTAAGCGTTGTAGCTGCTGTTGCTTGACTTTGAGCTGCTCATTGAGCTGACTCAGTGCCAGTTGGTTTTGTCTGGCCTCTTTTAGGTGCAAGTTGCTCAGCAGTAGATGCAAGCCAAGAATCAGCATGCCACCTGCTAGCCAAACATAGATCAGAATGCGATTTAAACGATCCTGATTGCTGATCAGTGGTAGTACTAGGTTAAACTCTGATAGTTCAATGACAAAGCTGCCATAGGTGGCAAGGCTGCCGGTGGCAATCTCGATGATGTGAATGTTGCTTAGATCTCGTAGCTGATGCTCTGGGGCCAGATTGTTGCGATTGACTGACCACCAGGTATAAACCTGGATGTTGTCACGGGCAATGAATTGCGTGTGTTCTTGTCCTGTGAACTCATAGCCCTGATATTTGAGGCTGGGAATAACATTAGGCTGGGCATAGGCTGGATCAAAGTTGAGCAGTTGTAGGCGCAGGCCGTCACTTTGGCCGGGTTCGGCTTTGATGTGACGAATGGTAATTTCAATGCCTAGCAGTTGTTCTAGGTCCCAGCCCTGATGATTCTCTAGGGGCAGTTCGAACCTCAGCACACAGTAGGGCCAGGGGTAGCTGCTTTCTATCAGGTCGCAGTGAATCAACCATTGATTCGCCTGTTGTTCAAGCCGGACTTGAGACAGACCGTTATCCACCAGATCGCTAAGAACAGAAACCTCAGTCTCAGAGTGGGAGATAAGAGAAATGCGCTTGACCGCTTGGCTGTGCTGTAACCAAAGGGCGAGGCTGCTGACACTGATCAGCAAAGCGAAAATGACTAACTCAACAAACCAGAGCTGGCGGCGCATGATGGATCCTTTTATACCATTTAACTAGTATAGGGTAAGAATATCCTTTGAGCCATCCCTGGCGGAGTCGAGTACCGTTTTTGCGCTTAGTTCATCAACTGCTCAATGTCGGCGATCTCTTTCGGACAACAGGCCGTTAGATTCTCATGACCATGTTCGGTGATCAGGATATCGTCTTCGATACGAATACCAAGGCCGCGCAAGGCTTCTGGTGCCTGTTGATCCTGGGCACTGATATAAAGGCCCGGTTCAACGGTGGTGACCATGCCAGGCTGCAACGGTCGCCATTCGCCCTTGACCTTATAGGCGCCCATGTCATGCACATCCAGACCCAGCCAGTGGCCAGTGCCATGCATGTAGTAGCGTTTGTAAGCCAGGCTTTCAATTAAGCCATCCAGACTGCCCTTAAGCAAGCCAAGGTCAATCATGCCCTGAGTCAATACTCTCACCGCGGCCTGATCAAAGTCCTTACAGCCTTTGCCGGGCTGAAGCTGGTCGATGGCTGCCTTTTGTGCGGTTAATACGATCTGATACAGATCCCGTTGTGCTGCGCTGAACTTACCCCTGACCGGGAAGGTGCGAGTGATGTCGCCAGCGTAGTTTTGGTATTCGGCACCGGCATCGATCAGTACTAGGTCGCCAGGTTTTAGGGCCTGGTTGTTTTCAATGTAGTGTAGAACGCAGGCGTTGTTGCCAGAGCCCACAATGCTGTTATAGGCAGGGCTGCGAGCACCGCTGCGCATGAACTGGTATTGTAGCTCGGCTTCCAGTTGATACTCCCATTCAAGCTGGGGGCAGGCGCGCATGGCTTGAATATGGGCTTGACTGGAGATTTCGGCTGCTTTGCGTAGCAAGGCGATTTCTGGCTCGCTCTTGATTAGACGCATTTCATGCAAAAATTGACCAAGCTCATGCCATTGCATTGGCCAGCTGACGCCGCGTCTGACTTGTTTTTGCTGCTGAGTGATCCAGGGCTGAACGCGGTTGAGCACCTCTGCTGTCATGGGCAGCACCAGGTGTTCTACGCCAGAAAATAGGCCAGGCATCTGGGCTTGCAGTTGGCTAAGCTCAAAGGCCTGATCAGCGGCAAACTGTTCTATGGCTCCCTGTGGCCCAGCCCGATAGCCGGTCCAGATTTCCATTTGTGGGTCTTTGCTGCGCACAAATAGGCTGTATTGCACTGCCTGCTGCTGTTTTTTTATGGCCAGCCAGGCATCCGGCTCGTTGAAGCCGGTGAGGTACCAAAAGTCACTGTTCTGGCGGAATGGGTATTCGGCGTCATTATTACGAATCAGCTCTTGAGCCGCAGGCAGTAGTACTAAGCTGTTGTCTGGCAGTTGCTGCATCAGCTGCCAACGGCGATCACGGAATTCTGAGGTTTGAATTTGCATTCATGGCTCCCTTGGCTTTGATTTAATGAGTAGTGGCTTGAGCGGGGGCTTGGGGTTTTTCAAGGCTGAGTTGCAGTACAGCTATGCGTACATGCTCACATACAACTAAGTAGTCTTCCTCACTGAAGTCTTCAGACTCCTGGCTGTCAAGCTGCGAAATGGCCATAAGGTCATCTAGTAATTCTTGTTGGTTGGCGCTCAGAGAGCGGCGGCCGATACCGAGGCCAAACCCGCTGATAAAGTGCTCAGTCCAAATAACCAGGGACTCAAGCCTTTGACTTTGGCTTTGATCTTCATTGGCTAGCAGGGGTTGAAAGGCCAGCTCTAGGTCGCCTAGTTGGTTCTTAAGGTCTTCAATCCAGGGCTGAAATTCAGGCCACTGGTCTTCAGTAATTTCCAGTTCTAGCAAACCGTTAACCAGGTTGAGGCTTTGCTTGTTGAGTGGAACATGGGCAGCTAGTAAGCCAGACAGCAATGCCTGCACGGCGGTAGGGCTGTCGAAACAGTTACAATTGCGCAATAACTCTTGGACCTTCTCAAAATGAAATTCCATGCCTTTTTCCACACCTAAGGTTAAATTTGTGGCAATCTTAGCAAAGTCTTGGTTTGGTGGCATTGACCATCTGGCTATAATGTCGCTATCTTAGTTCATGCAACTTAACGGACTCATCACCATGCCGCAGCGCGATCTTAATTCTCTTGCCAGACGTATCGAAACCCTAATGGAGTCACACTCTCATTTAATGGTTGAATACAATCTCTTGCTTGAGCGTCAGGCAACCTGGGAGGCGGAGCGGCGCAAGCTGATTGAACAAAATCGTTTGCTCAGTTTAAAAGTTGAACGTTTGGCCCGTAATGCAAAAGGTGGTGAATAATGAGCTTTGTGAGCATGCAAGTTCGGATTCTGGGCAAGGATTACAATGTTAAGTGTCCGGTTGGTCAGGAGAAAAGCCTGCTTTCAGCCGCCGCTGAAGTTGAGCGCCGCATGAAGCTGATGCGGCAAACGGCAAAGAGTGGTTCTTCATCAGAAACCATGGCCGTGATAACGGCCATTAACATGGCCTATGAGTTGCAGTCCAATATGGCGCAACAGGCGGTTGCAAAAGATCCAGCCGAGCAAGAGTTGATTGAACAATTGCATAGCAAGCTGGATCTTCTGCATACTTTTAACGACATGCACTAGGCATGGAACTGGTCTGGGTTGTCGATTACCACGGAAGTGGTTGGCCGTTGCTGTGCCAAAACTGACCGCTGTTCTCCATCTTTAATTGAGCAATGCGTTCACTCAGTCCGGCAACGGCCTGATCTGGGCTGATATCACCGTTAAAGCCAACCATGCTGGTTTGTACAAATCCAGGATGGAGAATGCCGACGGCAATTCCATGAGGCTGTAGGTCTTTCGCTAGGGACACACTGGCAGCGTTGAGTGCGGCCTTGGACATGCGATAGCCGTAATAGGCACCTGAGCCATTGTCGCTAATGGAGCCCATGCGGCTAGTGATCATGATCACCTTGCTGCCTTGTTTAAGGGCAGGTATGGCCGCGTGGGTTAGGGCAATTGGGGCTAGGCTGTTGATCAGAAGCTGCTGTTGCATACGTGGCAAATCAAAGTCTTCTAGGGTTTCGTTGTGAAAAATGCCAGCATTATTGATCAGAAGATCGATGCTGTTGTTAGGCCATTGCTTAGCTAGCTTTTGTAATCCTTCCAGATCACTGACATCAACGCCTGTCGTAATCCTTGCGGAGGTGGCATCGAGCTCAGGGCTGGATTGACGGCAAAGGGCCATGACTTGATAGCCTTGGGCCAAATAGTGTTTGACGAACGCCAGTCCGATGCCTCGATTGGCGCCAGTAATTACTACGGTTGACATATATAACTCCTTGTTCGGATGGTTTTATTTTAAGCTGCTTGAAGACTTTAGCAGTAAAGCGGTACTCAGAGCCATTACTTTTGAGTTAGTGTCATAAGTTGGTGGCTGGGGTTTTATTTTGGTAATCTAGGCATGAAATAATTGGCGAGTCTGCCGCTGTTTTGTTATATTGAAGGTATGGGAATTCTGGGCTGTTAGCCAGTTGATATGTCCCTTGGCCGATAAGCTTAGTTATGGGTTAGTTATTGATATTCGGTGTGCATGTCCGATTATTCGGAAAGCCTAATGTTTATTGTTCTATCCCGCCCTTGAACTTCCTGGTTCAAGGTTCTGACAACAGCGGCAGCCTGGGTTCCTTCTTTGTTCACTCCTGTCTTCATTTCACCATGAGCCATATTGATAAATCTAATGTGCGGAGTTCTTTGCGCCAATGGCGTAGAGAATTGCCTGTATCCGTGCAGCAGGATCATGCTCTAAGGGCCGCCCAGGCCTTGGCAGCTAGTCTTTTTTTTCGTAAGGCTAAGCGTATTGCTTGTTATTTGTCTGTGGCAGGAGAGTTGGATTGTCTGCCTTTAATTCAGCTTTGCCAGCAGTTAGGTAAAGAAATTTATTTGCCGGCCTTGCATCTGCACTCTAACCGATTGTCGTTTCGTCGTTACAACTTGGGCGATCCACTACAGCGATCTAGGTTTGGCATGCTCCAGCCAAGGTTGCGCCTTAGTTGCCCGCCTTGGGCGCTGGATTTAGTTCTGATGCCATTGGTCGCCTTTGATGGGCAAATGAATCGAATTGGTATGGGTGGAGGATATTATGATCGAACCTTTGCCAGTAAATTGGCATCAGGTTTTGGCCCAAGGCTATTTGGTTGGGCCCATTCTGGGCAACAGTTAAGGGAGGATATACAAAATCAACCATGGGATGTGCCCATGGCTGGGGTGATTACCGAAAAGGGAGTGATTTGCAGAGGCCGAACAATTCTTTGATCACAACTAAGATTATAAGGCCTGCTCAACGAATCCTTGGCAACTCTTGCACTAATTGCTCAATCTGCTCGTTGGTTAACTGGTTAGCTTCGGCCTGTGCTGGGCTGAAATAACTAATGCCTAAGGTGATGCCAAGGCTAACAACAAAAAACAACAGTGCAACCAAAATCATGTCGGGTTTTTGCTCAAAAGACTTCATGAGTAATCCGTAGGTAATTTGCTAAATGAAGGTTATTCTTTTTCTTCAGCTAACTTATACCCAAGCGAGGTAGCATGCAATAGTGATTTGTCAATAAATTCGTTAACAGCTTGCAAACAAGGCCGCACAGCAGGGCAATTGGTGTTAATTTATGTGAACGAGTTGGCTGCGTAAGTGATTTTTGCCAGTGAAGGCTGATCCGGTGGTTGAGATCAATGCCCATCCATGGGCACTATCTGTTAATAATCTTGCTGTTAATAATCTTGCTGTTAATAATCTTGCTGTTAATAAGTTTGAGCTATTGCTAGCCAAGGAACAGTCGATTGGTGGGGTTGTCACTCTCATTCCAGAAGGGGTAGCCAATTAGTTTTAACTGCTCTTCCATTAGCTGTAGATCAGATTCTGGAACCTGAAGGCCCACCAGTACTCGACCATAGGCGGCACCATGGTTGCGATAGTGGAAGAGGCTGATGTTCCAACCCTTGCCAAGCTGTTTTAAGAAGTTAAGCAAGGCGCCTGGTCGTTCAGGAAACTCAAAACGGAATAGGCTTTCTTTAAGCCTGCCTTGAGTGCGGCCCCCCACTAGGTGGCGAATATGAGCCTTAGCCATTTCATTATCTGTGAGGTCTACCACCGCATATCCCTGTTGCTGGAGCATTTGGCAAACGGCCAAGCGCTCCTGCTGGTCGCTGATTTTTAAGCCAACGAAAATATTGGCTTGATGCTGGTCATTGAAGCGATAATTGAACTCAGTAATGGCTCGCTTGCCAATTGCTGAGCAGAATTTCAGGAAGCTACCAGGCTGCTCATCAATGGTAACGGCCAGTAAGGCTTCACGCATCTCGCCCACTTCGGCTCGCTCTGCAACATAGCGTAAGCGATCAAAGTTCATGTTGGCACCACTGGTAACGGCCACCAGAGTTTGTCCCTCAATACCTTCGCGCTGAATGTATTTTTTCATGCCGGCTACCGCCAAGGCGCCTGCCGGTTCATTGACCGTGCGAGTATCGTCAAATACATCCTTTATAGCAGCACAGATCTCATCAGCACTGCAACTGATGACTTCGTCTACATGGTCTTTACATATTTCCCAGGTGTTCTGGCCTATCTGGGCCACGGCTACACCATCAGCAAAGATGCCGACAAAGGGCAATATTACTCGCTCCTGTGCTGCCAGTGCCGCTTTGAGGCAGGCAGACTCTTCGTATTCCACCCCTACAACCCTGATGTCTGGTCTGAGGTATTTAATATAGGCTGCCATGCCAGCGATGATGCCGCCACCGCCCACTGGAATAAAAACTGCGTGCAAGGGCTCTCGCACTTTATTGAGAACCTCCACAGCGATGGTCCCCTGACCGGCAATGACGTAGGGGTCATCGTAGGGGTGCACATAGGTGAGCTCTTTTTCTCGCACCAGCTTCTGCGAATAGGCATAGGCTTCGTCGAAGGCGTCACCGTGCAGAATCACCTTGGCTCCTCTTGCCTTGACGCTGGCTACCTTGATTTCTGGCGTGGTGTGCGGCATGACAATGGTGGCCTTTACGCCCATGCGCCTGGCACTCTCAGCCAGCCCTTGGGCATGGTTGCCAGCAGAGGCGGCTACCACTCCCTTGGCCTTTTGGTCTACACTTAGGTGTGCCATTTTATTGTATGCGCCACGAATCTTGAAGCTAAATACAGGCTGTAGATCCTCGCGCTTGAGTAAGATGTCATTTTGGTAGCGATCCGATAGAATGCGAGCCCGCTCAAGAGGTGTCTCAATGGCCGCTTCGTATACCTTGGCATTGAGGATCTTTTTAACATAGTTTTCAAGCATGCTCGAGGTCTCTACTTTTGGTTGCCGTGACTTGAGTTTGCCCTGGCTTAGATCACCCAGGCAGTCTTAGGGGTTGCCATTGTAGCAGAAACCCCCTGCTAACAATCATATTTTGAGGTCACAATATGAATCAAGATCAGTTAAAACAACAGGTGGCGCAGGCTGCTCTAGAACACATTTTGCCCACCTTGGCTAAGGATGCGGTACTGGGCATAGGTACAGGCTCTACAGCCAATTGCTTTATTGACGCTTTGGCTGAGGTAAAACACCTGTTTCGAGGTGCTGTCGCCAGCTCTGAAGCCTCGGCTAAGCGTTTGCAGCAGCATGGCATTGAGGTTTTTGAGCTCAATCAGGTCGGCCAGCTTTCGGTCTATGTTGATGGTGCAGATGAAGCTAACCGGCACTTACAGCTGATCAAGGGCGGTGGCGCCGCTCTAACGCGTGAAAAAATCGTCGCCGCGGCCAGTGAACTGTTTATCTGTATTGCCGATCAATCAAAATTGGTGGATACCCTAGGCCGGTTCCCATTGCCAGTTGAAGTCATCCCTATGGCGCGTGAATATGTGATCTCTCGGTTAAATAAGCTAGGCGGTGATGCCAAGCAGCGTGTGGGTGTAGTGACTGATAATGGCAATGACATAGTCGATGTCTTTGGTTTGGAAATTACTAACCCCGCAGCAACAGAGTTGCAAATTAACCAGATTGTAGGCGTAGTGACCAATGGCCTATTTGCCGAGCGCCCTGCAGACCTGTTGCTGTTAGGTACAGAGCAAGGAGTGAAAAAGCTCAGTGTTATCAATACCCCAGCTGAGGACGGTGACTATTACTAACCTGCTTGATAGATGGTATTAATGGTAGTTCTTTGACTTAGAAGTATGATTAGGGCCAGGGTAGGCTAGCTATGTTTTCGCTTCCGAACTGTTTAGAAGTAACCATATAGCCTGAACTGGTTGTCTTTTGTTTGGTATTGACTTAAGTTGAACGCCATTCGACAGGTGTTATGGTTGATGAAAAGAATAATTTGCGTATTTTTGCTGCTGGCATCAGCAGTGGTCAGTGCTTCTGCTACTAATAGTCCATGGCAAATGGCAAGATTTGACTCATGGAGCATTCATCAAACCAATTACAGTTTGGCAGATCTTCCTTTTGATAGCATGTCCCATTTGGTATATGGCCCAATGGCACTTGACGCCGAGGGCAATCTTGAGCTTGTTGATTCTTGGGCGGATGACTCCTTTCGGCTGGCAGCGCCCTCTTGGTTGGCTGATGTTCCGGGCAATCTTAGGCAGCTGCGAGTTATCGCTAGGCGCTTTCCTGAATTAGCAGTCATTGCTTCCTTTGGTGGTTTTTCCACCAGTGACTTCTGGTTACAGGTTTTATCCGACCCTGATGCCAGTGAGAATGCCCGGCAACAACTGTTGCAGCAGATCCAAATTTACGAACTCTCTGGCATTGAAATCGATTGGCGTTACCCTGGGCAGCAGGGTGATAGCTTTACGCAATGGCAGCAGCTAGCCGACTTCGTTTCTCAGCTCAGGGCAGAGATGGACCTCTTGGCTGCAGATTTAGAGCGTCCCTTGGTACTTGGTCTGACCTTGCCGCCAGTATTAAGTTGGGTCTCTGACCTTCATCTGACCAGCATGGTGCCCTATGTGGATTATTTTGCCCCCATCAGCTACCAGCTACATGGCAGCTGGGAGAGCCTTGCCCGTGCTCCTGCTGCGTTATTCTCACCCAGTCAGATGCCGGTACATCAACAGAGTGTAGACAGTATTCTTCGCTCTTATCTCAGTCGGTCGATTCCTGCTTCACAGCTGTTGATGCTGGTTTCTCCCTTTGGCATGGGCTGGCAGATACCAGCTCAAGAGCCACTGGCAATCTTTGCAGGCAATTCGCAGCCGGTGCGAGGCACCTGGGAGGATCTAGGTCAGACCTCTGGTAAAATTGCATGGCAAGAGCTTGATCTGCGTTTAACCAGTGCTGACTGGCAAGCAAGCTATTTATCGGAGTTTGGGGTCAATCAAGCAGTGAACTGGCAAGAGCGGAAGATCATTTTTTATGATGGTCCTGATGCCATATCAACCAAGGTGACTCATGCTCGTCAGCTGGGACTGCTTGGCATGGCCATGTCTGGTATGCATGGCGATAATAATGCTTCTAGTAGTCTGTGGCATCATATGGTCCAAGCCCAGTCGGGGTCGCCACGGTTAGTAGGTAATTGGCAATTAAGTAGTCTCTGGAATCTGCAGCTGTTGATTTTTGTTCTGCTGATTCTAGTGAGCCTGGCCAGCTATTTCGCATGGTATTATCGTGTTCGTTACAGTGCACAATTGCGTTGGCAGAGTGCGCAACAGCAGCAAAAAAGGCTATTTGGAGAAATCCAGTTGCTGCAGCAGTTGGTTCAACGCCAATATCGCTTAGCTGACGAGCTATCTCTGCCTTCGGCTTCGCCTAACTTAGAGAAATGTCTAAGTCTTGGTTTGAAGATGCCTCAGCTACTGGCCTACCTGCCCAGTATAGAAACAGCAGACTGCTTTCAGCCCGCTAGACAGGTCGTTAATCCGTTAATCATTCTGCAGTCGGTTCTACAGACGAATCGTAGGCTAAAAGGCTCGGTGCAGTTCGAGCCCAAACATTTGCATTTGGCCGCTGAGTTGCCGCCCATTCAGCTTGCGGAAGTCTACAGCATCATGTTGCTGTTGTTATCCGAGCAAAGGTTAGCGCCCCTGAGGGTGGTTACTCAGCTGCAAGCTCAGAGCATTAAAATGAGCTGGTGTTTTGCCACGACGGACTTCAGCCATCCTGACGATTTGGCTAAGATTCATAGCATCAAGGTACATTGTCGTAAAATCGGTTTGCGCTTTGATCATTCATCCTCTGAATTTCAGTTGTCGATACCCATCTATCATCCCTTTTTAGACTCGCAATCCATACTGGACCTGTCCCAAGTGAGTGCTCGGCAGAGGCCATCAGGGCCAAGATCGGACTTGACTGGGTTCAAAGCAGGGCAGCAAGTAAGCCAGTTAACGGAGCTTGAGCCCGCAGCAGTAGAGGATTTTTGGTTGTTATCGGCCACCAGTAATCCTGAGCAAATGTTGAAAGAACTGATGCAACAATTGCCTGAGTTGGCTGATGGTCAACTCAGCCTGATCCACTCAGGAGAGGTATTGGCTAAGGCAGGGGATGCGACTGCCGATGCTGTGCAATTAGTGGTAGCAGATGAGTTGACGGACTATGGTTTGCAGATATTGGCTAAACAGGATCTGGCTCCGCAACAACTGGCTACTTTGAGGGTATTTGTCAGTCAGGTTGCCATGGTGCGTCGCAGCCTGAATGCCTTGCTGAAGGATGCGCCTTTGCTGAATGATCTATACCAAATCGGATCCAGACGCGACACCCTAGTTTATGTTCAGGCCGAACGAGGTTATGCCAGTTTGCATGAGTTGAAGTCAGGAAGGAAAAATGCTCGACCAGCCATCATCACCCTCAGATTACGAGTGATAAAGCTTTATGTGGATGATGAGCAACTCCTGCAGGTGCATCGCTCCTACCTTGTGGCGCCTCAGTTTGTGCAGCAGGTTATTCGGGTTAATAAAAATCGCTATGATTTAGTGACCTCCCTTGGGGCTGTTCCGGTGGGTCGCAATTTCTTGCCGAGATTGCAAGCCCTGTACCCGCAATGGTTTGCAAAACTTGAGGAGGGTCGTCCTCTGGCCTAGAAAGCTATCCAGCGCCATCATTTTAGTTTTTTTGCCATCGCTTTGCCATCCTGTAAGCAGTCCCAGTATCCAGCCCCTATTATTCGTTCTTCTAGGCCAATGGCCTAGATCGTTCTGTGTTAGTTTTTTCGTCTACCTTTGTTCAGCTTTGGTCGGCTTTGCAACATCATTGGGCTCTGTCTTGGCTGCATTGGTGAAAACAAGTCTGGATTTTTTGTTGCTTAAGTTATTGATTATAAAGGTTTTTTTGATTTTTACGTCTGCTTTGGTGAATGAGGCCTTTGGGGTGCTGGTATCTTAGCTGGGGATGTGAATAATGGTGCTTGTGGACGGGGCAAGAAGCTCCAGTCCGATCGTCTTCTTGGTTGGTGAGAGCTAACTGTTGAAGTGGGTGCTAGGCACCTGTATGCGCTGTATGACCGTAGACGGTTATTTTGGGGGAAGCTTTGCTTCCCCGTTTTTTTGTTATTTTGGCTGTAAAAAGTCATACCCTTGGTTTGGCGATCGTTTTCTGTGGCAAACTCTCTGGCTATTTTTGCAGCCATTATTTCAGCCGCCTCTAGTCGGTTCTGCCAGCTATTCGGCCCACATTTTCCAGAGTGATATCCTCCGGCTGAGTTAACCCTGCCTCTATCATCAGTTTAAGCGCGCGGCACTGGGTGTCGAGATTCAGCCCTTTGCCCTCCAGTGGAGGTAGGTGGATGAACCCTGAGCGAATGTCGCAGGTTGCCAACAGGTGCTGCATGCCATAGAACAGGTGGTTGCAAACATAGCTGCCTGCGCTATAGGAAATCTCCGCTGGAATCTTGGCCCTTTGTAGGCTGGCCAGCATGGCTTTGATTGGCAGGGTGCTGGCGTAGGCCAGGGGCCCTGAACTGATGATGGGCTGATCAGTGACCTGATTGCCGGCATTGTCAGGGATGGGGAAGTCATCGATATTGATGGCGATGCGTTCAATGCTGATGCGGTCACGGCTGGCGGCCAGCCCCATGGCCAGCACCATGCAGGGCTCAACCTCGGCCAGAGCCTGCCTTAAGCGATCCAGGCAGGCGTAGCGTTCAACAGGTAGCAGGCTCCAATGCAATTCCACGCCTGCAATGGGCTGCTCTTGGCACAATTGGCTGGCGACTGCCATCGAAGCATTGCTGCTGGCGCCATTAAAGGGTTCAAAGGCGGTGAGTAAAAGGGTCGTCATGGCTGGCTCGCAGTTAACACAATTTTGGGTTAGCTTAGCATGGCTGAGGACAGGGCTTTAGTGTTGGCTTTGTTGTGCCCTAAATGATGTGGGCCTAGGCAGTCCGCTTGGCGGTACAGGCAGGAAGTACCGATCAAGCGGACCCAGACTGGCGTTTGAGGCCAAAGGCTAGCAGGAGCCTTAGTCAGCCTGCAGGTTGAGGGTGCTTAGTGTGTATTCTCGCACCCTGGCCAACAGCTTGGCGTCTTCCTTCAAAGATTGGCCATAGGATGGAATCATGTCGCGGAGCTTCTCTTGCCAGCTGGCTTGTTGCAGTTCTTTGGCAAAGCAGCTTTCAATGATGCCAAGCATGGCCTGGGTTGCAGTGGACGCACCGGGAGAGGCTCCCAACAGTGCAGCCAGGCTGCCATCCTGCGAACGAATGACCTCGGTGCCAAATTCCAGCTTGCCCCCCTTGATTGGGTCTTTCTTGATGATCTGCACCCGTTGGCCAGCATGGCTGAGGTGCCAATCGTCACGATTGACCTCTGGCATAAAGGTTCTCAGTGCGGCAATGCGTTTGTCGTGGCTTTGCAGGGCTTCTTTGACCAGATATTGGGTCAGGCCAAGGTTATGCACGCCGGCAAACAGCATGGATGTGAGGTTGCCTAGATTCACTGAACCCGGCAGATCCAGTACCGAGCCGCCCTCTTTCAAGAACTTGGTGGTGAAGCCGGCGTAAGGGCCAAACAGCAGCGCCTTTTCACCATTGATGATGCGGGTGTCCAGGTGTGGAACCGACATGGGCGGTGCGCCAATGGGAGCCTTGCCATAGACCTTGGCATGGTGCTGATTAACCAGCTCGGGCTTGGTGCACACCAGCCATTGGCCAGAGACCGGAAAGCCGCCATAGCCCTGACCCTCAGGGATGCCAGCCTTGTGCAGCAGAGGCAGAGCGCCACCGCCAGCACCCAAAAAAACAAAACGCGCATTGAATTCTTGATCGCGCTGCTCGCGTAAGCAGCGGGCGCGTAATTGCCAGCGGCCGTTGCTTTGTTGCTGTAGTTTTTCTACCCGATGGCGTAATTTCAGTTCGAAATTGCCTTGGATACTCAGCTCCTCGACCAAATGTCGCGTCAGGGCGCCAAAGTCGACATCACTGCCGTACTTCACTCGGGTGGCTGCTAAGGCTTGGCCGCGATCACGGCCCTGGGTGACCAGTGGCATCCACTGGCTGATACGGTCGAAATCTTCGCTGTATTCCATGTCGGCAAAGAGCGGGTGCTTGCTAAGCTCTTGATGACGCTGGCGCAAAAAGCCAACATTCTTATCACCCCAGACCAGACTTTGGTGCGGCGTGCGGTGAATGAAGTGGCTGGGCTGATGAATGATGCCTGCTTTAACCAAATAGGACCAAAATTGCAGGCTGGTCTCAAAGGCAGTATTGATGTTAAAGGCCTTGCTGGTGTCTAGGCTACCATCAGGTCGTTCACTGGTGTAATTCAGCTCACAATAGGCTGCGTGACCCGTGCCGGCGTTGTTCCAGCCGTCAGAGCACTCTTTGGCCACACCATCCAGCTGCTCGATCATGGTGATGCGCAAGTTAGGGTCTAACTGGCGTAATAGCGTGCCAAGGGTGGCGCTCATTACACCTGCGCCCACCAAGATGACATCGGAATCAATGCTGCTCATAAAGGGTATCCTGAGTTGGTTTGGTTGGAGTAGGCAAACCAGTGTACGGCATGCAGTGCGCAAAGGCTCATTCTGTCGATTGCTGGTTGCATAGCGGCTCAACTCTGGGGGAGAGCTGGCCGCTGGTCAATTTAAGCCGTCAGCTGCTGGATGGCTTTTTCTAAGCGAGCCAGACCTTGTTGCAGCTCTTCATCACTGATGTTCAGTGCAGGAGCGAAGCGCACCACATTGGCTCCGGCCATTAACACCAGCACGCCCTGTTCGCTGGCGGCCTGCATAACTTCTTTGGCCTTGCCTTGCCAGTGCGGTGCCATTACCGCTCCGACCAATAAGCCAAGGCCACGCACCTCACTGAAAATGCCGTATTCATTACCCAGTCGCTGCAGCTCAGTGGTCAGGTGCTGGGCGCACTGTTGTACCCTGGTCATGAAGGGGTCGGCCAACACCTGATCCAATACCGCATTGGCCACGGCGCAGGCCAGAGCATTGCCACCAAAGGTGGTGCCATGGCTGCCCACATCCAAGGCCAGTGCGATTTCTTGAGTGGTTAGCATGGCGCTGATTGGGAAGCCGCCGCCCAAGGATTTGGCGCTGGTGAGGATGTCTGGCGTCACACCATAATGCTGATAAGCAAACAGCTGGCCACTGCGGCCAATGCCAGACTGTACTTCGTCAAAAATCAGCAAGATGCCTTCTTGATCGCAAAGTTCGCGCAAGCCCTGCAGGTACTCAAGAGTGCCTGGCAGTACGCCACCTTCGCCCTGAATGGGTTCAACCATGATGGCACAGGTCTTAGGACCAACCGCTGCTTTCATGGCTGCCAGATCGTTATAGGGCACATGCACTATGCCCTTAGGCACGGGTTCAAAGCCCTCACGATATTTGGGCTGGCCCGTGGCTGTCAGAGTAAAGAGGGTGCGGCCATGAAAGGAGTTAAGGGTGGTTAGAATCTCATAGCGATCTTGACCTTTTTTCCAGGCATAGCGTCTGGCCAGCTTTAGCGCGGCTTCATTGGCCTCGGCGCCACTGTTGGCAAAGAAGACTCGCTGAGCAAAGCTATGCTCGGTCAATTTTTTGGCCAGCGTCAGAGCGGGCTGGTTGGTGAAGATGTTGGACACATGCCACAGATTAGCCGCCTGCTCTTGCAGTGCCTCGATTAATACGTCAGGACTATGACCCAGTACATTAACTGCAATCCCGCCGGTCAGGTCAAGGTACTCGCGGTCTTGGTCGTCCCAAAGCCGCGATCCCTTGCCGCGCACCGGCACAATGCCCATTGGGGCAAAGGTGGGAACCATGTATTGGTCAAAATCAGCTCGGCTTATCAGGGCTTTTGTTGTCATTTTTACCATCTTCAACAAAAAATCGGGCAGTCATTGTATGCAACCCTTGCCAAGGATGCCAGAGATGATGTTGTTTTTTTACCCAGCTTTGTGCTTTGGGCCACAGCAGGTAGAGCACAAAATACAGCAGGCTTAGGGCCAAAAGTTTTAGCATATAGCTCAGGCTTTCTTGCAGTTCAAGCTGCATGCTGGCATGGCTGACCATGGCCTCAATCCCATGGGTGCTTGGCAATAGCTTGGCCAGCAGACTGAGCAGGGGTGGCAGCCCTTGATTGGGTATGGGATAACCAGAGCCGAAGAAAAAGGGCAGGCCCAGGGTCAACAAAAACAGCATGCTGCTTTCACGGCTGACAAAGATGCGGCACAGCCACAGACCCAGACTGGTGCAGGCCAGGGCAAAACAGAGGCAGGTTAACAGTAACGCCAAGCTGGGGCCGGCGCTTGGATAGCCTTGAAAGGGCAGCGCCCATAGCTGATACATCAGAGCCACGGCCAGACTGATGCTGCTAAAGCCCAGCAGTTGTTGCCAGTCCTTAGGCATCTCAAGCTGGCGCTCCTCACGCCATTTGCGCCACAGACAAATTCCAATTAATAGGCTTTGCTGGATCACCATCACCCAAACCGCAGGGACTATGTAGGCTCCGTAGCTTTGCTGCCAGTTGTATAGAGCCAAGGAATTAAGCCTGGTCGGCTGACTGATGACCGCTGATTGGCTGCGATCCTGCCCGGCAAACAGGAGACGCTGCTGTTTGACGCCAACGCCCATACTAAGGCCAATTTCCGTCACGGTACTGATGATTTCACTGCCGGCCAACAACAGGCCACCATGGCCCTCCACCAGAATGTCAGCCGGTTGCTGGCGCAGTAGGCTGCGCTCATAGCCTTCAGGAATCAGCAACCAGCCAAGGGCCTGCTGTTGCGACATTAGCTCAAGCGCAAGGCCGGGGTCTTGGTCCTGGGCAATGATGTCGAGTTGCGGGCTGGCCTCTAACAAGCGAATAAATTGCCTTGAGGCAGCCGACTGATCTTGGTCAATCACCACCAGGGGCACATTCTGGATGCTATGTTGCAAATAAGGCAGGGGATAATAGAGTGCGTAGAGAACAGGTGCAATGATTAACACCAGTAAAGCGCCCTTATCCTTTAGTATGGACAGATAAAAATTCAGCATCAGCGTTTTCCTAGGGCGTTGGCTTGGAATGCGCGCCGCCCAAGCAGCCACCAGCCAAGATAAAGAGGGGCCACAGCTAAGAGTGCAAGCCATAATAGGGCTCCACCCTGCTGCCACCAGTTTAACTGAGCGACGCCCATCTGGTTGTAGAGCACCAGCCAATGTGTCAGGGGCATCAGTGCGGCCCAAGCCTGGGCGGCCAGAGGCATACTGGTTAAGGGAAAGGCCTGACCGGCAAAGGCAAAGGCGGGGGCGACATAAAACCCGGTAGCACTCAGGCTGAAGCGCTGACTAAGGGTCACACCCAAAAATAACAGGCCAATGCCAACGCCAGACACCGCCAGCAAAAGGGTGACCAGCCAGAGTGCTAGGCTAAGTTGAAAGTCTGCCAGACCATGACTTAATAGTCCCAGATAAAGGCTGGTTAGCAGGACTGACCAGCAAACATAGAGCATAATCTTAGCTTGTAGATACCGCATGGGCTTTAAGCCTGACCAGCGCCGCCTAGCAAGCAATTGACCTCCACGAATCTCATTGCCAAGATCCTGTAAGACAAACAATAAACAAAGCAGCTGAAGAATGGCTAGGCTCATGGGCACCTGCAAAAAGGTATGGAACTGCATCGAAGGGTTGTGTAGCGCCAATGAATGCACCTGAATCGGGCTCGATAGTTGCTCGGCAAAGGTCTGTGGCTGGCCCGCTGCTTGTGCGCTCTTGCTCTCAATTAACTGATTAAAACTCAGGCTGGCTTGCACTAGATCGCGTTCGATCTGCCCTGAATGGGTGCTCCACTGGGCGTTATGCCATAGGGTTATGGGGTTGTCTTCTTGGCGCAGCAAGCGTTGTTCAAAACCAGATTCGATCTGCAGCAAGGCATAGGCCTGATGCTGACGGATCTGTTGTTCTGCACTGGCCAGGCTGTGCGGCCAGGCTTCAAGTTGGATGCCAGGGCTGGCGTCCATTAAGCGCAGCAGTTGGCGTGAACTGCTGCTTTGGTCATGGTCAATGACCAGAACCGGCAGATCGGTTACCGGCCCTTGGGCAAAAATCCAGCTGATCCAAGCCAGTAGCATCATAGGTAGCCACAACCAAAGCCAACGGTACTCGGTTTGTTGCCAAATCAGCAGCGCCTGAGCCTTGGCCAATTGCGGAAGAGGGCGAGCAGTCATCATCAAAGCACCACTAGAGTCATGCCCGGCTGCAATCTTGGATCAGGGTTTACCGGTCTGGCTTCCACCTGAAACGAGCGCAGGTGCATGCTCAGGTCACGGCCTTGACGCCAGGTGGCAAAGTCAGGCAGGGCTTGCCAGCGGCTGACCACAAATTGCAGTTCGTCTTCAATGGCTGGGACATAGGCACTGAACTGTTGGCCAATGGCAAAGTTTGGCAACTGATCTTCACGCAGAGTAAACATGGCCCATTGCTCCTCTGGCAGCAACAGGGTGACCACGGGCAGGCCAGCGGGCGCCAGTTCACCGGGTTGCAGGATGACATCTGCCACCTGAGCAGAGCGAGGGGCGCGTTGCTCGATGTCGGCAAGCAGGGCCTCTACTTCGGCCAGCGCGGCCGTGGCTTGGCGCGCCTGGGCTTGGCTAGCAGCGCGTTCTTGGTCATGGGCGCCAGAGTTAGCCAGTTGCCAGCGAGCACGAGCCTGGGCTTGTTGGTCTAAGGCAGCCTGTCTCTGAGCCTGAATCTCATCGTATTGCTGGCGTGAAATTAGGCCTTCCTCATGCAGTGAACGCATGCGCTCATGAGTGGTGGCTAATAGCTGGGCCTGAGTTTGTGCGCGATGATATTCCAGTCTGGCCATTTCAATTTCTTCCTGCCTAGCGCCACTTTCGGTGCGTTGGCTGACAGCAAAGGCGGCATCTCTGGCTGCCTCTGCCTGAGCAAGCTTTGCATTGAGTTCGGGGCTGTGGATACGAAATAGCAGGTCGCCGGCCTCAACCATTTGCCCCGGTTTAACCATCACTGCCTCGACCCTGCCCGGAACCTTGGCAGCGATGCGAATGTCCTGTAATTCGACCTGGCCATAGATGGGCTGGTGTTGTTCCTGTTGCCAATGCCAGCAACCCAGCAGACTGATGCTCAGTAGCAGTAGAACCATTACACGAAAACGAACAGCAATGCGCATCTTAACTCCTTAACCATTTAAATCTGTGGGTTGTTAGCATGGGGTGTTGTCTAATAAATCAGACAGTTGTTCAAATTGTCCAAGCCTGAGCAGCAGGTCTGCCAAGGACTGCAGATGTAAAAACTTTGCTTGAGCAATTTCCAGCTCGGTAACGGCCAATTGAAGTGTGGCCTCACTAAGCTCAAGGCTGGTGGCTTGGCCTGCGGCAAAGGCAAGTTGCTGCAGTCTGGCATTTTCTTCAGCTAGTAATAAATCTTGCTGCAGTAATTCATGAACCTGAATGCTGTGTGACAATCGGTGCTCGGCGATCTCAAGGCCCATGATTAAATCCTGTTGAGCCTGCAGTTGTAGCATCTGGACTTGTTGATTCTGTAGCTCTGCTGCCTGCACCATTTGCCTTCTGGAGACGCCAGTATTGATGGGTACTTGCAGGCCAAGGCCAAGCATCCAATCAGGCTCGCTCAGAGGCGACATGTGGGGATTAAGCTCTGCCTGGGCAAAAGCAAATACCTGCGGGCGTAACTGGCTTCGCTCAATATTAATTTGTTCGGCACTGATCTTTTCCAAGGCGTGAAGTTTTTTTAGCCCAGGATGCTGCTGCATTGCGGTTAGTGTTAGTTGCTGGCTGGATTTGTCTAAGGGGGCGCTGATTTGTAATGGCGTGGCCAGACACTGGGCGGGCTGGCCAACCAATTGAGAAAAGTAAATTTCTGCTTCTCGTCGTTGTTGTTGAGCCTGGCGCCAGCGGACGTAGCTTTGGTCAGCTGCAACGGCTGCCTGCATGCTCTGTAGTTGACTGATCATACCTTGGTCAGCAAAACGACTGGCACGGTGTTGATGCTCTTGTAGTAGTTGATAGGACTTGTGATAAATGTCTTCGGCTTCTTTGGCCAGTTGTAAGCCAAAGTAGCTGTCAATCAGCGTTCGAGTCATTTGGTCCTGAGTTTGCAATTGTTCGGCCTTGGCTTGCTCACTACTCCAGCGCAAGGCTTCTTGACTGGCAGTAATTTTGCCACCGGTGTAGATAGGAGCAACAAGCTTGGCTTGAGCCCTTAGCCCGCCCTGATTCAGTTCGTACTGCCAATCTGGGTAAGGAGGAGGCAGGTCGGGCTCAATTAATTTTTGATACTGAACACCAGCAACTTCAAGATCGATACGAGGGCTGGCAAGCCAGCGATGTGCCTGATGTCGCTGTTGCTGGGCTTGCACGTTTAGGTTTTGAGCTTTTAACTGATTTGAGTTGGCAAGCATACCCTGTTGGGCTTCCACTAGGGTCATTGCCTGGCTAGGCAGCCAACAGCTTAGGAAAAGTGTTGAACTAATGATAAAGGGGCGCATAAATAACCTTGGTTTGCTCTAATGGTTGTCAAGGTAAGGGAAGATTTGTGCTGAATAAATATGCTTTCGTGTGATATATTTTGCGAAAAACGCAATAATAGGGGTTGCCATGAGTGAATTGCGCTGGATGAAAACCTTTATCTTGGTGGCGGAGCGCGGCAGTTTTTCCGCAGCTGCAGAACCATTACAAAGCTCGGTATCGGCCGTCAGTCGGGCGGTGCAGGAGCTTGAGGAGGAGTTGGGAGTACGTTTGCTCAATCGTTCGACCCGCAAGGTGGCTCTGACCGATGCCGGTCGTCGTTATCTTGAGCTTAGTAAACGAATTCTGGACGACTTGTCATTAGCCAAGGCGCAAATCCGAACTCAGGCTGGGCAGCTGGCTGGTCTACTAAGGCTGTCAGCACCTGTTAGCTTTGCGCAATATTATTTGCAGCCCATGCTTTTGGACTTCATGGCTAGCCATCCGCAACTGGATTTGGATTTAGACTTGGCTCTCAGGCCACCTGATCTGGTGGAGTCTGGCTTTGATATCATTGTTTTTGCCGCTCGAGCAGGGTTTGATGCGGCCATCTATGCGCGCTTTCTTGGCTCTTCGCCAGTGTTGTTGCTGGCTGCGCCGAGCTATTTAAAGGCCCGCACCGAGCTGAGGCATCCTGAGCAATTGCGTGAGCACCAGTTAATCGACCTCAATCATGAGCTGGCAGAGGGAGGGTGGTTGCTGCGTTGCGGGGATGAGGTCATTGAGGGAAGATCACTATATAAGGGGCGATGGCACACTAACTCCTTGCAGTTTGCTATCAGTTTGGCCATCAATGGTCAGGGTATCGTTGCTGCCCCGGCCTATGCAGTGTCAGCACATTTGCAATCCAAGGAGTTGGTTCAGGTGTTGAATCATTGGACCTTGCCATCCTTAGACTATTACGCAGCAGTGCCCTCTCGGCGGCTGATGGAGCCAAGAGTGCAGGTATTATTGGACTCCTTAAGTGATTTCGCTCGTATAGCGTCCAAAGGGGCGGGTGATGTGACTTAAATGAGAGATCAAACCTTAGCAAAAAGTAATATATTTGCGAAAATCGGGATAGTGTTTTCTGGTTGGTAATCTTCGTCCCGAATTGGGCCTTATGCTTGGATTGCGGTAAAATATTTGATCTCAACCCTTGGCAGGCCCCTTCATTCTGGGTGCAGTGTGCAATTAACGATGAGGTGCAGGTATGAACGAATGGGAGCTATTTGCGAAAGAAATGTCAGGCGTTAGGCGAATTCAGCCTGAGACTCGGGTTGAACTCGCTCGTTCGCAACCCCTTGATAGGCAAGCCATCCAACAACGTCGCACGGCCGCTCAATCTTTACGAGAAAAAGACCCTAATCCTCTGACGGATAACCAGGTGCCTCAGGTGCATCCAACGGATATTATTGGCTATTGTCGTGATGGTGTTGCTCATGGGGTGTACCGCAATCTTCGTTTGGGCAAATATGAGCAGCAAGCCCGCCTTGATTTGCATCGCATGACTGTGGCTGAGGCCAGAGATGAGCTGTTTCGCTTTGTTATGGATTGTCAGAAATATGAGGTAAGGACTGCCATTATCTTGCCGGGCAAGGGTGAGCGAGGCCCAGAAAAGGCTGTTTTGAAGAGCTTTGTTGCTCATTGGTTGAAAAATCTTCAGGAAGTCTTAGCCTTTCATAGTGCTCAGCCCCAGCACGGTGGTGCTGGAGCTTTTTATGTGCTGTTGAAAAAGAGCGAAGCGGCTAAGACCCGTAATCGCGAGCAGTATTTGGCTGGCCGACATCAGTAATATGGCATTCCTGCCAGCAACATTATAGATCTTCTTTAAAGATCAGCTCCACCGGAGGGAATAATAATATGTCAATGCGTCGATTGGCTTGACGTGCCTCAGCGCTATCTTCCTGCTGTACCGGTTGGTTGCTAGCGTGGCCAACGGCCTGCATGCGTTCTTTGTCTATGCCTAGAGATTCGAGTTCGCGAATAGCGGCACTGGCACGAGCAGTGGATAGCTCCCAGTTGCTGGGGTAAAAGCGACTCAATGTGGTGCCAATAGGGCGATTGTCACTATGGCCTTCAACACTGATACGATGATCAGGGAAAGCTTCTAGAGATCTTGCCACAGCAGCCAAGGCACTCTTGCCTGCAGGAGAAATTTCCGCAGTCCCAGAGGGGAATAGTAGTTGGCCTTGTAGCCTTATGACGGTGCGGCCATCCTCTAGGTCAGACACTAAACTGTCACGCTCCACATTGAGCTCACTAAGCTCAGCAGCTAGCTGACTAGCAGCCTGGCTTTGCCTTTCAAGCTCTTTCTGTAACTGCTCGATCCGCTCTTGATAAGCTATATTCTCGTTGAGCAGCTCATCTGCCTTTTCTTGGGCCATGGCTAGGTCAGAGCGTGAGCTATCTCGGCTGGCTTCGAGTTGCTCTTTGGTGTCACTCAATTGACTAAGCTCATCAGCTAAGACAGCAAGGCGTTCGTTGATACCATCCTTTTCACTGCTGGTTTGTCCAAGTTGTTGGTTCAACTCCTGTACCTCGGCTTCACGGCTGGACAGTTCAAGGTTGAGGCTGGCTAACTGTTGTTCTTGGTTTTGCAGGCGTTGCTCGGCTGCCTCGGCTTCAGCCCTGGCATCCCGAAGTTCTCTGGCTACCTGTTGCAGGTCGGTCATTTGCCCAAGTGAGCTTTCCAGCCGCTGTCTTAGCTCTTGATTCTCAGTTTCCAACTGTTCAAGCCTTTGTTGTAACTGTTCGTTTTGCTGCTGAGTATCCTCGTCATGACTCATGGCGGCTAATCGACTCAGCAGTTCTTGCTGAGTTGCCTCAGTGCGACCTAGAGCAGTATTGGCTTGTTCGAGCTGCTCAGCCAGTTGGCTTCTTTCATCAGTAAGTCGACTTAACTCTGACCCTAAGTGTTCAGCGTCTAATTGCGCTTCATTTGGCTCTTGGGAGCGTAAATCAGCTAATTCTTGTTGCAATTGCTCTACTTGCGCTTGGCTTTGCTGTAGTGCAAGGCCTAGATCAGGATCAGGCATCTGAGCTTCAGTAAGCTGTATTTCTAATTGCTCAACCTGGGCTTGACTTAACTCCAAGGTATCTTCTAACTCTTGTGTTAGCTTCAGACTATCGGTCAGTTGGCGTTCTAGCTCATCGGCTTGCTGGCTAAGGTTTTGTACTTGGCTTTGACTTTCACCTAAGCGTTGTTGTGTGTCTTCAAGCTCGGCTTGTACAGCGCTGAGTTGCTCTTGTTGCTGTTCGTTTACTTGGTTATGCGCTTGGTTCAGGTCCAGTTGCAGGCCTGATATCTGAGAGCGTAGCTCATTATTGTCTCGTTGAACTCTATCTCGATCTTGACTGATGTTATTGAAGCGAGTTTGTAGCCTTTGATTGTCGTTTTGTTGTTCATACCATAACCAAGCAAAAACAGCGGTTACAAGGGCAAGGATGGCGGCGACAATCCAGGCCAAAGGATTCTGTTGCATGGATCCTCCAAAAAGTTGTTAGTATCTTTTTTAGACTAGCAGCTTTTTGCTAATGCAGCATGACAAGAGGCGAATTCTCAGGTGAGAATTCGCATTATTGTATCCTAAGCTTAGGTTAAAGATTCTAAACCACGGCGCATGAACTCTGGATACGCCAAAGCAGCCTGATGAATGTCTGCATTATAGTAGTGAGTAATAAAAGTCTTTTGCTCGGCTCGCTGACGGTTGTAGGTCTTGGGATTTAAATCTTTACTAGCCATGGTGCAGCTCCACCAGCCGGAGGGGTAAATGGGCTGCGGAAAGGGCAGGGTGTGAACCTGTGTCAGGCCAGCGGCTTTCATCTCCAGGTGTAGTTCTTTGATGATCGAATGCGTATGGTACAGGGGCGATTCACTCTGCTGCACCATCAGGCCTTGGTCACCAAGTACACGCAGACACTGGCTGAAAAACTCACGATTAAACAGGCCAGCGGCTGGGCCTACAGGATCGGTGGAATCGACGATCAACAGGTCAATGCTGTTGGCTGCGGCCTGTTCAATCCATTGGATGCCATCGCCAAAGACGAATTCAACTCTTGGATCATTATTGTTGGCACAAAGCTCAGGGAAGAACTTTTCTGCCACTCGGGTAACCCGTTCGTCGATTTCGACCTGTACTACCTTTTTTACGCTAGGGTGCTTGAGCACCTCGCTCAGGGTACCGCAATCGCCGCCACCAATGATAACCACGGTCTGAGGGTCTGGGTGGGTGAAGAGCGCAGGGTGAGTCATCATCTCGTGATAAAGGAAGTTATCTCGATCGGACACCATGTAGCAGCCATCCAGCACCATCAGGTTGCCCCAATGGGTGGTTTTGTAGATTTCGATGTTCTGGTAGGGTGTTTGTTCGCTGTGCAGCAGTTCTTCAATACCGAGCGAAAAACTGGAGCCGTCTCCGGCCCAAATTTCGGTAAACCATTTACTTTGGTTCATCTTAATATCCTTCAACTTGGGTTAGGGTCTGTAGCCTTAGGCTTTTACTCTAGCAATACGCGTCATGGTGATAATTTTTTTTAACCGTTTAATGACGCGTGCTAAATGCACTCGGTCAGTGACGCTGACGCTGATATTCACTCGACTGATGCGGGCGTCGAGTTCTTCCATATTAATGGCTTCAATATTGGCTTGGGCTTCTGCCACTGCTGCAGCCACCGCCGCCAAAGCACCACGTTGATTTTCCATTTCTAGCCTTAGGTCAACCACGAACTCACCCTGCATTTGTTGATCCCAAATCAATGGCACGCAGCGGGCTGCGTCCTGTCGAACTTCGGCAATATTTGGGCAGCTCTCAACATGAATTATTAAGCCCTTGCCTTTGCTAGCGATGCCAATAATGGGGTCACCAGGAATGGGGCGGCAGCATTTGGCATACTGAATAACCATGCCTTCTTGACCAGAAATAGTCAGCGGGTGCTGGCTGAGCTCAGAGTCGGACTCAGAGGTGATTAGGGCGCGAGCCACCATAAAGGCTGGGCGGTTGCCTAAGCCAATATCAATCAGTAACTGATCCTTGTTGTTTAGTTGGAAATGTTCAACAATTTTATGCCATTGCTCTGCGCTAACCTGTTGCTCATCGCTGCCAAGCTGTTGCAAGGCGCTGTGCAGCATTTTTTGCCCAAGGGCCAAGGATTCGTGTTGCTGTTGATGTTTGAGGAAGTGGCGAATATTGGCACGAGCTTTGGCAGTTATGACGAAATCGAGCCAAGCTGGGCTGGGTCTGGCGTCTTCTTTGGTCAGAATGCGAATCGAATCCCCGCTCTTGAGGGGTTGAGAAAGCGGTGCCTGTTCGCGATTGATCAAGCAGCCGACACAGGCATTGCCAATATCGGTGTGTACCGCGTAGGCAAAGTCAACCGCACAGGCCCCGGTCGGCAGTTCCATGATTCGGCCCTTAGGAGTGAAAACATAGATCTCGTCTGGGAACAGATCCATTTTCACATTTTCGATGAACTCAATTGGGCTGTTAGCACGCTGTTGCATTTCCAGTAGACTTTTCATCCAGCGGTGGGCTCGAGCTTGGGCCGGATGTGGGTCATTGGAATCATTCTGCTTGTAGAGATCATGATTTGCGATGCCATGGGCAGCCATCTCATTCATTTCTTTGGTGCGAATCTGAACTTCTATGGGTACGCCATGAGGGCCAATCATGGTGGTATGCAAGGATTGATAACCATTGGTTTTGGGTATGGCTATGTAATCTTTGAAACGATTGGGAATTGGTTTGTAAAAATTATGTACAACACCCAGTGTTCGGTAGCATTGGTCAATATTACCAACAATAATCCTCAGACCATAGACATCCATGATTTCTTCAAAGGATTTGCCCTGTAGGCGCATTTTTTCATAGATAGAAAATAAATGCTTTTCCCTTGATTCAATTATGGCGCTAATGCCTTCTTCTTGTAAGCGCTTGAAAACAGACTCCTGCACCTGTTTGACATAGTTGGCGCGGTTGCCGCGTAACTGCGCCACGGCCGAAGCAATCAAGGGCGCGCGCATGGGGTAGATGGAGGCTAAGCACAGGTCTTCCAATTCTTTGCGCAGATTGCCAATGCCAAGGCGCATGGCAATGGGGGCATAGATATCCAGGGTTTCACGGGCAATGCGGCGTTTTTTGTGTGGCGGCATCACCCCAAGAGTGCGCATGTTGTGCAGGCGGTCGGCCAGTTTCACCAGAATCACACGGATGTCCTTGGCCATGGCCAGGATCATTTTTTGAAAGTTTTCCGCCTGCTCTTCTTGCTTGGTTTCAAAGTGCAAAAAGGTCAGCTTGGAGACGCCGTCTACGATCTCTGCCACCCCTTGACCAAACTGCGCCACCAAGTGTTCCTTGGTGACCGGTGTGTCTTCCAGTACATCGTGCAGCATGGCAGCCATCAATGACTGATGATCCATGTGCATGTCGGCCAGAATGTTGGCCACTGCCAAGGGATGAATGATGTAGGGCTCGCCACTTCTGCGGTACTGACCTTCATGCGCTTGTTGGGCAAAGTAATAAGCGCGCTTTACACGATTGATCTTTTCGTGCGACAGGTAACTTTCAAGGCGTTTAGCAAGATCTGCTATGGTCGGCACTGAGGCTGCTCCAAGGTCATTGACGAGAATCAATTTAGTTTAACAGCCTGTGGAGGGAATGCTAGGGCTGACAGAGGCTTGTCAGCCCTTTTGCGGGCAAAACTGCTGAAACCAAAACGGATGGCCAGACTGTGCCAGCAATCTTGGTGGAGCTATGCGCGGCTAAACTAGGAAACGAACGAAGGCTCTTCGCTGCTGCTTACCTTGGGTTGACCTTCACGGTCAATCAGGCCTTCGGCGATTTCACGCAGGGCAACCACGGTGGGCTTGTCATTTTCCAAAGCAACCAAGGCATCAACTTCGTCATTGGCGATCTGACGCGCGCGGCGTGATGCTACCATGATCAGTTCAAAACGGTTGTCTACGTGCTCTAGGCAATCTTCAACGGTCACTCGTGCCATCTTTGTTCCTCGGTCGAATTAGCGGTTGGGTAGTTTACTCGGATTGGTCATTAACTCAACAGCTGTTGCAGTAAATTTTGTTGCCTGTGGCTCATTTTATCTTGCCGCAGCCTTAGGCTGGCGATGATACTCAGTAACTGTTGCTGGCACTGAACAAAGTCATCATTGACCACCAGGTAGTCAAACTCGGGGTAATGGCTGAGTTCGTCCTGCGATTTGCTCAATCGTTTAGCAATCACTTGCTCGCTGTCTTGGCCACGGCCACGCAAGCGTTGCTCAAGGGCGGCAAGGCTGGGCGGCAGAATGAAAATGCTGATCATGTCTGGCCTGAGGTGGCGCACCTGGGCCGCGCCCTGCCAGTCAATTTCCAAGATCACATCTAGGTCCTCGGCCAGCAGTCTGTTCACCTGCTCTTGGCTGGTGCCATAGTAGTTATCAAACACCTGAGCATGTTCAAGAAACTGACCCTGTGCGATCTGCTCGACAAACTGCTCTTGGCTGACGAAATGATACTCTCGGCCATTCTCCTCACCCGGTCTGGGTGCCCGGGTGGTATGGGACACAGCCACTCGGAGATGTTCGTCTTGGGCAAGAATGGCCTTAACCAGGCTGCTCTTGCCGGTCCCACTGGGGGCTGAAATGCAAAAAAGTTGTCCGCTCATGCTGCCTGCTCTTATCCAAACTGCTGCTAGTGTAGCAGATTTATTCTGGCTCAGGTGCCGCTAAAGCGGTCGGTGACCAATGCCTTGCTGCTTTAAGCGCGCCAGTTGATAGGGCAAGCGAGTCAAAAAGCGTTGCCAGTCCTTGGTTTGACTCCAGCCGGTTTCGGCGGTGGCCAGCAGACGGGGGAACAGCAAGTAATGCACCTGATCGACCGTCTCGACCCCTTCGCACCAGAGTTGGCTTTGCACGCCCATGATCTTGTCGCTCCCCTGAGGCGTTAGCTGCTCATTCAGTGGTTCGTACTCATAACTGGTTTTGAGGTTCAGTGGGCCAGCCCAAAGTACACCAAACTCATGGATGTCGTTGTTCCAGGCCAGATCAAAATAGGTGTACTGCGCTGGGCACATGATCACCGGATAGCCGGCATTGGCGGCCTTGATTCCGGCATCGATGCCGCGCCAAGAACAAAGGCTGGCGTCTTTGGCCAATTTGTCACCTTCAATGGCTTCTTCCCAACCAATCAGTGCCTTGCCACGCGCGCGCAAGAAATCTTGCAGATGGCGCAACAGCACGCCTTGCAGATCGCGCACCGATTCCAGCCCAAGGGCTGCGGCCTTGGCTTGGCAAGCGGGTGATTGCAGCCATACGCCCTCAGGTACTTCGTCGGCTCCTAGGTGAATGTAGGGGCCAGGGAACAGGTCCGCCACTTCTGCCAAAATGGTTTCCAGTACCTGATAGGTGGACGCTAGGCCCGGATTGAGCACATTGTCTCGGTACTGCTGAATGGAAATGTATTCGGATTTATCCTCCGGCTCGACCAGCAGCGCGGGCAGGGACTTAATCAGGGCTCTGGCATGGCCGGGGATGTCGATTTCCGGAATCACCAGAATGTTACGCGCCGCAGCAAAGTCCAGCACCTCTCTCACTTCGGCCTTGCTGTAAAAGCCGCCGTATGCCTGGCAGCCCGAGCCAAATTGCGCTTCAAGGGCTAGCCCAGGGCCACGCCAAGCGCCTTTGCTGGTCAACTCAGGGTAGCAATCCAGCTGCAAACGCCAGCCTTCGTCATCGGTGAGGTGCCAATGAAAGCGGTTAAGCTTGAGCCAACACATTTGTTCCAGCAGCTGTTTGATGGTGCTGATGGGATGAAAATGGCGTGAGCAATCCAGCATCTGGCCACGATAGTCAAAGCGTGGCTGGTCTTCAATGCGCTGGCAAGCAAGCTGTTGCGGTTGTTGGGCCAATAATTGCGCCAGACTGACCAAGGCATAGAGCTCACCCGCTGGGCTGCTGCTGTGAATGGTCACGCCCTGGGCATGGATCAAGAGTTGATAGCCCTCATCCGGCAGTTCGCTGTTCGTCAGTAACTCAAGGTTGACATCAGAGCTCTGGTTGACCGGTTGATACTGAGCAAACCACTGGCAAGCCGAGCTGAGCTCAGACACCCGCCAGCTCTCTGGTACTGTCAGAAAGCCGCTGTCCATATGGCAGGCAGCAGGTTCTGGCAGGATGCCAAGCACGCCCTGGGGTAATTGAATAGCTAGATTGTTAACCGGCTCAGGTTGCTGCATGTCATGCTGGCGCAATTCAACCGGCCAGCACTGCTGCTGATATTGTAGATAGATGCCTTTGGGCAGTTCCATGACATTGAACAGACGAGCATGATGACTGACCAATTCAAATTGCCAGCATTGGCCTGGCGCCAGAGGCTCTGGCATCTGCAGTTCAATGTGGGCGCCCGCCTGCTTAATGAACTCTGCGCCTGTGGTGAGCTGGCCTTGCATGGCCCGTGGAATCTCAATCGCTAACATGCCAGCAGGCAGGGTTGCTTGGCTGGTGTTTTCTAAACTCAAGCTGAGGTGCAGCTTGCCGTTTTGGTTACTGATGAAGTGTAAGTCAAGCGGCAGTGCTGGCTGGTTCATGCAGAGGCTCTCCAAGGCTGGCGAATGTTAATGGCCTAAATTGGCATAAAAGCCAACAGATTAACAGAGTCTAGGGCGATTTATCGGTCTTGGCTTGTTAAGTCTTGATCCGGATCCAATTCTCGGCTCAGCTGTTGGAATATCGCCTCTACTTGCTGGCGCAGCTGTTGCAGTTGCTCAGGGCCGCTCAGGCTAGAAGATTGCTGTAATAAGGCCTGCAGGCTGTGAATCGCTGCTCGCAGTTCACCAGGGTCTGACGGCCCTTGCTGTGTTAAATGCTCAAGCCTGTTTAGGCTTTGCGCGGTCATGGCTCGTACCTCCGTTCCTTGCTGACGATCCATTGCTCTGGGGTCAAGCAGCAACAAATCCAGATACACCCGCCAGTGGGTCAATTGTTGCAGCTCCAGATAGGCCTGAGCCCGTGTGCCCTGATAAGGGTAGGGCGCAGGCAAATGATTCTCAATGCTGCCACCAATCTGGGCATTAATACCGGCCCTGCCCAGGCTGTTCTGCAGTTGCAACAGCAAGCCACGCCTGGGAAAACGCTGCTGAATGCCAAGGATGCGCTGCAGATGATGTTCGCTGGACACCAGACGCAGTCTCAGCTGCGCTTGCTGCGCCAGCCTGGGATGGCGCAGCAGTAAGCCTGCCAAATACTGCAGGTTTTCTTTGGTGCTGGTGGAGCGGTTTTCCAGAATTAAGCGCTCTCTGGGCCAGTGGAGGCCCTGCTCAAGTAACAGGCCCTGGCAATGCCGCCAGAAGCAATCGGCTTCACGCACCTGGCTGCCGGGCATGATGCCGCCACAAATGGCCAGCAAGCAACCCTCTGGTGCCTGTGCCAGTTGCGCGGCAAGAAAGCGCACCCGCGCCAAACCTTCGCCGCTGATGTCATTATTGATCAGGCGTTTGCCGAGCAATACCCAAAGCTCTTGTTGCATTTGCGGCACTTAACTCCCGTGGTTGGTTTGCTGCTGGTTTAATCTTTATCCAGGGCGGTGGCCCAGGACTGTCCGGTTTTGCGTGCCAGTTGCTCAGGGTATTGCCGCTCTTGGCTCAGCTTTAGGGCCAGTGCTTCGACCTCGCTCAAACTCAGTTGGCTACTCAGTTTGGCGGCCTTGGCCGGCCCTTGCGCCAAGCCAAGCTGGCAGAGCTGGGTAAAAATGCTTTGCGCGGCATAGATGGCACTGCTGGATTTGACGATCTCGGCTCGGGCAAAACCCTGTCCAAAGCTGACCTGTGCGGCACGTAGGCTGGGGTCAGGGCCGGGAATTTGCTGCGCGCCAAAGAGCGGCTTGCCTGCAGGCTGGGCAGCGGCAAAGTTAGGCAGGTGCTGCGCCAGATGGGCTATGGCCTTGTGGCTGCGGCTTTGCACCAGCTCATTGGGCCAGCCCTGTTCGATCTTTTGCAGCAGTGCTCTTGGCAATTGCGGCTGGGCCGAATCTGGTTTGTTGGCCACCAAGCCCTTAGGGAACAGGGTAATGTCGGGCGTCATGCCGTGTAACTGGAACAGGCCCTCGCCATAGGGCGTGAGTTGCGCCATGCCATTGTGGCTGCCTCTTGGCCCATGAAAGATCAGCTCGGGCCACAATCCCTGGCATTCTGGCCAGTGAGCCAAATAAGCAGCCTTGAATTCCACCCAGCGCGCCGGACGCTCTAGCAGTAAGTCATCAATCTGGCCGCTGCGAAAACCGGCGGCATTGATCAGGTAATCCAGCTTGAAGTCTTGTTGGCCGCTGCGCACTTGCCAGCCGGGCGCCAAGGCCTGGATCTGCTCTACGGGCGTATTAAGGTGCAACTGCACATTGCTCAGTCGCTCTAAAGTCAGTTGGGCAGTGGCAGCAACGCGAAACAGGCTCAGGCCATATTCTTGCACCAAAACCAAAGGGAACTTGAGCTGGTCAAATTGTAGCTCCTTGGCCACTGGAATCAACCAATCACTGGGTTGCTGTATTTGCTGCGGTAGCGGCTGCTGAGCCAGTTGTTGCAGTTCGGCGCGCTCAAATAGCTGAAAATACTGCGCAGGCTCGCCCAACAATTTGAGGCTGGGGTCAGCAGCAATTAAGTCTTGATAATAGGATCTGAGCATCTTGAGGCGAGGCAAGAGCTGCAGTGGCTCGCCTGGGTCAGAGCAGGGGTGCACAATCAGGGTTGGCCTAGGGTTTACCGCCTGAGGGTAGAGCTGCATGGTGTGCAACGAATGCAGCAGCAGCTCACGGCACTGCTGATCGCTGATTTCACGGTAAAAATTGCCGCCAGCATGCAGGTGGCAGACCGGTGGGCCATTGACCAGGCTGCTGCCCTGCTCAAAAAGCTCAATCGTTAGGCCTTGCTGCGCCAAATAAAGGGCGATGGTCGAGCCAGCGATACCGCCGCCAATGATGCCAATTCGTGCTGCTGAGGTCATGCGCAATCCTGTGGTGATCATCCCAAGCAGGGGATGATAAACCAGCTTGAACCCTTTGTATGGGATCAAGGTGGCAAAAAGCTAGAAATCTTGGTCTATAGTTAATTCATGGCAAGGGGTAAAGACTTGAGGAGGTCTTGTGTTTGCAGCGAAAGAACGACAAAAGATTGCTGTGCTCGAGCAACAGCTGGATGAGCAAAGGCAATCACAGCTAAGATTGCAGCAAGAGTTGGCGGATGCCAAGGAGCGCGAGCGGATGCTGGTTCAGCAGTTGGATCAGGCACAAGATCAAAGCTTTGCCAAGCAGGCGGCTTTGGTTATGCTGGCGCAGCAAGAGCGTTTGATTCAGCAGGTTGATCAGGCCAATGAGCAATTATTTGCTCCCATGAGCCAAGAGGCTGAAGAGAAACAGTTAACTCAGGCAGGTGCTCAGCAGTTGCACAACCTAATCCTGCAGTTGCAAGACAGCCAAAGGCTCATTAGCGATAATCAGGGCGTGGCCTCTAGCCTGCGCCGACTGGCAGGGGAGATTGCCGGTTTCTTAAAGGTCATTGCCGAGATTGCCGAACAAACCAACTTATTGGCGCTAAATGCCGCCATTGAAGCAGCCCGTGCTGGTGAGCAGGGGCGTGGCTTTGCCGTGGTGGCGGACGAGGTGCGAGCTCTGGCTAAACGAGCCACTGAAACCACTGCTGGTATTGCTCAGTTAATTGGCCAGGTGAATGACAATACTGAGCGGGTACAGCATTTCTTTAGCCAAAACGAGACTAAAACCCAGCATTTTGCTACCGAGCTGACAGAGTTTCAGCAGATGTTTACTAGCCATTTAGGGCGGGCAGAGCAACTGAGTTTGGCCGCCTATCGCACCATGACTCATGGACACATTGCCAGTTGTATGGCTTGGCTTGGGCAATTTATGCAGCATCAAATGTTGGTTATACAGGGAATTAATCCTACAAGGGGCCAGGCATTAACGGATGAGAATTACTTTGCTCAGTGGTATTTCAATGGCGACGACAACGAATTTAATTATCGGCAGCGAGATGATTTCATTGCCATTGAAGCTATCTATCGGCAATTGATGGCTGTGGACCATGAACTGCAACAGCAAAGGCCAGATAGTCTGTCGCGGCAACAGCAGTGTCTGACTCAGCTAGACCACCATGGACAGGCACTGATTAGGTTGTTAGAGCGATTGCAGGAATACTTACTCAATAAAATGACGAATTGAGCGAATCAGCCCTTGGTATTCTTCCTAAGCGTGAGCTTGATTGGGTAAGGTCTGACACTGTATAGGCACAGATTGTAATTGGCTTTCTGCTAGTAACCAATCGCCCATGATCATGCCTAGGGCCTGTTGTGGCAGCCGTAAATCTCAGCAAATATGTTTGCCGGTATATTTGGCATAACTTTTGCTTTTAATCCTGCAGATGATAGAGGAGCGGCAAAGATGAGTGCACCCAGTTTTGACAGAGCCTTTGGTATTCATGAAAAAGCGCTTGGCGTTCGAGCACAGCGAACCGAAATATTAGCCAATAATTTGGCGAATGCAGATACGCCGGGATTCAAAGCCAGGGACATTGATTTTAATGCCATCATGCGTGATCAGGTGAGTAAGAGAACCAGTATGCCGCTTGAGCGCACCAGTGAATCGCATCTTAAAGGCCGAGGTCGAGTTGGCTGGGACTTACTGTACCGTACACCTGAGCAGCCCTCAATCGATGGCAATACCGTGGACCCGCACAAAGAAAATGTTGAGTTTGCCACCAATGCCATGAGCTACAACTCCAGTTTTGAATTTTTGAATGATCGGATGCGCGGTTTGATGAACGCCATCAAAGGGGAATAATTATGTTGAGTAATGTTTTTAACATTTCAGCCTCAGCCATGAATGCTCAGTCCATTCGCTTGAATACCACGGCGTCCAACTTGGCCAACGCTGAGACCGTCAGCTCTTCCATTGATGAAACCTATCGTGCGCGCAAGCCAATCTTTCAGGTCGAGCAAAAGCGTTGGGCAGATCGTAATTTCAGCGCGGTCGACCTGGATGCCGATGTCGGCAATGGTGTAAAGGTAGCGGCCATTGTCGAAAAGGATGCACCTCTAGACATTCGTTACGAGCCCACGCACCCCATGGCGGATGAAAATGGTTATGTGTATCGTCCTAACGTCAATGTGGTGGAAGAGATGGCTGATATGATTTCAGCTTCACGCAGTTTTTCGGTCAATACTGAGGTATTCAACACCGCTAAAACACTGATACAAAAAACCCTGACCCTGGGTCGTTAATAGGAGGCTGCCATGACCAGTATTAATGGTAACGATTTTCTGCCGCAGTTCAGTAGTGAGCAGCGCTTTAAAGAGCAGCCCAAGGATAACGAGCTTGGTAAAGATGATTTTTTGACGTTGATGATTACACAACTCAACAACCAAAATCCGTTAGAGCCTCAGCAAAATGCTGAGTTTGTGGCTCAATTGGCGCAGTTTAGTACCGTCGAAGGGGTGACCAACTTAGCAGATAATTTTGATCGTTTGGCTACCAGTTTTGGCTCATCCCAGGCTTTGCAGGCTTCTACCCTGGTTGGGCGCTCAGTAACCCTGGCTAACAATCAGGAATCACAGTTGATCTGGGGCGATTTGGTGCAGGGCGTAGCAGATGTGCCAGTAGGCGCTAATGATTTAATGCTAGTCATTGAGGACGAGGCTGGTCAGGTGGTAGAGCAACATGCACTAGGTAACCAATTGCCTGGCGACCTTAGCTTTCGTTGGGATGGTATTAATATCGAAGTTAATGGTCAATTGTTGGACATGAGTTATGACCATCTGCAGGTCGATGAGGATGGCAATGTTTTGCCGCATCCAGAGGGTGGTTATATGTTTCGCGTTATGGCAAACACTGGCAGTGCAAATGAAGCTCTGGCGGTGTCTGTCAGCAAAAGAGTAGAGAGTGTGACTCTGCAAGACAGCGAAATTGTTCTTAATCTGTTAGGCGGGGGCACGGCTAAGATGACCGATGTTGCTCGCATTAATTCTTTGTAGGGGGTGCTATGGGATTTACAACAGGACTGTCCGGTGTAAAAGCTGCTAACACCGATCTGCAAGTCACAGGTAACAACATTGCCAACGCCAGTACCGTTGGTTTCAAAGCCAGTCGAGCTGAGTTTGGGGATGCCTATACTAATTCGATTCTTGGTATGGGTCGCGACCCAGTAGGCAGCGGGGTGCAGGTTAACGCCATTGCCCAAAAATTTAACCAGGGAAATATCTCCAGAACAGAAAGTGCCCTTGATTTGGCTGTTGATGGTCAGGGTTTTTTTGTCTTGCGCCAAGGCGGTGATACTGTATACAGCAGATCTGGTATGTTCAGTCTTGACCGTGAAGGCTTTGTGGTCAGTAATACGGGTGCTCGCTTGCAAGGCTATGGCATGGATGGCCCTAATTTATTGCGTGGTATTCTAAATGATCTTAGGGTAGAAACGGGCACCCAGCCACCTCGCGGCACAGAAGAAGTTACCGCTATGGTTAATGTTCCTGCAGATGCACCAGTGCTGCAGCAACTGGGTTCCATGACCCAAACCGATGGTCTGGCTGTTGGGGTGGCTCAGGTTGGTTTGCCTACTGCAACTCGTTCGTCATTGGACACCTTTGATATACCCCTAACCACAGGTTTGCCCGCAACCTTTAATGGTAATCCTGTGGCTGATGACATCATTTGGACTTCGGATCCAGTTACCATACCTGGCGGAGGTTTGGGGCTGCAAACCTTCCAGATTGGTATAGGTGGGTCGCCAGCAGAAACCTTACAGCCCATCCCCATGTCGGCAAACTCAATGTTTGAGCTAGTTAATGCTCTGAATCGAGGTGTTCAGGCTAACCCAAGCTTGCAGGGCCGTGTACGTGCTGAAGTAGACCCAGAAGATGGCACCAGAATAAGAGTTGTATCCACTGATGGTAGATCGCTTCAGATTACCGGCAGCCCTGCTGCTGGCCTCGACTTAACGGCAGAAACTGGCGGAGCCATTAGCTTTCCGTTTTCCGACAATGGGGCCATCGACATCAGCCTTAATGGCCCCTATATTCAAGGGGCAATTAATGAAACCATTACCCCTTTTTCAGGCATTACCCTAAGCTCTGTTGAAGACATGGTTAATGCTTTTAACTCTTCCATTGCGGCCAACGCCAATCTCAATGGTAAGGTTCGAGCTGAGGTAGACAGCACTAATCCGTCGCGCATCAATCTGTTAACGGCAGGCATTTATGCCTCAGACGGCACCAACATGACGGTGGCTAACGGCGGCGGTGGTAATGCCTATGCTGCCCTAAACTTCAATTCCACGAGCCCAGATGTCCTACCCGGCGCTGGCACGCCGCTGTTCCGTAGCGGAGGCATTGACCTGCAGACGATTCAGGGGACTCCAGTTTCGGTACAGGGTAACTTGCCGGCTGGCCTTACCTTTCAAGACTTAGTAGTAGGCACGCCCAGTCGCTTAACTGCTGGCCAGATTGCCAGTTTTCCGCTAGGTGCAGGGGTGACTGGTGTGGATGATGACTTGTTGCGCTTTGTCATCACTGCTAGCACGGGTACGGAAACCGTTGACCTGACCGTGCCTGCTGGCGGCTGGACTAATTTCAATGACTTCCGTACTGATATGCAAGCGGGCCTCAACGCTGCCTATGGTTCGCCGACCCTAGCACCACAGATTGAGCCAAGCCTAACCGGTGGTCGAATTAGAATTTTAGACCCTAACAATGGCACCAATCAGATTACCATCCAAGACAATTTGTCTGGGTCTACAGCAGATAGCCAGGGTGTGACCATGTCAGCCCTAGGACTAACCAATGCCAGTGGTGCCGCAACCACCACTGGTGCCAACGACACTCCTGCCAACAATGTCTTCACTATCGAGAAATTGGGTCAGCCTTCAGGCAGTGCACAGATTACTATTCCATCTGGCAGTTACTCTAATGCTAGGCAGCTAGCGACGGTAATCAACTCACAGATTGAATCTACCCCTGCCATTCGTGGCCAGGTCGAGGTTGAAGCCGTCAATAATCGTTTGGTATTCAATACTACCCAATTAGGCAATATTAATGGTAACGGGCTAAGTATTACCGGGTCGGATGCCGCCATGGAAGTGTTGGGTCACTCCACTCAGTCCACACCGCCGGCCATTGACCCACAGGATAAGCGCCATAGTTTTCGCATCAATCTAAGCGTACCCCTGCCGGATCCAGACAATCGCTCTGGCTCGGTCGAGGTATCCCTCAATGAAAACATACGCACCATTGAGCAACTGGCGGCTGCTATTAATCGTGAGTTGGCCTCCGCTCCGGCGGATGAGTACATAGGGGTTGAGGCTCGGGTGACCCTAGATGAGTTTGGTAATAAGAAATTACAGTTTATTGCTAATGAAGCGGGTGAAGCTAGTGTCATTTCGGTCACTAATGTTCGGGCTATTGGTGAAGACATTAGCCAAGAGGCTCTGTTTGCGATGTTGCAGGTGGACCGATTTAATAACGATAATCTAACTCTGGGTCAGCCAGCGGTGACTAATGGTTACCCTGATCAGAGCTTCGTGTTGAAGGCACCTGATGGTGATGAGCGCCGCATCACCATCCCTGAGGGCTCAAGTGCGGCGCAGATTGCCGCACAGCTTAGTGATGTCCGTGGACTTAAAGCATCTGCTGAAACCCATGCACGGGTATTGGAACAGGACTTTAGTCATTCAGGGCAAATGGTAATCACCCTGAATACGCAACCGCTCACGGCTAGAACTCTACCTGAGTTGGTGGATGAAATAAATCGGTATAGCCAAACGACCCTGAGTGGTACGGAGGCCAGTCTTGACCCTGAGACAGGTGATCTGGTGCTATTTAATGGACTGGGTATTGATCTGTTGTTTGAAATAGATTCGCCCTTTCCGACAGACAGTATCTTGGTTCAGGGTGGTGCGGATACTGCTCCAGTGGTGCTAGGGGGCACTCTGAATGATGATTTTGCCGCGAGCGTGGGTGGGACCCTGGAGATGATTCTAAATCAGGGTTACAGCATGACTGAGCCAGATCCTAGGGTGGCCGGTTTATTCAGTGGCCTGACCTCTGCGAGCTTTAGTGAATACATCATCAATGAGTTTGATCCTAATGATCCTGAAAGCTATAACGAAACGGCCTCGGTAACCATTTATGACTCACTGGGCATTCCACACCGTCTGCAGATGTTCTATGTTAAGGATGCGCCTGACCCTGATCGGCCTTTTGATCTAAATACCTGGACGGTTTATGTGCAGATCAATGGTAAAGACGTAGGTGATCCGGATACAAGTTTACCTTTTCCTGATAACCAGGAGCCTACTCGCGCCAGCTTTAAAAAGTATTTTAATGCTGATGGCACCCTAGACCGTGAAGCCACAGGTAATTTCTTGGTCTCGAACTGGACTCCTGTTGACGAAGAGGGTAACCCAACGGGTGCCTATCCAGCATTGAACATGGCTGAAGGAGGCACCCAGCCTATTTCGCAGCCAAATACCGACTCAAACTTTACCATTAGAGTTGGTAACTCTACTCAGTATGGCAGTCCTTTTGCGCGTAACCAATTTTTACAGGATGGTTATGCCTCTGGGCGCTTGAAAGATGTTGAGGTGGATGAAGAAGGCAATGTCTTTGCCCGTTATACCAATGGTGAGGGTCAGTTATTAGGTCAGGTCGCCTTGGCTTCATTCACCAATAACGAAGGTTTAACTCCAGTTGGTAGTACCTACTGGATGGAAAGCTTTGAATCAGGGATACCTACCATTGGCGAGGCTGGTAGTGGTACCTTTGGGCGGATGCGCTCTGCGGCTTTGGAGGAGTCGACCGTTGATCTTGCCGAGCAATTGGTGAATTTGATCATTGCTCAGCGCAATTATCAAGCCAGCGCGAAGACCATTGAAACGGCCAATGCCGTGACTCAGACCATTATTAATTTGCGTTAATTCATGCTCTAAAACCAGAGGCCAAGCTTTACCGCTTGGCTTTTTCTTTGTCTATTTTTTGCCGCTATCTCAACTTCACTTGCTAGCAAGCTCGACAAACCATGGGTTGGCGAGCCACTTAGGTAATTAAAAGTTGGCATGTTTTCTGTATGCATAGTGTTAGATCCGACTTTTTGACGAGGCACCCATGGACAGAGCACTTTACATTGCCATGACAGGCGCGAAGCATAACATGCTGCAGCAAACTTCCCATGCCAATAATCTTGCCAATGCCAATACCGATGGTTTTCGTGCCGATTGGGCGCAGGCTCGCTCCATGCCAGTCTTTGGTGAGCATTATCCTACCAGAGCCTATGCTCAGGTAGAGCGACCCGCAACCGACTTTAACGATGGTCCTTTAAATCCTACCGGCAATCCTTTAGACATTGCCATTGCAGGTGATGGTTTTTTGGCGGTACAGCTGAACGATGGCTTGGAAGCCTATAGCCGCAGAGGGGACCTGTGGTTAGACCCTCTGGGGCAGGTACATAATGGTGATGGCTTGCCGGTGCTGAACGCCGATGGCGTACCCTTGGTTTTGCCACCTAATCAGAAAGTTGAAATCGGGGGCGATGGCACCATCAGTATCCGACCGCCTGGTGCTGGCCCAGATGAGCTGCAGGTCGTGGATCAAATTAAGCTAGTGAACCCTGATTACCGTGACATGGAGAAGGGCACTCATGGTCAATTTCGGCCCTATGGCTGGCAGCCAGAGGATGAGGTCTTGGCCGTTGCCCCTGAGGTAAGGGTAGTCTCTGGCTTTGTTGAGGGCTCTAACGTAGACCCTGTGAGCGAAATGATCAGTGTGCTGGCGCTCAATCGTCAGTATGAAATGCAAATCAAGATGATGAGCGCTGCTGATGATATGTCGCAGCAGTCTGCTCAGTTAATACGAATTAGTTAATTAGGGGTCAAGATCATGCATAAGGCTTTATGGGTATCCAAAACAGGCTTGCAAGCCCAAGACAAGCAGCTAGCCACAATCTCGAACAACCTTGCTAACGTCAGCACCACGGGTTTTAAAAAAGATCGAGCAGTGTTTCAGGATTTGATCTATCAGATCCAGCGTCAACCAGGTGCTCAGTCAACTCAGGACAGCCAACTACCCTCGGGCTTGCAATTGGGCAGTGGTACCAGGGTGGTAGGGACACAGAAGCAATTCACTCAGGGCGACCTTGAAATTACCGAACAAACCCTAGACCTGGCAATTAACGGGCGTGGTTTTTTCCAGATTCAGATGCCAGACGGTACTGTTTCTTACACCCGAGATGGTACCTTTCACTTGAGTGCCGATGGTGAGATCGTTAATGCTAATGGCTTTTTGTTGGGTGACGGCATCATCGTGCCTGAGCAAACCAAGACCCTAACCATTTCACGCGACGGCATTGTACAGGCCTTCTTGAATAACGACCCAGAGCCCATTGAAATCGGCAACATAGAGATCGTTGACTTTGTAAACCCCGCTGGCCTTGAAGCCATAGGAAATAACCTATTTCTCGAGACTCCTGCCAGTGGCGGGGCAGAGATCGGCATTCCCAGCCTGGATGGCTTTGGCTCTGTGGTTCAGGGTGCGCTGGAAAAGTCTAACGTTGCCATCGTTGAAGAAATGGTCGATATGATCGCCACTCAGCGGGCCTATGAAATGAATTCTAAGGTTGTGTCTACAGCTGATTCGATGCTGGGCTTCATTACTCAAACCCTGTAGGAGGCTTTATGCGTTTTTTACTCTTGCTGGTCTTATCCCTAATGCTGACTGCTTGTGGGTCACAGGCGTTGCGCGGTGAACCAGAAATGCGGCCAGGGGATCCGAATTTTGCTCCGGTTCCGCCTCAGGCTATGAGCCCTCCACCAGCAGCGAATGGTGCTATTTGGCAAGACAACAATGTGCGCTCCATCTATGGCGATCGTAGCTCCAGAAGGGTAGGAGATGTAATTACCGTTATTTTGGACGAGCAGACCAGTGGCCAAAAATCGGCCCAAGCCAGTAGCAGTAGGCAAACTGACATTGAGCTAGCCAACCCTAGTTTGTTTGGCTCCCCGGTGGGCATTTTAGGCAATGAGTTGTCTGCTGGTGTTAGCGGCTCACGCAGTGCCAGTGGCCGTGGTCAGGCCAATCAATCCAATTCGTTGTCCGGAGCCATTACGGTAACCATTGCCGATATTCATCCAAATGGTGTGTTGCGTATCCAGGGTGAGAAATGGATTACCCTAAATAATGGTTCTGAAGTAATTCGCATAACCGGCTTGGTGCGTCCAGAAGACATTAACCTGAACAATGAAGTTAGCTCCAAGCGTGTTGCCGATGCACAGTTAACCTACTCTGGTACAGGTGCTCTTGCGGATGCCAGCAAACCAGGGCTGCTGACTCGGTTTTTCAATAGCCCTGCCTGGCCATTTTAGGAGAGCAGCATGAGATTGATCACAATCCTTTTACTGTCATTGACCCTGTCGACTGCTGTTTTCGCTGATCGTATCAAGGACCTAGCCAGCATTGAGGGTGTGCGTACTAACCAGTTAGTTGGTTACGGCCTAGTGGTAGGTCTTGATGGTACGGGTGATAATAACAACTTCACTGATCAGACTTTTCGCAATATGCTGGATCAGTTTGGTATTACCATGCCACCAGGGCAAAATTTACGTACACGTAATCTGGCTGCGGTTGCGGTCAATGCTGATCTTCCTGCCTTTGCTCGGCCAGGGCAGCAGATTGATGTGACGGTATCCAGCCTTGGCAATGCCCGCAGCCTGCGTGGTGGTACCCTGTTAATGACCGCACTTAAGGGAGCCGATGGCCGTACCTATGCTGTGGCTCAGGGCAATTTAGTGGTGGGGGGGCTGGGTGTGGATGGTGATGATGGTTCGAGCTTAACCATTAATGTACCTTCGGTCGGGCGTATTCCTTCTGGGGCCACAGTAGAACGGACGGTTGAATCGGGATTGCACCATGGTGACCATATTACCCTATTGCTGCATAACCCTGATTTCACTACCGCTAGGCGCATGGCAGAGGAAATCAGCGATCTGCTGGGGCCTGGTACGGCTCAACCCCTGGATGCGGCGGCGGTTAGAGTTGTGGCGCCAAGGGAACCAGCGCAGCGTGTATCCTTTATGTCAGTGATTGAAAACATCGAAGTTGAGCCAGCGCAGCAAAGCGCTAGAGTAATAGTCAATTCGCGTACGGGTACCATTGTAATGGGTGGTAATGTGCGTCTTAGCCCTGTTGCGGTGACTCATGGCAGCATGACAGTGACCATTAATAATCAATTACAGGTTAATCAGCCCGGAGCCTTTGCTGATGGCGAGACGGTAGTGGTTCCCGAAACGGAAATAGAGGTGGATCAAGAGGACAGTCGTATGTTTCTAATGGGCCCGACCGTGACCCTAGACGATCTAGTGCGCGCGGTAAACCAAATTGGCGCCACACCTGCTGATTTGATGGCCATTCTCGAAGCCGTTAAAGCAGCAGGGGCACTTAGAGCAGAGTTGATAGTGATCTAGGGCAGCTGCAAAGCCCGACGTACTAGGCTCATAAAGGCATCTGGTTGCTCTACATGCAACCAATGTCCGGCCTGTGGCAGTCGTTCGATTTGAGCCTGAGGATAGTATTGCCTGATCAATTGGTAGTCACTAAGCTGGACATAATCTGAATGCTCTCCCAAGATGAACAGACAATCGCCTTCAAAAGTCTGGGTTAGCTCTGGTGCCTGACTGAGTTCTGGCTGGCTTGCTCCAAGCTGCTCAACCGCCAATCGCCACTGGTAGTGTTGACCATCATGAAATAGGCTTTTGAGTAAAAATTGGCGCACTGCTTTCATTTTGACACCCTGTTGTGCCAATTGTTGTTCTGCGTCGCGCCTGTTGGTTAGCGCTTGGCAGTCAATGGTCTGCAAGGCTTTGAAAATATGACTATGGTGCGGCGAGTAATCCTTGGGAGCAATGTCAGCGATGATCAGTTGCTCTATGCGTTCTGCAGCCATATTAGCTATGCTCATGGCCACTTTGCCTCCCAGTGAATGGCCAAGGAGTGAAAACTGGCCAATCTGTAGGCGATCAGCTAAATGAAGCACCTGCTGAGCGGCTTTGCTATGTTGCCAGTGTCCACGTAACTCTGACTGTCCATGACCTGGTAGGTCAATTAGTAGAATGCGCTGTTCAGGCAGCCATTTAGCCAGAGATTTCCAGTTGTCACCACTGCCAAAGAGGCCATGAATAATGATGGTGGTTGGTTCGCAATCGGGATGTAATTCTTGGTAATGCAGCATTTAGGTCTCTATTGTTTGGCCTGTGTTATCAGCTCTGCTAGCCAACCTTGATTGGGCTCCGGTAATTGCCAGAGCTCTACCAGTGGCAGACTTGGCCATATTTCTTGGCGCTTGTTATCAGGTAGGCTAAGTATTTTGGCCAGCATCACTGTATCCGCTAGTGGTTGTGATTCTTGGCGGTAGAGCTGGGTGCAGGCCTTGGGTACCGCCTGCATTGCAGGACTGAATCGCCATTGAGCTAATAAGTGACCACCAACCAGGCTTTGCATGCCATCGATAATTTTCTTGGCATAGATGCCGTTGTTACGCAATTCAGGGTACTGGTCTAAATAGCTGACCATGGGTAAAACCCCTATTTGATGTAATGAACCCGCTAGATAAGCCTGAGCTGGTGAACAGGCGCCGGTTTGTTTTGCTATCTGCTGGCTCATTCTGGCAATCTGCTGATTTTGCCGCCAGGTATTGCGAACCAGATTATCAAGCACCTGGCTGCTGGCAACGAAGAGCTGTTCCATAGACACAGCAAGGGCATAATTAAGACTGTAATCTAGGCCTAACCGAGATATGGACTGTAAGGGGGTACCAATCTTGGTTCTGGCGCCCAGTAAAGGACTATTAGTGAGCCTGAGGAATTCCGCTGTTAGAACGGAGTCTTGACTGACAATGGCAGCAAGCTCAGAAATTGAGGGCTCTTGCTTGGCACTGAGTCTTTGTAGGGCAGTGGCAATTTCAGGTAAGGTGGGCAGCTCAAGCTCATCTACAGCCATGGCTCGGCTGATATCTTGATGAAATCGTACAAGCCAGTCCTGTAGATTATCCGTCATGTGGTTTCTCTGAATCTTGAAAATTGATGATTTGCCAACCCTTTGGTGTCTGGCCTTGCTGTTCAGCACGCTGAAGCCATAGAGCGCAGGCAGGACTGGACGCAAGATCATAGGCAATAAGTTGGCCTAGCTCGGGCTGTTGCAGGTGCTCTATGGTTGATGAGGGCCCCTCGGCCAGGGTGGGTCGTTGTTTGGCCTTTCCACGATAGTGCAACCGTGCTATCACTTCTTGGCCAGTATAGCAGCCTTTGGTAAAGCTGATGCCGTCCGTTAGATCCAAGCCTAGCCAAAGAGGTATGTATTGCTCGCTTTGTGCTGCGGATAAAAAAATCCAGCCTCGTTTTAAATCGCAAGCTAACCAACTCTGAGTTAGTGGTTCAGCCGGTAAGGCTTGCTCCTGCCAAAATCGCAGCCAACCATGCTGATAGCGCACAGGATTATGTGGTTTGTTTTCAGGGTTTAATGCCAAATAGCCTAGGGATTCATCCTCTAAAACTTGGCAACGATACAAAGGTGAGTATTTTGCTAAGATTGTTTGCAGTGTGGGTAGGTTGTCTTTAAGCGTTTCTAAATAAAAGCGATCTGCTCGATCACACCAAAGTAAAAAAGTGGCTAGGGTTCTGCCTTTAATATTGTTGATGCTGGTAAAAATATGCTGCCCTGGGTTCATTTTTCTAACCTCAGCCGAGCATTGGCCGTGCAGTAGGTCAACGGCTTTGTTGCCTTCTAGCACGAGGCGACCGTACTGACTAAGTTGAAATAATTGGCTCATGGGATTCCTCTATAGATCCAACACAGGGGCTTGTTATACTAGGGTTCTTTAGTAGTGGATGACAAGGGGAAAACATGCAATCGGCTTTAATCAATCGCGTTTTTTGGCATAGCCGCAGGGGGATGCTGGAGTTGGACCTATTGTTGGTTCCCTTTGTTGAGCGGGGTGGTTTTGCGGCTTTGAACCAGCAACAGCAGCAATGCTATCAGGATTTGATAGCCCTTGAAGACCCGGTATTGTTTGATTGGTTCTTAGGCAAGGGGGAGCCGACCATGGAATTTGTTCCATTGGTTGAGCACATTAAACAATGGCATGCGAATGGCAGATGAGGCTTTAGAGCATCAATTTCAATTGCAAAACAGTCGCTTGGCTAGGCTATGGCTGATAGCAAGTCATGTTTTGCTTTTGCTATTGATGCTTTTAACCCCATGGCCACAAGCAGCCCTATTCTTGTTGCCTGTGCCCTATCTCTTGTTGCGCCATAGGCAGTTAAGGGTTGCGGGCCAGGTTCACTGTAGTGGTCAGTACTGGCAGTTCACAGATCAACTGCCCAAGCAAATAAAGCGGATTCAGTGTCAGCCCTGGGGAGTTAGATTAACTTTCTCTGGCCTGTGGTTTAATCAGCGTTATATTTGGCGAGATCAGCTTAGCAAGAAGGACTGGAGTCAACTTTGTTCTTTTGCTAAAACTAAGGCCTGGAAATAAGGATCAAGCTGGCGCCGAATAAGCCAAAGAATCGGTAAAGCAAGCAGTGCGCCGATGCCATTTGCAAGCATGTCGAACCATTCAAAATAGCGCCAACTGGTCAGACCTTGTAGGCATTCAATCAAGACTCCAATGCTAAAAGTCACTAGCCAGGTCTGTATAAGTTTCAGCTGTGTTTGGCTCCAGCCTAATAATAGGCCGAGCCCAGCGTAACCCAGTAGATGATTGAGTTTGTCATGATTGGCAACCAGTTCGCTGTTTATAGGCCACAGAGAGCCCCAAAAAAGCAGCATTAAATAGCCAATAAGAGCAAATTTGCTTAGCTTGCCCGCTGGTATTAACGCGTAAGTTAGGGAGCTAAGCATTGCTCGAACCACTGGCCAATCAGCTTCAGTTGCTCAACATTGACTTCATGCCCCATGGACCAGGAATGAAAACTCACCTGATTGCCTTGATCTTGCAGTTGTTTGCAGCATTGTTCACCCAATCTAAAGGGCACAACGGCATCTTGATCACCATGATGAATGGCAATGGGGAAGTCTACCTTGGTTGCTACGCTTGGGTCTGGTAAATAGCCTGACAATGCCACCACGGTTTTGGGTGTCAAAAATTTAGCTAACCCTAGGTGCAGTACCATGGCTGCGCCCTGACTAAAGCCAACCAAAATGATAGGTAATTGTTCAGTGTTAACTGTTTCAACCAGTTGTTTAAGGGCGTTGGCCGACTGTTCGATCTGTTTAAGGTCGACTTCGCGCTCGAAATCCATACTGAGAATGTCATACCAGGCAGGCATCATCATGCCTGCATTAATGGACACTGGTAGGCTTGGCGCATGGGGGAAGTAAAAGTCTAGGCAGGTATGGGGTTGCAACCCAAGATGAGGCAGGGCGCCGACAAAGTCATGGCCATTTGCTCCTAGGCCATGCAGCCAAAGAACTACGGCTTTGCTTGGACCCTGGCCATGGCGGTGGTGTAAGTATTCAAGTGTCATTTTCTCTGTACTCATGCAATTAATTTGGTAAAACTGTTTGGCCTGCAAATTGCGCCGATTCAACTCTGACTTCAAATTCAAGGCGCTCGTCATCAAACTGTTGCCACAGAATCGGCATCCCAGGATACTCGGTCGCATAATAAAATCGGCTGTTGCGGTTGCCTAATTGCTCTACGATCATAATATCAAGTTGCCCAAGGTGAGTATTGGCCATCCCACGCTCCACAACACGAAACTGCTGCTGGTTAGCACTGCGCCAACTGATGCTACTTAGGCTGAACTCATCTTGGTCCTGGGCTAATAAGCCAATGGCTAGGATACGATTTAAAGGGTCTAGAGTTTGTCGGTTAGCGGTATCAACTTGATTGTTATTGACACGGCCAGTAATGCGCGAGTCTGAGAATTGATAGCGCTTTTGCTCGGAGAAAAAAGTTAAGCGGCTGGTGCTGCTGTAACTTTGACTGCTGATTTGTCCGTCCTGCCAACTAAATCTACTTTCTTCACTCAGGCTGCCAAGGCGTGCATTGGCTGCTAATTTCATCTGATACTGATTGTTGCCCTGGGGTTTTAATTCCAGATTGCCCTGGGCACTAAAGCTGGGAAAGCCAAAGCTGCGAGCACTAAGCTGTAAATCCATTGCTGCAAGATTGCTTGCCTGTGCTTGGCTGGATGATATGCAGATGACAGCTAGGCTGACTAGGGCCAAGCACAAGCGGTTAAGCTTCAATAAGGCAGGAGAAAAAAGGATGTTAGGCATACAGGGTGCTCAGATTCATGAATAATCAAAGACCCTACCTTGAGGCTTGAGCGGCTGGCCGTCAAGCCAGCTTTGCTCAGCGTTCATCTGCAGTTTATCTTGAGCAAACCAAGCCACTACCTGGGGATAGAGTTGATGCTCCAGTTGATGTACTCGTTGTTGAAGGCTGTTGGCATTGTCTGAGGCAAGAATTCTAAGGCGCGCCTGTGCAATGTTGGGCCCGGCGTCCAGCTTTGGAATCACGAAGTGTACGGTACAGCCATGATGTTCATCACCAGCCTCCAGCGCGCGGGCATGGGTATTCAGCCCAGGGTACTTTGGCAGCAGGCTGGGGTGAATATTTATCATTCTACCAAGAAATTGATTCACCAGTTCTGGCGTTAGGATGCGCATGAAACCGGCAAGCACAACTAAGTCTGGTTGCTCACTTTTGATGAGCTGCGCTAAAGCCTGATCATAGGTTGAGCGATCAGAGTAGTCCTTATGGCTGAGTACCTTGCTATTGATCCCGTGCTGCTTAGCACGTTGCAGACCATAGGCATCAGCGCGGTTACTAATGACTAAACTGATCTTCATGCCATGTTCGTCCTGAGTATCAATCAGGCGCTGTAAGTTACTACCAGAGCCTGAGATTAAAACGACCATGTTGGGCATAATTTATAAACCCTGCAGTACAACGGCTTCGCCCTGGCGGCCAGCCGTGATTTCACCAATGCTATACACTGTTTCGCCCAGTTCAGATAAGATTTGCTCGGCTTGGCTGGCCCGTTCTGGACTAACCACTAGGACCATGCCAATGCCGCAGTTAAAGGTGCGATGCATCTCGTGCTCGTCAACATTGCCCTGTTGTTGTAACCAGTTGAAAATGGCTGGACGAGTCCAGGATTGGACATCAATCAAAGCCTGAGTATCTTCGGGCATAACACGAGGTAGGTTCTCCAGTAGTCCACCGCCAGTGATGTGACTTAGGGCTTTGACTTCGATGCTCTCCATCAGCTTGAGAATGTTTTTGACATAAATGCGCGTGGGCTCAAGCAGAGTTTGCCCTAAAGTGCTGTCTTCAAAAGGCGTGTCTAGGGTGCTGCCACTGACTTGTAAGATCTTACGAATTAATGAGTAGCCATTTGAATGAGGGCCGCTAGAAGCCAGTCCAAGAAGTTTGTCGCCGGCTTTGACTTTACTGCCATCAATGATTGCGTCTTCTTCGGCAATGCCAACACAAAAGCCAGCAAGGTCATAATCGTCTTTTTGGTACATGCCTGGCATTTCTGCTGTTTCTCCACCGACCAGAGCACAGCCAGCGAGTTCGCAGCCAGCACCAATGCCTTTGATCACATCCGCAGCCACATCAATGTCTAGGTGTCCAGTGGCATAATAATCTAAAAATAACAGCGGCTCAGCTCCAGCAACGATAAGATCATTGACGCACATGGCCACTAGGTCAATGCCGATGCTATCGTGTTTGTTCATGTCCAATGCCAGCTTGAGTTTGGTGCCGACGCCGTCAGTCCCGGAAACCAAAACTGGATTTTTATACTTTTGTGGGATGCGGGTTAGGGCACCAAACCCCCCTAGACTGCCCATTACTTCTGGGCGGCTAGTGCGCTTAGCAACCCCTTTGATGCGATCGACCAGGGCATTGCCAGCATTTATATCAACACCAGCATCTTTATAGCTAAGAGAGGGCTTGGCAGAAGGGTTGGACATGATTAGGCTGCTCCAATGAACTTAAATAAAGGCAATATTATACCTAGCAAGCCAGTGCTAGGATACTGCCCAGCAAGAAAAAGCCTTGAAGACTGGCACCCTTTGTTTCGCTTTATCTGCTTTGCTGGCAAAATAGACGCATTGCCTTGGAGAGTTGCTTTTATGGCCCGTATTGTCGTTATTTTTTGTTTTTTGTTTGCCTGTTACCAGCCAGCTTGGTCGCTAATGCGAGTGCAAACCATGGTGCCCATGTCCTTTAATCAACAGCAGGCCCAGCAAGAGTTGGACTCTGCTTGGCAGACTCTGATGGTTCGAATGCTTGGTGTGACCAATCCTGACATGCCTGCGCCAGAGAATATTCAGCCATTGGTTCTCAGTAATGGTTTTGAGTTCAGTGAAGACTCCTTGTTAGATGCCCTTAACCTTCCCATTCCAACTCAGCTTTGGGTGGTGCAGTTTGATCAGGCCGAGGTGTTGGCTTATCTAAGGCAGCAAAACCAACCCTTTTGGCCGTTGGTACGCCCTCAGACTCTGCTTTGGGTTGACCTAGAGGGTGAGGTGTTGTCTGACTCGGAGAGAAGTCCTTTGGCTCGCTCTTTGCGTGAACGTGCTCAGTTTCGAGGTCTACAGCTCGCCTTACCCCTGTGGGATCTGGAAGAGCAGTTAGCCTTGTCTGCTTTGGGAGCTCAGTCTGACATAAGCTCTTTGCGCCAAGCCAGTGAGCGATACGACACCGACTGGGTGTTTCAGGTTTCGGTATCAGATGCTGATTCTCGGGTCTTGCAATGGCGTTCGGTAATGCCTGGCGTGCAACTGGATTTTCAAAGCCGAGGGGAAACCCTAGAGCAAGCACTGATTAGTGGTCTTGATCGCTTGGCCGATGAGCAGTCACGTCGACTGATGCAAGTGAGCTTTGCTCAGACCCAGGCCTTGGTTTGGGATCTTTTTAATGTGCACAGTTATGCAGCTTTTTATGACCTGATGAGCTACCTGGAGAAGCACCCTGCCATTGATCGAGTTGAGCTGTTAGAGGTTGAGCAGGATAGAGTTAGAGTGATTCTTGGCCCTAATACCTCAGAGCAACAGCTGCGAGAGCAATTTCAAATTGGGCGGCGGGTTCAGTCAATGGAGACGGACAGTCTGGTGCCGAGCTTTAGATGGGTAAGATAACCTCGCCTCCTGGTTGGCAGCAGTTGCCCCTAGACATTGGCTTGGCCAAGCAGCCCAGTTTTGACAATTACATTGCTGGGCGCAATAGACTGCATGTGTTGCAATTGCAGGCATGGTGCGCAGGAACAAGTGAGCCAGTAATTTTACTGCTAGGTTCTCGAGGAGAAGGCGTTAGTCATCTGTTGCAGTCCTGTTATCACGTTTTAGAACAAGGGCAACAGCCAGTGGTGTATCTGTCCTTAGCCCATGACAGTCTTGAGCCCGAGCAGTTGGTAGAGTTAGCGGTCTTTGACTATCTATGTTTGGACGACTTACAAGCTGTAATGGGAGATCCAGTTTGGGAGCGTGAGCTGTTTCATCTGTTTAACCTGGTGCGGGCGCAGAACAGTCGTTTATTGCTAGGAGGCAAAGAAGCGCTAGCCGATATGCCCTTAAATCTACCGGATTTGAAGTCTCGATTGTCCTGGGGCTTGACTCTAGTGCTGCAACCTTTGTCCGACCAGCAAAAGGTCTCAGCCTTGCAGACTCACGCTTCTGAGCGTGGCCTTGAGCTTAGTCATGACCTTGCCCTGTATATTCTGCATCGTAGTGGGCGCAGTCTGGGCGAGTTGATGGTGGTTCTGGATCAACTCGACCAGGCCTCAATGCGAACCAAGCGCAGGCTGACTTTGTCTTTTGTTCGTCAAGAAATGGGCTGGTAGAGCTAATACAGTTAGTTTGTTTCACTGGGTTGAGAGTCAAGGGCGCAGGTCATGCCTTGCCAGCGATTAACGATCAAACAAAAGAGTTCCGCTGTCTTTTGCGCGTCATACAGGGCGCTGTGAGCCTCCTTATTATCAAAGCTCATGCCAGCAAGTTTGCATGCCTTGGCCAGCACTGTATGGCCGAAGGCCAGGCCGGCCAGTGTGGCGGTGTCAAAAGATGAAAAGGGATGAAAAGGGTTGCGTTTGATTTGATTGCGTGCTGCGGCAGCATTTATAAAGCCATGATCAAAATGGCTGTTATGGCCCACCAAGATGGCTCTGTTACACTCTGAGGTTTTGATCTGTTGGCGCACTAGCTGGAAAATCTGTTGCATAGCTGACTGTTCTTCTACGGCATTGCGCTCGGGATCCCAGGGGTCGATGCCGGTAAAGTCCAGTGCGGCCTGCTCCAAATTGGCATTGGCAAAGGGGTTGACGGCAAGGCTCAAGCTTTGACCAGGCTGTAATTGACCCTGTTGGTTATACTCTAGACAAATGGCTGCGATTTCTAGTATGGCGTCGGTTTGGGCATTGAAGCCTGCGGTTTCAATGTCAACTACAACGGGCAGATAACCGCGAAAACGGTCTTTTATAGCGGGTGGCACACTCACAATAGCATTCCTAATTCAAAACATCTGCATCATAACACAGAGTGGCCATTTGACCAGTTGCGAAACCTGGCCCATAACTTGCTTTCCATTAATTGCTAAATGATAGTTGCATGTTACTTGCAGCTAGTGGCTCAATGGGTTGAGTGCAGACTCATTGTCAGCTACTTGTCTGATATTTGCTGATTAAAGAGGTGAAGGGTGAATCACAACCTAAGTGTGCCGCTTAATTGTTACCTGATTCTGTTAGGGTTGATGTTGATGCCGGTTCAAGCCATAACCTTTGAGGCCAGTCTTGGTCAAAGTCGCTGGTTTGCGCAAAGTAGTGCGCTGGAATGTAGGCTTTACCAGCCCATACCCAATTATGGTCTGGCTGCCTTCGAGCGCCAGGCCGGGCAGCCCATGAGTTTTATCCTTGAGTCGGGCATGGTAAATCTGGGGCGTGGTCAAGCCAGGTTAACCATGGAGGCCCCTGCTTGGCAGCCTTCCGCTATCACTGCTGAGCTGGGTACTGTTAGTTTGCAGTCCCAGCCTCAGGCCTTGGTGCTCACTGATCACCGAGTGCAGCAACTACTCGAAGGGGTGAGCCAGGGCATGGCACCAACGGTGTCCACTGGCACTGGTTACCGTGTCAAGCTTTCGCCTGCTCGTTTTCGTGATCATCAAGGAGAGTTCATGGTCTGTATGGCTAACCTCTTACCTGGAAACTTTGCTCAGTTTGAACGCTCCTCTGTGTTCTTTAATACCGATGTCCGGGTGCTTGATGATGAGGCTAAGTCTTTGTTGGATGATATCGCACTCTATGTCGATCATGACGATCGCATTAGTCAGATTTATATTGAAGGCCATGCCGATGAGCGAGGCTCGGCTTTTTATAATCGGCGCTTATCGGAAGACAGGGCCATGGCGGTAACTCAGTATATGATCAGTCGTGGCGTGTCTCCTAGCTTAATTGTAACCCGCTTTCATGGCGATGCTTTCCCCGCACGCCAAGGCGGCGGAGAGCAGAGTTGGGCAGCGAATAGGCGTGTTACGGTTAGATTAGAGCGCTTTTAGCGGCAAAACTTGGCCGCCTGAGTAGATATTGGCGGCTAAAGAGTTTTATCTCGCACTGGGGATGGCTACAATAGCAGCCCCGTGACCCAAGTTAATGGAGCCTTTAATGTCTGATATCAAAAAAGTGGTACTGGCCTACTCAGGTGGTTTGGATACATCTGTGATTGCTAAGTGGATTCAAGAAACCTATGGCTGTGAGGTGGTTACCTTTACCGCTGATCTTGGCCAAGGAGAAGAGGTAGAACCTGCTCGTGCAAAGGCTGAGGCCTTGGGCATTAAAGAGATTTATATTGATGACCTTCGTGAAGAGTTTGTGCGTGATTTTGTCTTCCCTATGTTCCGCGCTAACACTCTTTATGAAGGCGAGTACCTCCTAGGCACCTCCATTGCTCGTCCTTTGATCGCTAAGCGGTTAGTGGAGATTGCCAACGAAACTGGCGCCGATGCTATTGCTCACGGGGCAACGGGTAAGGGTAATGATCAGGTACGCTTTGAATTGGGTGCTTATGCATTAAAGCCAGGTATTCAGGTGATTGCACCATGGCGTGAGTGGGATCTTAATTCACGCGATAAGCTCATGCAGTATTGCGAAGATCACCAAATTGATGTGGATTTTAAAAAGGGTAAGAAGTCGCCGTACTCCATGGACGCTAACCTGCTTCATATTTCTTATGAGGGTGGCGTACTAGAAGATCCCTGGAGTGAGTGTGAAGAAGAAATGTGGCGCTGGTCGGTTAGCCCTGAGGCTGCGCCGGATAAAGCGACCTACATCGACCTGACTTTTGTTAAGGGTGATGTGGTGGCCATCGATGGCCAAGAAATGGCAGCCCATGAGATTCTGGAAGAGCTAAACCGTGTCGGTGGCGCCAATGGCATTGGTCGTCTTGACCTTGTGGAAAATCGCTATGTGGGTATGAAGTCCCGTGGTTGTTACGAGACCCCTGGTGGAACCATCATCCTTAGGGCGCACCGAGCCATTGAGTCCATTACTCTGGATCGTGAAGTGGCTCACTTGAAAGACAGTATCATGCCCAAGTATGCTGAGCTGATTTATAATGGCTTCTGGTGGAGTCCAGAGAGACAAATGTTGCAAACCATGATTGATGAGTCGCAACAGCCAGTAAATGGCGTGGTGCGCTTGAAGCTATACAAGGGCAATGTGATTGTCGTAGGCCGCAAGTCCGATGACTCGCTCTTTGATGGCAAGATTGCAACCTTTGAAGACGACGCAGGTGCTTATAATCAACAGGATGCCGAAGGCTTCATTAAGTTGAATGCCCTGCGTATGAGAATTGCGGCTGCTAAGGGTCGTAAGTTGCTATAAACCTTAAGTACGCTTTGTGGGCTGCCAAGGTGCAGCCCTTTTTTTTGGGGAGGAATTATGATCATCACGTTGGCATTGGCGCTTGTGTTGTTGACGGCGCACAGTCTATTGTTGGCCTCAGAAGAGGCGCAGTCCGATGCATTGTTCCTAAGCCAAACCTATGAGGGCGATGACCGTCCTTGTTTGATTTTGTTGCATGGCTTGGGTGCTCGCGATTGGCTAATGGATGGTGTGGCCTGGAATCTAGAAGAGGATTACTGGGTAGTGAATCAGGCCTACCCTTCAACCAGTGCACCCTTGGAATACCTCGCGCCTAAGTACATTACTAAGGCCATTGATGCTTGCGCTAGTCATGCAGAGCAAGGCATTGATATGGTGACTCACTCCATGGGCGGCATCATGTTGCGCCAGTATTTGTCTGTTGCTGAAATGCCGCAGCTTAGGCTCCTAGTGATGATTGCCCCCCCTAATAGGGGTAGCGAAGTAGTGGATAATATCGGTCACTGGCGGGTCTTTCAGCGGATGATGGGGCCTGCAGGTACGCAATTGGGCACTAATGGCGGCCTATCCAGCTTGCCTAGCCCCAGTGTGCCCTTTGCAGTGATTGCAGGTGATCTTAGTTTTGAGCCTTGGTTTGACGCCATGTTTGATGGCCCAAATGATGGTAGAGTGAGCGTTGATAGTACTAAGTTAGATGGAATGAGTGATTTCATCGTTATTCACCAGCATCATTCTTTGTTATTGTGGGATCCTCGCACCTGGCAACAGGTGAGGTTGTTTTTACAGCAGGAAGCCTTTGATCACCAGCTACTGGAGGATAATGATGCATCGTCTGCTGATGATCGGTCTGGGTGATATTGCCCAGAAGGCTTGGCTGCCTGTGGTGGCCAATCATCCCCAGGTTGAGCTTTACCTCTGGGCAAGAGACGCAGCAAAAACGGCTGCTCTGGCTACTCAGTATCGTTTAACAAGCCTAAGCAGTTGGCAGCAGGCCAAGGACCTTGGCATACAAGCGGTGCTGATACACGCCGCCACCGAGGCGCATTTTGATCTGGCCTATGCTGCACTGTCTCAGGGTTATTCGGTGCTGATCGATAAGCCCATTGCATATCACCAGCATCAGGTGCAGCAGTTGGCCGACCTTGCAGCCGCACAGCAACAGCTGTTGATGCCAGCATTCAATAGGCGCTACTCGCCCTTGGTCCTTAAAGCTCAGCAACAGGGCTCTGCGACGAGCATTATTTTGCAAAAGTATCGCCAACTGTTACCCGGACCGGTGCGTCAATTTGTGTTTGATGATTTTATTCATCTGTTGGATACTGCCAATTTTCTTGCCGATGGCGAATTGGCTAAACCCAAGGCTCCTTTGGCACGTTGGCAGCAGGATAGGCTGATAGGCCTCAGTTTGGATCTCAGTTCCCAGCAGCGTATTCTTTTAAGTATGGACAGAGATCATGGCTGTACTGGCGAGCTATATCAGCTAGACTATTCCGGTGTTAGTTGGCAAATTGATCAGCTAATGGTGGCTAAATGCTGGTCAGCAGGACAATTGCAAATCTGGCAGCCAGACCCTTGGCAATCTAATTTACAGTTGCGGGGGTTTACTGCGTTGTTTGACGATTTTTTAACAGCTTTGGGGCGCAAACAATTTGGTTTAGAGCCAAGCTACTTGCTTACTCATGCTTTAGCAGAATTACTGGTTGAAACCCTAGATGCTTAAATTTTTGATCTTGTTATTTCTTACCTCCTTGGTGATGGCGCAGCCACAAGGCTATTTGAATTCATATCATTCTGATCCTATTGTCAGCTCTTCTCAGTCAGGCTCAGCAGAGCATTCTGAGTTAGTGCCTAACCAGCCTGCTGCTGATCAGTCTAGCAAGGCTAAGGAAGAAGAGGCCAAAGCCAAGGAGCTTGCTCAGCAGGTGTCTTCTCTGTGCCAAGAGGTTAGCAATCGTTTGGCCAGTGTGGATTATTCGCTCTGTGCGGACCTGGGCTATGATCGGGTGCTGGGTTATTCCGTGCAGTCCAGGCCGATCATTGCTAAGCATTATCCCGCCCATGACCCTGAGGCCATTCGTGTGCTGTTCATCGGTGGTATCCATGGTGATGAGCTAACCTCAGTGAGTGCTACCTTTTTGTGGATGAACACACTTAACGAACATCATTCTGGTGCTTTTGATTGGTGGTTTGTGCCTGTAAGTAACCCCGATGGCTTGCTCAGGCAAAACGAACAGGGTCGCTGGACTTCGACGAGAGGCAATATCAATGACGTGGACTTGAACCGTAACTTCACGCCTTCACAGAATCGTTATCAAGAGCCGCGCTATCGACAGGCACAGCAAGCACGTAATCCAAGGTACTTCCCTGGCGATGAGCCCCTAAGTGAACCGGAATCCTTGGTCATTGATCGCATGATCCTCAGCTACCAACCTGACATTATTTTTTCTGTGCACGCCCCTCATGGCATCATCGATTTTGACGGGCCACCAATGCCCTTTGCGCCTACGGCTGGGTTTGGGTCTCTAGGTCATCGAGCTCTTGGTACCTTTCCCGGGTCACTGGGTGACTTTGCTTGGAATCGTATGGGCGTGCCTGTGGTAACCATTGAGCTTGCAAGCGCAGGCCAGATGCCGTCTGATCTGGAAATAAGGCGTATGTGGCGTGACATGGTGCGCTATTTATTTAATCTGCAGCAAAGTCAGATGCTACCTAAGCGCTGATTTTTGCTTGCTGAGCCATTTGTAATGGCCCAGTTGACCAATGGTTAGTGTCAGTAATAAAGCCGACAGCAGACTGATGCCGATGCCCCAGAGTCGAGAGTCAGGGCCTGCAGCAAAGGCAGCCGCCAGAGCAAAGAATAACATTTGGCTGAAGCTAAAGAGAATCAAGCCTCTGCTGCTTGGTCGCCACACCACCCAAGCAAAGGGCCACAGAGGTAGGCTGGAGAGCAAGGCCACCACCAGGGCACTTATCAGGGGGTAATCGCCTTTTTCTTCTGGCCCTAGCAGCCATACAGCCACAAACACAGTCAGTAGCAGAGCTAGGTAGCACAGCTGTAGTGGGCGTTTTAGGTCATATTTAACGGTCATAATTTTTCCATTCATCCCCGGTCAGGGCTTTATTGCGCCGGTCACCGATGACCTGCGCAGGATTTCCAGCGGCGATTTGCCAAGCCGCTACTTTAGCACGCAATAGGGAGTTCATGCCAAGTACGGCATGATCTTCCAGTAGGCTGCCATCGCAGATGCCAGCATGGGCACCAATCCAAACATCCTGTCCAAGGCAAATACCCTGGCTGCTTATGCCCTGTTGGCAAACCCAGCGGTCAGGTGCCATACGATGGTCAAAGGCATAAAAGTGGCTGTAGGCGGCGATGCGACAGCCGTTGCCAATTTCAATGCCAGCACGACCACCATCCATGCTCACATGGTGGTTAATGCCAACCTGTTGGCCTATGCTGATTGGGCCATGCAGCACGGCTTCGGCTGCGATAAAGCTGCCTGCCCCAATGCGAATGGTGCGCCCTGGCTCGGCAAAGAGCTTGGCACTGGGGGCAATAAAGCAGGGGCCTTGGATGTCAATGCATTCAAGTTGCATCAGTTGTTGTTGCCACTCTTGCTGCCAAGCATCCGCCCAGGAGCGATCCTTGGCTTTGAGGCGAAAGTAGAGCCAGGGCATGTAGCTGAGGCGCAATTGATGCTGAGAGCGATAATCCGGTGTCACGAAATAACCAAGGGCCAAAATAAAGGAATCAACGCTGTACCTGAAATCCAGACCAAAAGATTCATGATGATGCCTAAGGGCAGGAAGTCTAAAAAGCGATAGGATCCGGCATTATACACCAGGGTATTGGTTTGGTAACCGATGGGGGTGATAAAGCTGGCACTAGCGGCAAACATCACTGCAACCACAAAGGGCCTTGGATCAAAGCCCAGTTGTTGGGCTACGAGAATGATCAGAGGGGTAAACAGTACGGCCACCGCATTGTTACTTAAGAACTCGGTGGCAATGGAGGTGCTGACCAATACCAAAAACAGCAGCATCAAGGGGTGACTGTTCTCACCTAACAGGATAAGATGGTCGGCCAGTAGTTGTAGAACGCCGGTTTGTTCTAAGGCTAAACTGATTGCTAGCATGCCATAAATGAGAATTAAAATCGGCCAGTCGATGGATTGATAGGCTTGATCACTGGTTAAGCAGCCAGTGATCAGCACGGTCGCTGCGCCTATGATGGCCAGTCCTTCAATAGGCATTACCCGAAAAGCGGCCAGGATCATGATGGTGATGATGGTGGCCATGGCAATGCTTGCTCGCACCGGCTTAAACTGAGTCGGTTGCTGGGCACCAGTGTTAATGGTTATTAGGTCACCGTTGTCACGGAATCGATCGAGTCCATTTTGCAGCCCCTCAACCAGAATCACATCGCCAAATTCTAATTGGAAGTCATCCAGAGCAGCAGAGATATTGTCGCTTTGGCGATGCACAGCCAACACATGCACCCCATAACGAGCCGCCAAATCCAGGTCGCGCATCGGGCGGTGTTGATAGCGCGATTGTTTGCTGACCAGAAATTCCATCACCTGGGCATTTTCCATGCGTGTATGGTCAGCATCACTGTTCTGGCCAAGCCCTAGCTGTTGGTTTTGACTTATGGAAAGCAGCTGTTGGCCCTTACTATTCAGTACTAAGCGGTCGCCGGCCTGTAAGATTTCTTCGTTTTTAGGGTGATGGATGACATGGTCGCCACGCAGAATCATGGATACTAGCACGTCACCATTGGCTAAATGTGCATCCTCTAGGCTGCGTTTTTCCAGTTTTGAGCCGGGGCTGACCAAGAGTTCGCTAACAAAGTGGCGTTCTTGGCCGGTGACCTGCTGAGAAAGTGTGTCTCTGTCGGGTAAGAGTTTAGGTGCCAGCAGCACCATAATGCCAAGCCCTATAACCGCCATTATAATGGCAGGCATACTGATCTCAAACATGCTAAAGGGCTCTAGGCCATACTGCCTGGCCATGCCATCGACCAGTAGATTGGTTGAAGTGCCAATCATGGTGATCAGTCCGCCAAAAATGGAAGCATAGGAAAGCGGTATTAGCAGTTTGGAGGGTTTGATGTCGCGCTGATTGGCAAGGCTGATGGCCACGGGTATCAATACAATCACCACGGGAGTATTGTTGATAAAGGGCGAAATCAGCAAGGCCGTTAGGCATAGGGTGATCAGTAGGCCGTATTCTTTACGTCCAGCCAAACGACCAAGATAACTGGCTAATAGTTGAATGCAGCCGGTTCGCTCTAAAGCAGCACTGACCACAAATAGACAGGCAATGGTGACCGGCGCGCTGTTATTGAGCACGCTTAAAACCTGATGGGGGGCTAGAATGCCAAAGAACAGTAGCAGGGCAACCGCCAGCATCACCGCTTGATCGCTACGTAATAGCTCAAGGACAAACATCAGGATCAGGCCAAGAGTGATGATAATGGTTAGGCTGGTTGTAAGTTCCGTACTAAGGCTGAACAAGAGAGGCTCCATGGCAAGTTTGCGCCATTCTAACAAGGCAATCTTGTAATGATTAGGAATAAAAACTTATTTGTTTAGATTGAATTACAATAAAGTGCGATTCACGGTTTCCCGTGCTTGCTCTAAGGCGGTCTTGATGCGATCCAGATCGTAGTTACGGATGCGCTCGACATCCAGCTGCAGGGTGAAGCCTTCCATATCAATGGCGGTGAAGGTTTTACGCGCCCCTAGGTCACGACGGAAATCGACCACAGAATAGACAGGCACTGGGCGAGAAAACCCCTTGGCCTGGATGGCGGGTTTTTCTCGGCACAGGATCAGGTCTTTGATCAGAGCATGAGTTTCATGAGAGACCAGAATTTCACCAGGTTCGGCAGCGCTTTCAAGGCGGCTGGCAAGGTTTACTTCTTTGCCAATGATGGTGTAGTCCATGCGCGTTTCGGCGCCGAAATTACCAACGGTGCAATAGCCAGTATTGATGCCCATGCGGATTTCCAAGGGATGCTGGATGCCATCGGCGCGCCACTTGATAAAGAGCTTGCGCATGGTGCGGCGCATCTCGAGCGCCATGGATACGCAGGCCTCGGCGTCTTTTTTGGCCCCCTTGGTGTCTGGGTCGCCAAAGAAGATCATGATGGCATCGCCAATAAACTTATCAATGGTGCCGCCGTGTTTAAGGGCAATGCGGGACATGATGTTCAGGTATTCGTTAAGGATGGTGGTCAGTTGCTCTGGCTCCATGATTTCCGACAATTCGGTGAAACCCTTGATGTCGGAGAAAAACACCACCAACTTCTTGCGTTGGTTTTCCAGCTTAACATCTTTCTTTCCGGTAAAGATGGTCTGCCATACCTGGGGTGACAGGTATTTAGCGATCTTACGCGACAGTTCACGGTGCTCTTTGGCCTGTTCTTGCATCAATTCTTGCGCTTTTAGCAGTTGCTGCGCGTCTCGAACCGAGTGAAAGGAGGTAAGGGCGATGTAAACCCCAACGCCAATGGCCGCCACCAGATCCACTATGGGTGAGGCCTGCTGGCCTAGTTGGTACCAGTCAAAGGTGCTCAGCAGGCTATAACTTAGTAACAGGCTGCTAAGAAATAAGATTAAACTCAGGCTGTAGCGCTTCAGATCACCGGCCACCACAAAGCTGGCGTTGGCTAGAATCAGCATCAGCATGGCCGCCGAGGTGGATTGGGCGTATAGGGCTAAGAAAGAACCAAAGATGATGGCATCAATGACCAGGAGCCAGGGCGAATTGGTCTGTAATGAGGTGCGATTCTGTAAGATGCGAAAAACGAGCGGGATAACCAATAGCAGCATCACCAGCAGTAAGAAGCCTTGATCCATCCAGCCCAAAGCCAGCATGGTTAGCAAGGTGGCGGCCTGAGTGATGTAAGCCATGAAGCGAGCTTGGCCCAGGGCATTGCGGCCCAAGGCTAAATCAGGCGAACTGCTGAACATGCTGTTATTGGGTTGTTTGCTCATACGAGTTGCAGGTTGCCGAGATGAACTTATGGTAGTGATGATTGGCTATTTATAACATAGACTGTCCTCTAGTTGGCAATTCATTTGAGGTTTTTTATGCATTTAACACCTAGACTGCTTCGCAGAAATTCGCATGTGCGTCTGGCCTTACCGGCCCCCAGTGCTGAGCAAGTCTTGTTGGCGGTGCAGGCCGCTCTGCGCGCGCCGGATCATGCATGGCTTAGGCCCTCTCGCTTTTTGGTGTTGCAAGCAGAGCAGTTAGAGCAGCTAGCTGAAGCCTTGGTTGCAGCCACCCCTGATTGCACGCAGCAGCAGGCAGACAAGTTTCGTAGCATGATGCGCCGCGCCCCCATGGTGCTGGTGGGCATTGCGCACTTAACGGATCACCCAAAGGTGCCAGAGGTGGAGCAGCTGCACACCGTTGCTCTGGCCCTGGGTTATGTGCAGTTGGTCTTGGATGAGTTGGGTTTTGCTAGTGTCTGGCGTACCGGTGATCTGGCCTATAATCCGCAATACCGACCGGCTCTGGGTTTGGCTGACAACGAGAAGGTAGTTGGCTTTCTGTATGTGGGTACGGCAGAGGGCAGTAAAAAGCCCTTGCCCGAGCTGCATGCTCAGGACTTTGTCCGTTGGCAGTTGCCAGGCTAAGGATCATTGATCCAGGCGGCCTGCTATGTCAGACCAAGAACAAGAAAGATGGCTGGCCAACGGACTGCAGGTCTTGCATTCTTGATATCGATTGCGTATAGTTGCGCGCCTTGGTGAGGTGTCCGAGTGGTTGAAGGAGCACGCCTGGAAAGCGTGTATACGGGAAACCGTATCGAGGGTTCGAATCCCTCTCTCACCGCCATTAAAAAAGCTGCTATTCTTAAGCAGCTTTTTTTGTATTTGTACTATTCTTGTATTTATACCATTGAAGTCTTTGTGCGCTCTTTGTAGATGTACGCTCTTTGTAGATGTTTAGGGGGTGCTATGGCCTTTCAACTTCATCCTGCCCTGCAGCAGGACTGTGTTTCTTTGGGTGACTTCCAACTTTGCCGACTATTGCTGATGCGGGATGCCAATTATCACTGGCTAATTCTCGTGCCCAAGCGTGACGGCATCAGCGAGCAATTTCAACTGGATCCATTGGACCAAGAGCAGCTCATATGGGAGTCGTCCTTCGTTGCCAAGCGTATGATGGAGCACTTCCAAGCAGATAAAATGAACATCGCCGCTCTGGGCAATGTCGTGCCGCAGTTGCACATCCATCATGTGGCACGCTTTCGTACCGATCCTGCTTGGCCAAGCCCAATCTGGGGCAGGGTGCCTGCCAAGCTTTATGAGCCGCAACAGTTACAGCAGAAAGTAGTGGAATTGCAGCAGTTGTTTAGTTCCAGCGCCTTTGTTCCTCGAGTAGAAAAATAGCTCAATTTGTCATCAATTTGTCATGGCTCTGGCGTTAGATTAACGAAAGTTAAGGCTGGAGATAATCTGATGAAATGGTGGCTGACCATAGCACAGTTAGATGTGCAGCTATTTTTGTGGTTACATGAGTTCCGTTACCGGCTGGTGCTGGCCCATTTGAGTAAGTGGGTGTCCAAAACCGGTGACGGCATGCTTTATTTGGTCATTCCAATGGTCTTGGCGCTTAAGGGCATGATCCCTTGGTCATGGCTGCTGGCACTGAGCCTGATTTTTGCCCTCGAGCGTGCTTGCTATTGGTTATTAAAAAATGGCCTTAAGCGCAATCGCCCAGCAGATTTTTTGCCCTTTTTCAACAGCTTCGTTAAACCATCGGATCGCTTTAGCTTTCCGTCAGGCCATAGTTCGGCGGCCTTCTTGTTTGCTGGTTTTTTGGTCTTGGTCTTTCCCGGCATGATGCTGCCCATCTTCTTATGGTCAGCCGCCATAGCCTTATCCAGAGTGTTTCTTGGCGTGCACTTTCCTGGCGATGTGTTGGTTGGGTCGTGCATGGGTTTTTTATTTTCGCTGCTATTAAGAGGGTTGCTCTGATGCGGATACTTTATGGCGTTCAGGCCACTGGCAATGGCCATATCACAAGGGCCAGAGCCTTGGCCCCCTTGTTGGCCAAGGGTGGAGCACAGGTGGATTATCTGTTTTCCGGTCGCGAGCCAGATAGGCTATTTGATATGGCTGTCTTTGGTGATTACCAATGCCGCAAGGGCTTAACCTTTGTCACCCGTGCAGGGCGCATCTGTTATTTGCCAACCCTGATGCAGGCCGATTTTCGCCAACTGATGCGCGATGTGAAGTCCTTGGATCTTCAGCAATATGACTTGGTAGTAACCGACTTTGAACCCATCACTGCCTGGGCGGCTAAGAGGGCAGGTAAGCCTTCTGTTGCCATTGGTCATCAATATGCCTTTGCTCGGGATGTGCCTAAAGCTGCTAATGGTTTGCTTGCCAGTACAATTCTGCGCTATATGGCTCCTGCTAGGATAGAGCTGGGTGTGCATTGGCATCATTTTGATCAGGCTGTCTTGCCTCCCATTATTGAGCCTCATGCCCATAACTCGCCCATGGCTAATCGTGTGCTGGTTTACCTACCATTTGAAGATGGTTTAGAGGTGATGTCTTTGCTGCAGCAACAGCAGGGCTACTATTTTCATTTCTTTAGCCCTGAGCTTATGCCGGGTGTTTATGCCAATGTTCAGGTTCATGCCTTGAGCCGTGATGGCTTTGCTGAGCAGTTAGCACTGGCTGAATCCGTGTTCTGTAATGCTGGTTTTGAGTTGGCCAGTGAAGCCTTGGCTTTGGGGCGAAAAATCTTGGTCAAGCCAGTGCGCGGGCAGATGGAACAGGTGTCCAATGCGGTTGCTTTGCAGCAGCTGGGCTATGGTTGGCAAATGCCGACTCTTGATGCAGCATATCTGTCTCGTTGGTTGCGTGAGGCCAAGGCGGTGCAGATTAACTATCCAGATGTGGCGGGCTATTTAGCTCAATGGCTCTGTCAGGGGGCTCATGAGCCAGTGGCACAAATGGCACAAAAACTATGGTCAGAGGATTCTGTGATTCTTAAATCAACCGCTGCTGCTGGTCGAGCTCAAAAAATCGAGCAAAAAGAATCTGTAAAGATTGCGTGACACCTGGCCTTCTACTACTATTTAAAGATAGTAGGAGGTCTTATGCGACTGCAAATTCTTTGTGAAAATCGTCTGGGTATTACCAGAGAAATTCTCGATATCCTGGTCAACTTTGAAATTGATATTAGGGGTATCGAGATTGTTCCCTATGTTGGGGTGTTTTTAAGCTTTCCGGCGCTGGAGTTCAGTGCTCTTCAGGCTGTGATGCCTAAGCTTAGGCGAATACAGGGGGTAACGGATGTCAGCCTGATCCCCTTTATGCCCATCGAGCAGGAGCGCCACGCCCTTACGACACTGGTGCAGGTGTTGCCAGAGCCGGTCTTGTCCATGGATGCCAAGGGTCGATTAACCTATGTAAATCGAGCAGCGGTAAACTTATTGGGTCAAGACCTCAAGCAGATGACGGATCGCTCATTGCAGCAGTTTCTTCAGGGTTGGACCATCCCAGAGTCGGAAATTAGCCAGCAGATAACCACCATGGTGCGCTTTATGGGCACGCAGTTCATAGCTGACATTTACCCCATTTATCTGCCCTCTGACCATCTGGGTGAAGAACAAGATCTGTATTCAGGCGCGGTGCTGACCCTTAAATCGCCACAACGCCTGGGCAATCAGGTTAAGCAATGGGAAAAAGAAATCGGTACACTGGAGTGGCTGTCTACCAGTAGTCCGTTTATTCGTAAGTTAGAGCAGCAGGCAAGGCAACTGGCCAAGACCAATGCGGCCCTGCACATTGCCGGGGAAATTGGCGTTGGTAAAATGAAACTGGCTCAGGCCATTCACCTCTATGGTGTGCAGCAGGATGGCCCTTTTGAAAGGATTAACCTGCGTACGTTGGCACCAGAGCAACAGCTGAGACACCTATTTGGTGCCAGAGATCAGCAGGCCCTGCTCAATCAAGTGGGAGCAGGAACCCTGGTGCTTGAAAACTTTGAAGACCTAAGACTGGAGCTACAGCAACAGTTTGCTGCTGTTTTACAGACGGGACAGTATTTTGACCAGCAGGCTCAACAGCTTATGCCCATGCGGGCTCGTTTGATTTTCACCTCTATATCCGCTTTGCCGCAGTTGGTTCCTTTGGGGCTGGATGAAGAGTTGAGAGCCCTGTTGGCTGGCAGTAGCCTGTATTTGCCTCCGTTGCGACAAAGGCCTTCCGACATCCTGCCCCTGGCTCGCTACTATTTGCACCAACTGGGTTTGGCGGGTCAGCGAAGTTTTGCCCTGTCACCTGATGCTGCGGCACTGCTCAAGCAGCAGTCCTGGCCAGGCAACCTGCGTGAGTTGGAGCAAAGCCTGATGCTGGCATGCGCCCAGTGTGATCAAAGTGGTGAACTCAAGCTTGAGCATTTGCATCAACCCGAACTTTCCAATTTCGCAATGCCCAGTGAAATCAATAGCCTTGCTGAAGTGATGAGGAATTTTGAGGCTGATATACTACGTCAGCTCTACCCTCAATACCCTTCCAGCCGCCTGTTGGCCAGGCGTTTAGGTTTGTCTCATACGGCTGTTGCCAATAAGTTAAAGGACTATGGCATTGGCCGCTAGGAGAGCTGTGTATAAGGCTAGGCTGGTCAATAGTTCTTTTTAGAGGTGTTAATGGGGCTAGCCTTGCTTCTTGCTGGGGTGGCAGAGCCTTCTGATATAGCCATTAAGCAGCGAAAAGTCCTGTTTGCTAAATTGCTGTTGGTAGATCAGGCTGCGTAGGCGTTGCCAGCGCTGGTGTTCTGCTGGGGCGTCAAGCCAATTGCCCTTAAGCTGAAGTTGTAGTTGCCATTGTGCGAGCAGGCTTTCGATTTCAGCGAGGCAGGCAGCGTCCTGAGCTACAGGTGTCTGTTTTGGTGATTCCTTGGGCCTTGCCTTTTTCACTTCCCAGCAGAGGATTTGCACAGCATGGGATAGATTTAAGACATCGTAGTCTGGGTTGCCGGCAATATGACACAGGTGGCTGCACTGTCTAATCTGCTCAAGGCTTAGGCCGTCACGTTCTCCACCAAAAACCAAGCCAACCCTCTGTGGTTGCCAGCAGAGTTGCGCGCTTTGCTCTGGAGTAAGTAAAGGACGTTCCGGTTTGCGTTGGTCTGCACTGGTGGCGATTAATAATTCAAGGTCAAGGCTGGCGCTCTTTAGGTCATCGTAAATGAGTGTTTGTTGGAGAACATCTGTCGCGCCTGCTGCCATGGCATAACTATGATCCGTTATCTGACCCTTGGGGGTGACCAAACGCAAGTCATCAAGTCCCATGGTCTTCATGGCGCGAGCGACACTGCCAATGTTGCCTGGGTGGAAGCTATTGACCAAGATAATGCAGGGCTTGAGCATCATTTATTCAACAAAAATAGACGAGCAGCGGTGATGGTGTTGTCTTTAATCTGCAGTAGTTCAATGGCGTAATCATCTATACGAATGCTCATTCGTGCTTGAGGAATGTCTTCTAATTTTTCCAAAATCAACCCGTTAAGCGTTTTGGCTCCATCAGTGGGAAGCTGTATCTGCAGAGCCTTGTTTATGTCTCTAAGGCTGGAGGAGCCATCGATTACAAAGCTACCATCGAGTTGGGGGTGGATGAAGCGGTTGTTGCCGCCTTGATCATGGGTGGTGAAGTCACCAACAATTTCTTCCAAGATATCCTCAAGGGTAACTAGGCCTTGAATATCGCCATATTCGTCTATCACTAGGCCGATCCGATTGCGTTCGCGCTGGAAATTCAGCAGCTGAGTGTGTAAGGCTGCAGTCTCAGGAACGAAGGTGACTTCTTTGGCTTTACGAGTAAGCATTACTTTTTCTGGTTTTTCGGCGGTCAAGAAATGAGCCGCATCACGGATGTGGATAATACCCACCACTCGATCAAGATCACCCTTGTAAATGGGTAGTCTTGTATGTTTCGCATGCAGTATCTGGTTGCAAAGCACAGTAATGTCATCGTCTAGGTTGAGGCCAACTACCTCGTGTCTTGGGATCATGATGTGCTCTACCGTTACATCATCCAGCTCTAGGACCCCCAGTAACATGTTTTGTCGTTTGGCCCTAAGTGAGTCTCCTGACTCGTGAACTAGTGTTCTTAATTCGTCAGGCGTCAGGGAGTGCTGGTTTTTTAGTGGCTGCTTAACACGCATAAGTCGCAATAAAAAGGACGTGATTTGACTAACCAGCCAAACGGCAGGGTAGAGCAGTATTAACAGGGGTTGAAGTATGCGAGAGCTGGGTAATGCTATGCGCTCTGGGTGCATCTGAGCGACAGTCTTAGGGGTGACTTCACTGAAAATTAATACTGCGAAGGTTAGGGCAATGGTTCCCCCTAAAATGGCAAGGTCAGGATGGCTGGGGAAAAGCTTTAGTGCTAGGACAGTCATCAGTGATGCAGCAGCAATGTTAACCAGATTGTTGCCGATCAGAATGACACCCAACAAGCGGTCAGGGGTGTCAAGCATGTGTTCAACTCGTTTGGCACCATTGTTGCCATGGCGAGCCAGATGTCGCAATCGATAGCGATTAACAGACATCATGCCGGTCTCAGTGCCGGAGAAAAATGCTGAAACGAACAGAAGAGAGGCCAGGGCTGCGAACAGCAGACTTATGGGCACGTCGTCCAAGGGGTATATACCTTCATAATATGGGAGTCTATTTCATCCTGTATGTCCTTGGTTGTCAATAGTGCAGATTTAAAACACTGCTCAGGTTAGCCAAAGTTTGGTAATTAGGTAGCTGGCAGATAAGACTGCTAATCCGGCAAGAGTGAGTTTGGCCGCCAAAATACCACGCCAGCCAGCTAGGAGGTGTCCCAGTAAGGTTGCGGCTAATATCAGCCAGGTTGCTAGGCTGCCTAATCCCTTGTGCCAATAAGTCCAGATTAGGCCTTGTGCGCTTTGTTGATTGACCAGGCCAGCTGACATGGCCAAAGTGAGGCAAACAAAGGCCAGCAGTAATAGTTCAAAGTGCAGCCTTTCGGTCCATTGCAGGGGAGGAAGACTGAATACTGCTCTGCTTATTCGGTGCTGGCGGAATTGTTTGGTTTGTATCAGCAATACCAAGGCCATAATGCCAGTCATGCTAAGCAAGCTATAGCTGGTCAGCGCGAGAATGATATGACTGGCCAGTAGCCAACTCCAGTCGGCCTTTGCCAATAACCAATTCGGTAGCAAGAGTGCAGCCAATAGTAGGAAAGAGTTAATGGCTAAAACCCAGGGATACAGTGCGTGAAAGGGTCGGTATCTGGTATTTAGATACAGTAGGGCACAGATCAATAGGCTGATGCTGGCTAGGGTGTTGAATACAGATAGCCCTGGTTGCCAGTTTTGCCAGAATAAAAGTTGACTGGCTAAGAACTGCAAAAACAGCGCAAAGGGTAATAGGTCGTGTACTCTGGAACTCAGCTCTTGTTGAGTTTGTATACACAGCCAGCTATGGCGTGCGACTTGCCATTGTAAGGCCATTGAGCCTATGGCCATGATTAGAGCAGAAAGATAAAACCAGTTCAGCATAACAGCAGTTTTGCAGCAAAATACAGCAAGCAGTATACTGCTAAGCTAATTGAAACGCAGCAATAGTGAATCATTCTCATGTTTAAAAATTTAACCGAACGCTTATCGGCCAGTCTAAAAAACATTCGAGGCCAAGCCCGGCTGACGGATGACAATATTCAAGGCACCTTGCGTGAGGTGCGAATGGCGTTGTTGGAAGCCGACGTCGCCTTGCCTGTGGTTAAAAGCTTTGTTGAAGCGGTTAAGCAGCGATCGCTCGGTCAGGAGGTTTCCAGTTCTCTGAACCCAGGCCAACAATTTTTAAAGATTGTGAATGAGGAACTCATTCAGGTCATGGGCCAAGCCAATGAGTCCCTGGATTTAAAGGCAACGCCGCCTGCGGTGGTCTTAATGGCTGGTTTACAGGGCGCGGGTAAAACCACGACCAGCGCTAAGCTGGCACGCTTTTTAAAAGAGCGAGAGAAAAAGAAAGTCATGCTGGTGTCGGTTGATGTGTATCGTCCTGCAGCTATGAAGCAGTTAGAGACCTTGGCAGCTGAGGTTGAGGCCCAGTATTTTGTGGCAGACCCACAGCAAAAGCCGCAAATCATTGCACAGCAGGCATTGGATGCAGCTAAGAAGGCTTTTGTGGATGTCTTGATTGTCGACACTGCTGGCCGCTTAGCAGTGGATGAGCAAATGATGCAAGAAATTCAAAGCTTGCATGCTCAGCTCAGTCCGGTGGAAACCCTGTTTGTGGTCGATGCTATGACGGGTCAGGACGCGGCCAATACTGCCAAGGCGTTTAGTGAAGCCTTGCCCTTGACCGGGGTGGTGCTTACTAAGGCAGATGGTGATGCACGAGGCGGTGCGGCGCTATCGGTTAGGCAGATCACTGGTAAGCCCATTAAGTTCATGGGTATGGGGGAAAAGACGCAAGCTCTAGAGCCCTTTTATCCTGATCGTATTGCTTCGCGTATTCTTGATATGGGTGATGTCCTCAGCCTTATTGAAGAGGTTGAGCGAAAGGTTGATAAGCAAAAAGCAGAAAAGCTGGTTACTAAGCTAAAGAAAGGCGGTAAAGATTTTGATCTAGAAGATTTTCGTGATCAGTTGCAGCAGATGAAAAATATGGGCGGCATTGCTGGGCTGCTCGATAAGTTGCCGGGCATGTCAGGCGGTATGCAGCAAATGGCAGGCAAGGCCGTTAGTGATAAAATGTTCGTTCAGATGGAGGCCATCATTAACTCCATGACTCCCGACGAAAGGCGCTTTCCTGACAAAATAAATGGTTCACGTAAAAAGCGTATCGCTGGCGGTTCTGGTACCCAGCTGCAAGACATCAATCGCTTGCTAAAGCAGTTTAAGCAAATGCAAAAGATGATGAAGAAAATGAAGGGTGGAGGCATGCAAAAGATGATGCGTGGTATGCAGGGTATGTTCCCTGGTGGCATGCCAGGCGGAGGCATGCCGCCGAGGTTTTAATCGGGTCTAGGCTTGGCGCTTGTTAAAGTTAATTACTCGGTCAAGCGCCTGCTGAATGACCTGGACGTTGGCATCTGGGCGATGCATGTTTTCACTCAGATGCCTACGGTATTGTTTGCCCCCAGGCTGACCTTGGAAAAAACCCAGCAGGTGCTTGGCATGGTATTTGATTGGTTCTGGTTGTTCGGCAATAAAGGCCATGAATCGTTCTACCGCTTGTTGAGCGCTCATGGGAGTCCTTTTGCTGCCAAATAGTCTTTGATCAACCTCTGACAGGATCATAGGGTTGTGGTAAGCCGCCCGACCAAGCATGACGCCATCCACTTGTTGCAATACTTGTTGGCACTGGTCTAGGTCGCTTATACCGCCATTGAGCACAATTGTTAATTCAGGGAACTCACGCTTTAGTTGATATACCCAGTCGTAGCGCAGAGGCGGGATGTCACGGTTTTCCTTGGGGCTAAGACCCTGTAGCAGAGCCTTGCGGGCGTGAACAATAAAGACCTTAACGCCACTTTGTGCCACGGTTCCAACAAAGTCACGTGCAAACTCATAGCTGTCAAGCTCGTCCACACCTAGGCGATGCTTGATGGTGATGGGTACGTCCGCGACCTCTAGCATAGCGCTCAAGCAGTCCTTAACCAGTTCAGGGTGGCGCATTAGGATGGCTCCAATCATGCCATTTTGCACTCTGTCGCTAGGGCAGCCGACATTTAGATTGACTTCATCAAAGCCTGCTTCTTGCCCCAGACGGACAGATTGAGCCAGTTCACTGGGGTTGCTGCCGCCAAGTTGAAGAGCCAATGGGGCAGTGCCTTGATAGCGTTTAAGAAATCGTTCTTTACGTCCGTGGATTAACGCACCGGTGACCACCATTTCTGTGTAGAGTCGGCTGTCATTGCTTAGTTGTCGCCACAACCAGCACATGCTGGGAGTAGACCATTCCATCATTGGGGCGGTGCAGAAGCGCCAGGGGTTTACATTGTTCATAAGGATTGCATAGCTAATGTCAGCTGTCTATTGTACTCTATCAGCAAACGGAATATTCACATTCAGCATTGACTGCTGGAAAAAATTGATCACATCAATTAACTCTAGTATGTTGCACTCAGTATTGCACCGCACTGCTTGGATAAATTAACCACTATGAACAGCGCCCTATACAAATTGGTTAAGGATGAGTTAACCCAAAGTTTACAGGCCATTGAGCAAGATTTGGATGTCTATGCTCGGGATATGCGCCATCAAGATCGCCTACAGAATGCCAGTGCTACCCTTGATCGAATTCGAGGTACTCTAGTATTAATCGAAGATAGGGCAGCTGCAGATTTTGCCCAGATAATTCGAGAGTTGCTTGATAGCCTTTTAACGCAACCACTGCCAGAGCGGTTTGAGCAGGCTTCCAGTAATCTTTTGTTACTAAATCGCTACCTTGAATATAAAGAGTTAGGCCAGAAGTCTCATCCTGAGCTTTTATTGCCTCAAATTAACGCTTTGCGTCGCCTGTTATCTTTTAAACCTCTGAGTGAAGATTACTTTCATCACACCGAGTTGCCTGCAAGTTTAAAGCAACAAAGCTTTAATGTGCCTGATGAGTTACAGCCTTGGGTGCGACAACAGTTGGTACTGTTTCGGGCGGGCTTCCTGGCCTTGTTCCGTCAACAGGCCAGACAGCAACCGCTACAGAGGGCTCTGGCGCAGCTATTTGAACAAATCAGTTTAAAAGTCCCCTCTTGTCGGTTGTTATTGCAGATCATGTCCATGGTTATGGTGGATCGGCAGCAGGTAGAGGGTTGGCTGAGCTTTGATCGCTTCCGTCTGCTCGCCACTACTGAGCGATTGCTGTCCCATTTGGCTCAGGGAAAGGAAGTTGGTAAAAACGAGATGCTGTCCTTGCACCGACAATGGGGATTTCTACTGCGCCTTGCCACAGACCCTAATGAGCAGATGGTTAGTTTGTTGCAGCGACTGGGTTGGAAACCTCTGGATTATACCGATTTAACCCTGATCCAAGAAAATCAAATATTACAGGGCCCAGGTGACTCGGTAATGCAATCGGTAGCCAAGGCAATGGTTGCTGAAATCGAAGAGATTAAACAATTAATTGATCAGTCAGAGCGTGAAGCAAGTCCTTTGAATAGAATGGAGTTAGATCTGCGCTTGCGCCGTATTACCGAAGCTCTAAACATGGTTGGAATGACCAGTACTCGTAATCTGGTGAATCAATTACGAAAACAGGTGGTCAGCAGTAATGACCTGGGTCATGATGCTCAGCTGGCCAAGGTGGCTGAACAGCTACTGACCATTGAGGCTGCCGTAGAGCGCTTGGCTTCTAGGGTTGAAAGCGAGCGAGCTACAGCGGGCAAAGAGACTGCGGCCTTGCAAACCTTGCGTGATGCTCGTGTGGCTCTTATTGATCAGGCTGAGCAGTCGCTATCGATGATTAAAAAAGCCATTGTTGCTTATCAGTTGAGCCAGGATCGTAGCCACCTAACTCAGCTAAGTGTGTCTATGCATGATTTGCGTGGTGCGCTAGTGTTCCTTGATGCTAATGAGGCTGCAAGCATGGTTCGTAAAGCTGTGACCTTCACACAGCAACATTTGATAGCCACTAAAGTCAGTGCCGAACAATATCAGTTCTTTGCCGAGTTTTTGACCTGCTTAGAGTTTTACCTTGAATCCTTACTGAGCTACTCTCCAAAGTCTTCGGAGGTGCTGGCCCTGGGCCGAACCAGCTTGGTTAAGCTGGGTTTGTTGCAGGCCGCATAAGTGCTGATTAGTTAGTAAAAAATTGTTTGAATCGCATGGCGGCCCCTAGGTCGCCTTCAATTTTTATTTTGCCTTTCAGAAGCGCACTGGTGGCAGAGAGTTGACCTCGAAACAACTGTTCAAAGGTGGCTAGGTCGCCAATCAGTTGGCACTGTCCAGTTGTGTTCGACTGTTTCTCTAGGCTGAGTTCTTCGGCCAGGTTTAGGCTGTAGATCTGGCCGTCAATGATCAGGTCGTATCGTTCGCCAGAGCCAAGGCCATTATAGCGTTCGCGTAATTTTTGCTGCCAGTTTGCTGGCTGATCTGTGGTTGTGCTCATCGTATTAGTCTGTAAAATCAATTCTTCAATTGTAACTCTTATGAGGCTAAGACGCAGCATGTGGGCTGAATACGGAATTTTTATGTTGAAATGGGTTAGTGTTCTGGTGCTGATCCTCCTAGCGGTCTTGGTGGTGATCAGTACGGCCAAAGGAGAATCTCAGGACAAGCCAGAGAAGGGCCGCCTAGTGCTACGCAAACTTAACGGCTTTTACGAGCAGTTGCAGCAACAACTGCAACAAGAATTGCTGAGCAAACAAGAGCTGAAGAGCTTGCGCAAAGCGGAGAAACTTAAGCAAAAGCAACAGAAAGACAAAACCGATGACAAGGGCCGAGTCTATGTCTTGAGCTTTGCTGGCGATGTTCAGGCCTCTCAGGTGGCGATGCTTGAAAAAGAGGTCTCTGCCATTCTGTCCTTTGCCAAGCCAGGTGATGAAGTATTACTGCGCTTGGAAAGTGGTGGCGGTGTGGTTCATGGTTATGGTCTGGCGGCCAGTCAGTTGCAGAGGCTGCGCGATGCTGGTCTTAAACTGACGGTCTGTGTGGATAAGGTTGCTGCATCCGGTGGCTACATGATGGCCGCTGTGGGGCAGCAAATCTGCGCTGCTCCCTTTGCCATTGTCGGTTCTATTGGTGTCATGGCGCAGATTCCCAATGTGCATCGCTTTTTGAAAAAGCATGATGTGGACGTTGAGTTGCATACTGCAGGTAAGTACAAGCGTACGCTAACTAGCCTGGGCGAGAACACAGATGAGGGCCGGGAGAAGTTTCGTCAAGACTTGGAGCGAATCCATCAGCTGTTTAAGCTGCACATAAGTAAATTTCGTCGTCAGCTAGACATTGATGCCGTCTCTGATGGAGACATCTGGCTAGGCACTGAGGCCATTGATAAGAAATTAGTTGATAGGATTATAACCTCAGAGCAACTTTTGCAGGAATTGAGTGCCTCCAAGCAATTGATTGCTGTGCAGTGGCAGATTAAAAAATCCTTGAGTCAGCGCTTTCAGTTTGGCCTACGACAGCAGTTATTTGGTCTCTGGGATGAACTAAGGTTGCGCCATCCTTGGCAGTGATCCAGTTGCCAGTGAAAAATAATTGCACATTCTTAACAGTTTTTCTGCAGCCTGCTATGTTCTGTTCTAAAGTTTAAGTAGATGCACTGAACTTTAATGAGCCATGACACAGAAAAACAAGCAAGTTCTCTTAGCTGTAAACAACGAGCCCTTACTTCAAGGGCTCGCAGCTCAACTCAAATTGACGGATTATCAGGTTGGTGTCGAACAAAACGGCGCTCGAGCTTTGCAGCTAATTCGTGACCAAGCACCTCAATTAGTGATTGCTGAGCTTGATTTGCCTGGCGAAAATGGCCTCACTTTGACCAAATTGAGCCGTAAGTTTTTTTCTGGTGGTCTTATCTTATTGAGCCCTAGAACTGAAGAGCTGGATCAGGTGCTGGCCTTAGATATGGGTGCAGACGATTTGCTTTCGCTTGAGAGCAGTCCAAGGTTGATTATTGCCAAGCTTGATGCATTATCGCGTCGTTTATTTAAACTTAATGTTGAGTTAAAACAAAGTGCATCCACGCGTTTGGAATTTGGTTCGTTAGTAATTGATGCCAGTGTGCGTGAGGCATGGTTGGCAAATTCCAATATTGATCTGACCAGTGCAGAATTTGATTTATTGTGGTTGCTGGCTTCTAAACAGGGCCTGGTGGTTAGTCGTGAGGAGATATTTCATCAGCTCCGTGGCATTGAATATGACGGTCAAGACCGTTCTATAGATGTGCGGATCAGCAGAATAAGGCCCAAGATAGGAGATGACCCTATTACGCCGCGCATCATTAAAACTGTTAGGGCAAAGGGTTACATGTTTTCAGCTAAGCACTTGCTTAATCAGCTACCTAAAAAAACAGCCCCATAGCCCTAAAGTGCCTCCCAAGCTTTAAAGGCACCCTGGGTTGAAAGTTTAGCGGTTTTTAAGTTTTTTCGGCTTTTCTGCCCATAGTACCTTAAAGCCCGCATCACGGTGCAGTTCTTTGCTGCGTAAAAATCCCTGTTCCAGTAGTGGTTCATAAGCCAAGAACTGATTGGCCACCACTGCGATCTGGCCGCTAAGGCGCAGAGTTCGAGGTGCCCATTGTAAAAATTCACGGGCGATGTCGTACTGAGTGCCTCGACCTTGATGGAAGGGCGGGTTACTGATGATCCAATCCAGACCATTAAGCCCCTTGGGCAAGCCATTGCGGCACAGGATGGTCGCACTGAGGCTATTTTCTTCTGCGGTGCGGGTGGCACTGGTGCAAGCCAGTAGAGAGTCATCAATCAGGGTTAACTCCAGTTCTGGTTGGCGCTTGAGCATGCTGTAAGCCAGTACGCCGTTACCACAGCCAAAATCCAGTACTCGGCCTTTTAGGGTCGGTAGGGCATCTAACAGGCAGGCAGTACCCTGATCCAGTTTTTGCTGGCTAAAAACCCCTGGTAGGCTCCACAGGGTTAAGCCGGACTCAAGTTGTACTTGTTGCCACCAATCTTCTAGTTGGAAGGGCTTGAGTTGTTGCCAGCCTTCGACCAGCCATAGCGCGCTGTGACAGGCACTGGCCAGTTTGCGGCCGCACAGTTGGCCCTGGTCGCCAGTGGCGTCCAGCAACTTGGCGATGGATTTAATGCCGCCCTTGTTTTCACCCGTGATCATTAGCTTGCCCTGGGGGCTTAAGAGGCTACTGGCTAGGTGTACTAGCATTTGAGTTAGGCCCTTGGCTTTGGGCAGGTCAATGATGATTTGCTCATAGCCGGGCTCTGGGTTGAGGCTAAAATGGCTCTTGGCATTGGCCTGCTGCAAGCTATCATGGCTGCTGGCCAATAAGGGCAAAAAGCTCAGTTCGCCTTCCGATCTTAGGTTGAGGGCGTCTTGGGCGGCTTCTTCAAGGATCAGCAGGGTGCTGCTGGCTTGCCAAAGTTCAGGGTATCGGTCCAGTAGTTGCAAACTGCCTTTCATGCGGTTCCTGCTAGCAAAGAGGCTCGCTATTGATCACTGCCTCGGTTGTGGATAGTTCTATGTAAAAACAGCTGCGCCTGTTGGTGTGACAGGCGGGGCCGGTTTGTTTGACCAGAGCCAAAACCGCATCGCCGTCGCAATCGACGCGCAAGCTGTGTAACTGTTGTTGGTGTCCAGACGACTCGCCCTTGCGCCAGTAGCTTTGTCTGGATCTTGACCAATAACAGACACGGCCAGTGGTTAGGGTTTCTTCAAGGGCTTGTTGGTTGGCCCAGGCCATCATCAGTACCTGACCGCTCTCAACATCTTGAGCGATGACAGGCACTAAACCATCAGCATTATACTTCAGTTGTTGCAAAATGTCTGCGGTGAGCAGTTTGTCGCCTTTGCTGGCAGTTTCCAGTTGTTTGAACATTGATGAACTCCTGTTTTGTTATATTGTAACACTTGGTGCAGGGGCAATTGCCAGTGTATTTACTGGCTTTGTGACCCGTTAGCCTGAAATTATCAGCCTGGTCATTAGCATTGGCTTTACGCCAATAATAATGACATGAGTAATACAATGCCTAACAAAACCTTAGTTACCGTTGCCCTTGCAAGCGCTGTATTAGCCGCTTGTAATGATCAGCTTGACCCGCCGGAGCTACCCCTGCCTGAGCCTAGTTTACCAATGGTTCCTCAGTTGCACCTACAGATGCAAACCGCAGCTGTGCAACATCTCTATAATCGCACGCCCATGTCGGATGAACGCTTGCCTGGAGCAATTAGCATCAAGGGTGACTCCGAGCTGTTTCAATCCCCTGTTTCACTAAGGTTCCGTGGTAACTCAACCCGTTGGGAGCCAAAAAAGGGTTTTAATATTCGCTTTGATGATGGCAATCAAGATTTTCTCTGGGGTGGTGATCGAATTAATGCACGCTCAATGTGGCGCGATCCCAGCTTATTGCGTGAACATCTAGCCTACTGGTTTTTTGCCGAGCTGGATTTACTTGCACCGCAAACGGACTATTATGAACTTTGGATCAATGAATCCTTTGAAGGTCTGTATTTGCATGTCGAGCGCATTGATCGACGATTTTTGCGTGCTAGAGATCTTAATCGTGACGGAACACTGGTACGCGATCAATTTCGTGTTAATTATGCCGATGACCCCTGCGGTACCGGTGTGGGTAAGGTCAATTCTGCTTTTGCCGGCCTGAACCTCGCCAGTCTTACCAATGAACAAGCCCTGTTATGCTTAGAGCAGAACTTTGATGATCGTCGTGCTGATTGGCAGGAGTTGCTTGACCTTCTGCTTTGGGTGGAGTCCAGTGAACCCGGTGCTGACTTTGCCATGCAGCTTGAGCAACGAATCGATTTGCCGGCCATGATCGATTTTTTTGCCGTACATCTGCTGATTGGCGATCGTGATTCCATTTGGGGTAACGACTATTGGCTGTACAAGGATCATCAACAACCGGGTAGCAAATGGCAGTTCATTCCTTGGGATAAAAATCTAGCCTTTGGAAGTCATTGGCGTGAGCCAAACTCTTTCCAATCAGAGTCGGGCTTTGGTGGGGGCAACCTGTTTTTTCCGCATGAATATGGTTATCCGCAACTGATTGGTCAAAATCAATTGTTTCATCTGTTCTTACAAACCCCTCAGCTGCTGGCTCAGTTAGAAGACCGTTTGGCGGAGTTGCTTGGGTCAGAATTATGGCAAACTAAAATGCCAGCCAAGGTTGCTAGTCTGGCTTCAGAGCTGGCTCCCTATGGACGGCCAATGGGGCTTTATCCTGATGAGTTCCGCTATAACCAAGAAAATCACATGAACCTTTGGGGGGATTATCAGGAGCATGTTGAGCAGGTATCTGAGTTCCTACAAGTGCGTACTCAGTTCCTGCAGACCTACCTGGATAACAATTTGTTCCAGCAGAGCCCAGGTCAGCCAAGGCATCAAGTAGCTTGGGTTGCTGATCGGTCCTATTCCCAGGGTGAGTCGATTTGGTTAGTGGACGACCATGGCTTTAGTCTTGGGCAGTTCGTGCCCAGTCACTCTGTGGCAGCCGGCACCAGTATTCATCTTGCTGCAGTGGATAGCCAGCAGGCGGGCTCCAGTTTGAGTAAAGCCTATCAGTTAGAATCCAGTCAGCCCTTGGCAGGTAGGCTACACCTTTATTATCGTAATGATAGTGCAGGGGAAGGCGGCGTTGGTGGACGAGATGCTAATTGGTATCTCGGTGGTCTTAAATCCATCGGCAACCAGTGGCAAATGCAATTGCACTCTGAGCCTCAGCTGGCGTTGAGCAATCAACAGGCGGCGCCCCTGATTAACCGTTTGAGTGCGGATGTCGAGCTGCCAGCAGGGCAGCGCACCCTGATCTGGGCGAAATTAGCCGATTAGCTAGTTTTCATCCAGAAACGGGCTCCTGCCCTTATTCTGGCAGTGCATCCCTGAGCTGCGCTAGCGCCCGCCTTTCTGGACGGGCACTAGCAAAGAAGCCCAAAGAGGCAGCACAGTGAGCCCTTAGGGCGCTGTGCTGCTTCGCTTGGCTTTAACCCTGCTCAAGGGCGCGCAGCTGTGCTTTAAGGGCGTAGCCGGAAATCAGAATTTCTTGCAGACTGATGCACAACGAAATAAACAGCATGGCCACTGAAGCAGCCAACAGCCAAAAGCCGAGCAAACTTTGCTGCATCATCAGCATGCCCATTGACAGGGTGCAACTCATGAAACTCATCACGCCAAAGGCCTGCATCCAACGGATTAGGCCAATGCGGCGGCGCATGTTGGTTAGCTGTTCGTCTAGATTATCAATGGGGCCGCCTCCTTCTTGCTTTTGCTTGTACAGCGAGCGAGTCAACTGGCCAATGGTTAAAAAACGGTTGGTGTAGGCCAGTAGTAATAGTGAGATGGCAGGGAACAGCAGGGCAGGGGTGGTCATGGTGGCGTCAAGCATAGGTACTCCTCAAAGAAAAAACGCCAGCAAGCTGGCGTTGTTTGGCGCTTAGGCCTGTGCTGATTTGAGATTATCAGCAATCAAAAACGCCAGCTCAAGGGCTTGGTCAGCATTGAGCCTTGGATCGCAATGGGTGTGGTAGCGATCAGCAAGGTCGTGCTCGGTCAGGTTATATTGCCCGCCAATGCATTCCGTTACATTGCGCCCGGTCATCTCAAAGTGAACCCCGCCCGCCACTGTGCCTTCGGCGCGGTGGACTTGGAAGAACTGCTTGACCTCGGTTAACACCGATTCGGCGCTGCGGGTTTTGTAGCCATTATTGGTTTTGATGGTGTTGCCATGCATGGGGTCGCAAGACCAGGTCACGGTTTTTCCATGCTGTTCCACGGCGCGCAGCAAGGGCGGGAAGAACTCTTCCACCTGATTGGCGCCCATGCGCACAATGATGTTCAGGCGGCCGGCTTCGTTGTCTGGATTCAGGGCGTCAATGTTGCGCAGCAGGTCATCTACCTTGGTGCTAGGGCCAGCCTTGAGGCCAATGGGGTTGCCAATGCCACGGGCGAACTCAATGTGCGCATGATCCGGCTGGCGAGTGCGGTCTCCGATCCATAGCATGTGTGCACTGGTGTCGTACCACTTGCCGGTGGCCTCTTCTTGGCGGGTGAAGGCCTGCTCATAATTGAGTAGCAAGGCTTCGTGCGAGGTGTAGAGGGTGGTTTCATGCAGCTGTGGGCTGTTATCGGTATTGATGCCGCAAGCCTTCATAAAGGCTAGGGTTTCGGTCAACCGATGGGCCAAATCTTCGTAGCGCTCGCCAAGAGGGCTCTTTTTAACAAAGGCCAGGTTCCATTCATGCACCTGATTGAGGTCGGCCAGGCCGCCGCGTGAAAAGGCACGCAGCAGGTTAAGGGTGGCCGCAGACTGGTAATAAGCACGCAGCAGGCGCTCAGGGTCTGGCACTCGGGCAACGGGATCGAACTGAATGTCGTTGATGATGTCGCCACGGTAGGTCGGCAGCTTAACGCCATTTTGCTCTTCAAAACCGTCGCTGCGTGGTTTGGCAAACTGACCGGCCACTCGGCCAATTTTGACCACCGGCTTTTGTGCGCCAAAGGTCAGCACGATGGCCATTTGCAGCATCACTTTAAAGGTGTCGCGAATGTTGTTGGCCGAAAACTCGGCAAAGCTCTCGGCGCAGTCTCCGCCCTGCAGTAAAAAGGTTTCGCCACGACCCACGGCCGCCAATTGCTTTTTCAGTTGGCGAATTTCGCCAGCAAAGACCAGTGGTGCTTGCTTGCTTAATTGTTGCTCCACCTCAGCCAGGGCTGCGGCGTCAGGGTAGGTCGGCTGTTGCAAAATGGGTTTTTGCCGCCAGCTGTCAGGAGTCCATATCGATGTCAAAGCGCTGTTCCTCTAGTTTTCAGTAAGGTCATGTAATAGGGTTTGCATGGGGTGGTAGAGCTTGGCTCCGGCCAAGCGCTTGGCTTGGCTGCGGCAGCTGTAACCGGTCGCCAGCAGTTGGGCATTGTCACTGTTGTTGGTGACAATTTCATGCCAAGAGAGCTGCCATAATGCTTTGGAATTGTCCAGATTGCGAGTTTCATGGCCATAGGTGCCGGCCATGCCGCAGCAGCCGGTGTCGGTAAGCTGTAGGCTGCCACCAAAGTGCTGGAAAATGGCTTGCCATTCTTTGCTGCTGTTCGGGGCATTGGTTTTTTCCGTGCAGTGGCCCAGCAGTTGCCGTTGGCCAGACTTGAGTCGCAGCTTGGGCAGTCTGTCCAGCTGCGCCACCAAGTACTCCTGAATCAGTGACACCTCGGGCGATTCTTGACCGACATATTTTTTGTATTCGGCGCGATAGCTAAGGGTTAAGGAAGGGTCGACACCAATGAGCGGTAGCTCAAGATCGGCCAGCGCCTTGAGTTTGGCGCTTTGTTTCTGTGCCACCTTGGTGAAGCGGTCCAAAAAGCCATGCACATGCAGAGGTTTGCCGTTGGCGGAAAAGGGCATGACCTGAGGCTTGAGGCCCATTTTGGCCAGAGCCGCCAAGATGTCGAGCACCAGTTCTGGTTCAAAGAAGCTGGTAAAGGCATCTTGTACCAAGACTGGGTATTGCCAGCGTTGCTCAGCGGGGATCTTGGCCAGTTGCTCGGCCTTGGCCAAGGGGAAGCCGCGTTTTTGCGCTTCTTTTTCAAAGCGGATGCGCGACAACATGGGCGAATCCACCATGCCAACCCAGTGTTTCAGCGCCCACTTGACCGGCGGCAGGCTCATGGGCAGGTTGTACAGCCAGCGCACCGGGCTAAAGATGGGCATTAAGAATTCCAAACTGCCGATCAGGTAATCCTTGGCCGGACGGGCGTAGCGTTCGTGGTGCAGCTCTAAAAAGCGCGCGCGAAACTCGGGCACATCGACACGGATCGGGCAGGCCCCGGTGCAGCTTTTGCAAGACAGGCAGGTGGCCATGCTGGCATAGACCTCATGGCTGTAGTCATAGCCACCTTTAAGGCTGTAGTACCAGCGTCTTGGGGCCAGCAACACATGGGTGAGCAGCGAGCGCTGGCGGATTTTCTTGCTGGCGCGCTCAGAGTCTACGCCCTTATCGGCCAGCAGGCGCAGCCATTCACGGATCAGGCTGGAACGGCCTTTGGGCGACTGAACTCGGTCGCGGCTGATCTTGTAGCTTGGGCACATGGCATCCTTAGGATCCCAGTTGTAGCAAGCGCCGTTGCCGTTGCAGTACATGCCGCTGTCAAATTGCTGCCACATCTGCACCGGAATGGTGCGATCCAGCTCGCCTCTGGTGGTCACGCCATCGATGGCCAGCAGCTGGCTGCTGTCGTCTGGCGTGGCGATCTTGCCCGGATTGAACTGGTTGCGTGGGTCAAAGCTGGCCTTGACTTGCTGAATCAAGGGGTACAGCTCGCCAAAGAAAGCCGGAGCGTACTCCGAGCGCACGCCCTTGCCATGCTCGCCCCAAAGTAAGCCATTGTACTTTTGCAGAATGACCACCAATTGGTCGGTGATCTGGCGCACTAGCTTGGCTTGCTCAGGGTCCTTCATGTCCAGCGCCGGGCGCACATGCAGCACCCCGGCATCCACATGGCCAAACATGCCATAGCGCAACTGATGTTGATCCAGCAGGGCGCGAAACTCGGCAATGAAGTCGGCCAGATGTTCAGGCGGAACCGCTGTGTCTTCAACAAAGGGTACTGGACGGGCCTCGCCCTTGGCATTACCCAGTAGGCCGACGGCCTTTTTGCGCATGCCCCAGATGGCGTTGACCTCAGCTTGGCCGCGGGCGATGGTAAAGCCCAGTGCCTTGCCAGGTTGACCCTGTTGTTCGCTTAGGCGTTGGCAAATCAAAGCCATGTCGCTTTCCAGCTGTTCATCGCTGTCAGCGGTGAACTCTACCAGATTGATGCCTGCTACCTGCTCGCCTTGGTTTTGTGGGAAATAGCGTTCCACCTGACTCCAAGACAGGTCGGTGCGCGCCAGATTCAACACCGTGCTGTCGACCGTCTCGATGCTGGTTGGCCCACAAGCCATCAGGGCTTGGGCATCGCGTAGGCTGCTGTCGAAACTGTCGTAGCGTACGCAGACCAGAGCGGCGACCTTGGGGCTGCGCAGCAGGTTGATCTTGGCGCGGCTGATGAAGCCTAGGGTGCCTTCGCTGCCGCAAATCAGATTGTTCAGGTTAATGGTGCCCGACTCGTCTTGCAGATGGTTGAGGTCATAACCCGTTAGGCAGCGGTTGAGCTTGGGGAAGCCCTTGGCAATGGCGTCAGCGTGCTGATTGACAATGCCACGGCAGGTGCGGTAAATGTCGCCAATGCGGTCGCTGCGCGCCAGTTGTTGCTGCTCTTGTTCCGGTGTTAGGGGCATGGCGTGCAGTATATCGCCGCCCAACAGCACGCAATCAATACTCAGCACATGATCACGAGTCTTGCCATAGCGCACCGAACCTTGGCCGCTGGCGTCGGTGCTGATCATGCCGCCTATGGTGGCGCGGTTAGAGGTTGAGAGTTCAGGAGCAAAGAACAAACCATGGCTCTTGATCTGGGCATTGAGTTGATCCTTGACTACGCCCGGCTCAACAATGGCCCAGCCTTGTTCGGCATTGATTTCAATGATGGCGTTCATGTGCTTGGAACAGTCGACCACCAAGCCATCGGTTAGGGATTGGCCATTGGTGCCAGTGCCGCCGCCTCGCGCCGAGACCCTTATGTCATGCCATTGTGGCAGGGCCAATAAGCGGGCGATCAGCTGCAGATCCTGTTGATGCTTGGGGTAGACCGCGGCCTGAGGCAGGATCTGATAGATGGAGTTATCCGTTGCCAGTGCCGTACGCTGAGCATACTGAGGTGCTAGCTCACCGGCAAAGCCCTGCTGCTGCAGCTGGGCTAAAAACTCAAGGTAATGTTGCTGTGTTGGGCTTAATTCTTTTAGCTGCGGTATCATTTGGCTCTACCCTTATTGATCCTGGCCATTATATCAGTTTTTTCTTACCATCGGGCAGCATTGCTCTGCGTTGCTAGTCACGAAAAGCGGGCTTATTTGCCCGTCTGTGCGTACTAGTTAGTTATTCCTTGGCCTGTATCAAGGCTTTGCTAGCTCGGCATGACTGAGACGGCAACGCGGGATCTGCATCGATGCTTGACCTGGTCTGTTTGTTTACTGTGCTAGATACGCACCGGCGGGCAGGATCGTTCGCTAGGGCGGAACATTTCAATGCGTAATTAGCACCTTGGTGACTGATGTCGGCCAAGGGCAGTTATAATTTCGCTAATTCTTTACATTTTGGAGGCCCAATGTCTTGGTGGCATAAAGAAATTCAAGTTTTGATGCTGCTGTTGTGGCTGAGTCCTTTGCTCTGGTTAGGGCAGTTGCCCTTGCTCTGGGTGCTGCTGCTCTGGCTGCCTTCCTTGCTGTGGTTGCTGGCGCGCTTGCTATGGCATTGGGATCTGGCCAATCAGGACGATAACCAATGGTTGCTTTGGTCTTTGGCGGCCATGCCGCTGGTGGTTTGGCTGCTGTTCTTGGATTGGCAGGGGTATTTTTTGCCCTTGGCTCATGGCTTGATGGCGGGCTTGCTGTTGCCTAGATGGTGGCTGATCAAAAGCCTGCGGGCGCCCAAGTTGCGCAAGGCGCAGCAGGTGGATTGGCCTGATGGTCATTATTTGCTGGCGGCCAACTGGTCTTGGCTGGATCGGCGCTTACTGGCAGGGGGTGTTGCTCAGGTGTTACAGCGTCGGCAGTTGGCAGATCCGCAGTTACAAGCACTTTGTCAGGCCTTGGGCTTGCGTCCTCGCCAATGGTGGCCCATGCTGATTACCATTAAACAGGGCGCAGTGGTTGACATTCGCCGGCCAACTTGGCTATATGCGCCGCCAACATCCCTATGAATAATGTAAGTGAGGCCCTATGCGTCGCGAATTGGCATTTCAATTTTCTCGAGTAACTGAGGCCGCAGCCTTGGCAGGCTTTAAATGGTTGGGTCGGGGCGATAAAAACATTGCCGATCAGGCCGCGGTTGAAGCCATGCGCATCATGCTCAACAAAACCGACATTGCCGGTGAAATCGTCATTGGCGAGGGCGAAATCGATGACGCCCCCATGCTGTACATTGGCGAGAAGGTGGGCTTCGGTAGTGACGAGGTTGATATTGCGGTCGACCCCATCGAGGGTACCCGCATGACGGCCATGGGGCAGGCCAATGCGGTGGCGGTTTTGGCGGCTGGTGAGAAGGGCTGCTTCTTGCGTGCACCGGACATGTATATGGAAAAGTTAGTGGTTGGCCCCGGTGCTCGTGGACGCATCGACCTGAGCAAGCCGTTGGCTGAAAACCTGCGTGCCGTGGCCCGTGCCCTGGGTAAGCCCTTATCCGAACTGACCGTGGTGACTCTGGCCAAACCGCGCCATGACCAAGCCATTGCCCAGATGCAGGCCTTGGGTTGCCGAGTGTTTGCCTTGCCGGATGGCGATGTTGCCGCCAGTATTCTGACTTCCATGCCGAGCAATCAGGTCGATATGATGTACTGTGTGGGTGGCGCACCTGAGGGCGTGATCTCTGCGGCGGTGATTCGCGCCCTGGGCGGTGACATGCAGGCGCGTTTGGTGCTGCGTCATTTAGCCAAAGACGACACGCCAGAGAACCGCTCCGTGGGTGAGCAGGAGCAGGCTCGCTGTTTGGCCATGGGCGTGACGCCAGGGCAGATTCTCAAATTGGAAGACATGGTGCGCTCCGACAACCTGGTGTTTTCCGCCACTGGCATCACCAAGGGTGACTTACTAGAGGGCGTGCGCTCCGATGGCTACATTGCCCATACCGAAACCCTACTGGTGCGCGGCCATTCACGCACGGTACGGAAAATTCAGTCCATGCACTATGTGGATCGCAAGGACGATGAGTTGAAGAACATCATCATTTAGCCTGCCTGAATGTCGACTGGCTCACATTGAAGGCTGATGCTTGACATTGAGCCTTTTTTTCATTTGAACCCTGTGCAAGAATTGATTAACTGATGCGCAATGGACAGCAGCATATCCATTTAATAACGACAATTCTCGGAGAACCCAAATGAAACTTGTTAAAGTCGCTGCCATTGCTGCACTTGGCCTAGGTGTTGCTGGCGCAAATAA
>SKIB01000084.1 GCA_007116635.1 Saccharospirillaceae bacterium
AAGGGCGTGCCTCTGCTGCACATTGACCAGCATCAGGTGGTGCATGGCTTTAGCGTGCAAAGCTATCGACAAGCCATGCAATAAGCGCCAAGCCATGCAGTAGGATTTTTGCAAAGACAGATTACAGCTGGCTTTGCAGGTAGTTTTCTTTGCCCATCATCTTGATCAGTCTTAGCTGCTGCTCCAGCCAATGGGCGTGATCCATTTCGGTGTCGTCGAGCAGTTTTTGCAGGATGCGACGAGTTACATAGTCCTGCTCACGCTCGCAAAGTGCCATCACCTCTTTCAGTGCAGCGCCCACTGCGTACTCCACATCCAGATCCAGTTGCAGCATTTCACTGATCTCACTGCCAACCTTAGGCGGGTAGGCGGAATTCATGTTAGGGCTGGCACCTAAGAACAGTAAACGCTCAATGATGGCATCGGCGTGCTCGGTTTCTTCTTCCATTTCATGATTTAGGCGATCGGCCAGCTTGTTTAGGCCCCAATCACGATAGATTCTTGAATGGGCAAAATACTGATCACGCGCCATCAGTTCATAGTGCAACAGGTTCTGCAGGGCAGAGATAATGTCTTGTTTAGCCATGGGGTAACTCCTAGTCGTTTTCCAGTTGTGCGGCCAGATAGTTGGCCAGACCAAGGTTTTCAATTTGCCATTGTTGGGTTTCTAGCCAATCGATGTAGTCTTCGCAATGCTGTTGTATGCCAACCAGCAGCTCACGACTGACGAAGTCTTGCTGCTGCTCCAATAGTGCGATGCTGCTGGCCAAGGTGGTCTGTTCAGCACTGAATACCTGATGATCGCCGGCCAGCATTTCCGGCACGCTCTCACCAATACGCAGGCGGCCAAGGGCTTGCAAGCCAGGCAGGCCTTCTAAAAATAGGATGCGCTGAATCAGATCGTCTGCGTCCTTCATGGCGCGAATCGACATCTTGTAAGCCTGTTCGTTGAGCTCTTCTAGGCCCCAATTTTTGGCGATGCGTGCGTGTAAAAAGGTTTGGTTGATTAGGGTCAACTGGCCCTTAAGGCAGAGGTTCAAAGCCTCAATTACGGATTTTTCGCCACGCATACTGATGTACCTCAAAAAATTAATTTTTCAAACTATGAATCAAAAATACCTGTTTAGCAAGGAAAAGACAGGGATTTGTCGGCTAACTGCGGCTAATTTCGCTGAATGTGCAGGTAATGAGAACCCCTTGCTAACAAGATAAATTCCTATTATCATTGCGATTAGTTTTTACTATTACTCAGTGAGTAGGAAAGCCATGTTTGTCTGCCTTTGTAAAGCCATCACCGAACAGCAAATTTGTGACGCCATTGATCAGGGTGCGCGCAGCATGGCCGATTTGCGTAACCAGCTGGCGGTGGCGACCGACTGCGGTCTTTGCGCCTGTGATGCCAAGGCATTGCTGGCACGAAGCCATTCTTTAGCACCAAGTCAGGCGGCAGCGCAATCCATGCCAGCAGCTCAGCCCGTGCCAGCAGCTCTCTATGCTACTGGCCAAGGCAGCGCTCAATTTTACCCCGTCTAACAGCTGCGCTGAGCGAAACAGTGATCCACCGGCCCGGGGCCCTTGCCTAATTGCCAATCTTTTGCGCTGAGCAGCGCCTGATGCAAATAGTTCTTGGCCATTTCCGTGGCCCTGACCAACGAATGGCCCTGCGCCAAATAACTGGCCAGTGCACTGGCCAGAGTACAGCCAGTGCCATGATTGTTTGGCGTAGTCACCCAATCCATGGCCAAGGACTTGGCTTGGTGTTGAGCCATAAACAGCCAGTCAATGGCTTGCGCTGCAGGCAGATGGCCGCCCTTCATCAATACCGCTTTGGCACCCATGCGCAGCAGTTGTTGGCCCTGAGCCTGCACCTCTTGCGAGGTGTTGGCCTTGTCACAAGCCAGCAGGCTGGCTGCCTCACTGAGATTGGGGGTGATGATGCTGGCATGCAACATCAGCTCACGCAGGGCATCCAATAAATCCAGCTGCGCCAAAGACTGCCCCTGTGTGGCCACCAGCACGGGGTCTAGCACCACAGGCACTTGCGGGTGATTGCGCACGAACTGCATCACTAAGCGGCATAGGCTGGCACTGTGCAACATACCAATCTTAATGGCCGCCAGCTTGAAGTCTTTGCTGATCGAGGCCAACTGTTGTTCGACCTGCTGATTGCTCAGCGGGTAAACGGCTTGCACACCCTGGGTATTCTGCGCCGTGATGGCGGTGATCACGGTGCAAGCAAAGGCTCCGGTGCAGGTGATGGCCTTGATGTCGGCCTGAATGCCAGCGCCGCCGCCGCTGTCGGAGCCGGCGATGCTGAGTACAATGGCGGGTTGAGTCATGAGCAGTGCTCCTTAAATTGTTGCGTGGCGCGAATCAGGGCTTTGCAGTTGCCTAGGTCGTAACCGCTGTGGCCAGCCATGGCAATGATTTCTAATTCGGCCCATGGGCAATTTTGCTTGAGGCTGATGGCTTGATCAACAGGGCAAACCAGATCGTAACGGCCATGGACAATACGCATCGGGATGGCGCTTAGAGCTGCCAGATTGTCCAAAATGGGCTCGTCCAAATAGCAACCGTGCAGCATGTAGCGAGCGGAAATGCGCGCCATCGACAGGGTGCTGTTTTGTTCTTCTTTCGGCAGGCTGGCGCTCAGCGGTAATTCAATGGCCGACAGGCGATATTCATAGTTGACCCAAGCCTTGGCGGCAGCATTGGCCTGAATGTCGTTGTGACTGTTTAGCTCTTGGTCGTAGTGCTCGAGCAATGCCAGCCCCTGTTTACCAAGGGCGCGACCACTGAAGGCTTGCCATGCCTGTGGGTGCAGGGCGGCTGTTTTGCCACCATACAGCCAGTCGATGTCCTGTGGCCGAGCAAGAAAAATGCCGCGCAGAATCATGCCCAGCACCCGCTCTGGATACTGTTTGGCGTAGCAGAGGCCAAGGGTGGTGCCCCAAGAGCCGGCGAACATCAGGAAGGACTCTATGCCAAGGGTTTGCCTGAGCAGCTCGATGTCGGCAATTAGATCAAGGGTCTGGTTTTGTTGCAGGCTGGCATAGGGCTGCGAGCGGCCAGCGCCACGCTGATCAAACAGGATCACGCGATAAAATTCAGGATCAAAAAATTGCCGGCCCGCAGCCGAACAGCCCGACCCTGGGCCGCCATGCAGCACCAGCACCGGGGCGCCCTCAGGATTGCCAACCTCTTCATAGTAGAGCTGGTGGCCATTGGCCGTGCTGAGATAGCGACTAAAATTTGGCTGAATGGGCGGAAATAAAGGGCTCATGCGTCTCCTTCAATGTCACTGAACAGCCTGATCAGTATCTTCAGCTTGGTTCAGCGCGGCGATCTGTTAGGCTTAAATCATCATTTATTAGAGGAGAGCTTAGCATGGGTTTATTAGTGGAGGGTACTTGGGAGGATCGCTGGTACGACACCAAGGCCAGTGAAGGGCGCTTTATTCGTGAAGAGTCGCAGTTCCGCCAGCAGATTCAAGCCGATGGCCCCTTCAAGCCTGAGGCCGGTCGTTATCATCTTTATGTGTCTCTTGCTTGCCCTTGGGCGCATCGCACCATGATCATGCGCGCCTTCAAGGGCTTGCAAGATGCTATTGATTTGTCGGTGGTGCATCCGGACATGCTGAGTCAGGGCTGGCAATTTTTTGGCCCCACTCTGGATTCCAGTGCGCCGGTGGGCGACGATCTGGCCAATCGCCAGTACTTGCATCAGCTTTATACCTCGGTGCAGGCCAATTACAGTGGTCGGGTCACCGTGCCGGTGTTGTTTGACCGCCAGACGGGGCAGATTGTTAACAATGAGTCGAGTGAAATCCTGCGCATCTTCAATCAGGGCTTCGATGGCACTGGCTTGGCCAATGAGCAGCATGATTATTACCCTGAGCCCTTGCGCCAAGCCATCGATGAGGTTAATGAGCTGGTCTATCATCAGGTGAATAATGGTGTTTATAAGGCCGGTTTTGCCACCAGTCAGCAGGTCTATGAGCAAGAGGTGCAGTCCTTGTTTGCTGCCTTAGACCAGCTTGAGCAGCGCCTGACGGGTCAGGAGTGGTTGGTTGGCAATCAGCTAACCGAGGCCGACATTCGCCTATTCACCACTCTGGTGCGCTTCGATGCGGTTTATCATGGCCATTTCAAGTGCAACTGGCGCACTCTGGCCAGCTATGCCAATTTGCAATCCTTTGTTGAGCGTTTCTATGCCTTGCCTGGCGTAGCGGCCACCACCGACATGGTGCACATCAAGCGGCATTATTATTTTAGCCATCAGCAGATCAATGGCAGTCAGGTGGTGCCCTGGGGGCCGCAATTGCCCTGGTATCAGCAGAGCTTGGTGCAGATAGCCTAGGAAGCCTGAGGCGCAGTTGTTATACTGCGCCTTTAATTTTTTAATGGCAGTAATGGCAATGCAAGATGTGCAAGCAGCGCTGGACATCATCAAGCGCGGTGTGAGTGATTTAATCCCTGAAGACGAGCTGATCGCCAAGCTCAAAGCCAACAGGCCCCTGGTCGTTAAGGCCGGCTTTGACCCGACCGCACCGGATTTGCACCTTGGCCACACCGTGGTGCTTAATAAAATGCGTCAGTTACAGGAGCTTGGCCACGAGATCGTGTTCTTGATCGGTGATTTTACAGCTTCCATTGGCGACCCTTCCGGTAAGAGTGCCACTCGCCCTCCGTTAAGCCGCGAGCAGGTACTGGCCAATGCTGAAACCTATAAGGCGCAGGTGTTTAAAATCCTAGATCCAGCCAAGACGCGGGTGGCCTTTAACAGCGACTGGATGTCAAAGCTGTCGGCTGCCGACATGATTGGCTTGGCGGCGCAGCAGAGTGTGGCGCGCATGCTTGAGCGCGACGATTTCAAAAAACGCTACAAAAACCAGCAAAGCATTGCCATCCATGAATTTCTCTACCCCTTGGTGCAGGGTTATGACTCGGTGGCCTTGCAAGCAGACATCGAACTTGGCGGTACCGACCAGCGCTTTAACCTGCTGATGGGCCGCGAGTTGCAAAAGAGCCGAGGTTTAGAGCCGCAAGTAGTGATCATGATGCCACTGCTCGAAGGCCTGGACGGTGTGAACAAGATGTCCAAATCCTTAGGCAACTATGTTGGCATTACCGATGCCCCTGGCGTTATGTTCCAGAAGCTGGTGTCCATGCCTGACAGCCTGATATGGCGTTACTTTGAGCTGTTGAGCTTCCGTTCCTTGGCTGAGATTGAGCAGCTTCAGGCGCAGGTTGCCGCAGGGGCTAATCCGCGTGACATCAAGATGCTACTGGCGCGTGAGTTGATTGAGCGTTTCCATGATGCCGAAGCTGCGGCCAATGCGCACAAGGCCAGTGGAAATGTGCTGCAAGACGGTGAGCTGCCGGAAGACCTGCCTGAAATTGAGCTGTCACTGGACGGTGCTGAGCAATTGCCAGTTGCTGCTGTGGTCAATAAAGCGGATTTAACTGCTAACGCCGCTGCAGCTCGTGACCTGTTGAAAAACGGTCGTATCAAGGTCGATGGTGAGGTTGCGGAGGCAGGCCTGATGCTGGCTGCCGGTCAGTATTTGATCCAAGCCGGTAAGAAAAAGGTGGCTAGGGTTATTTTGTCCGCTTAACAGTAGCCTTGGTCGCTCTAGCTCGGCACTGTCACCCTGCGGTGCCTAATGTCATCCTGCGCGCAGCCGCAGGATCTCAAAAGCCGTCGCAGGATCTCAAA
>SKIB01000038.1 GCA_007116635.1 Saccharospirillaceae bacterium
GGCTAAGTCCACCACATGAATGTAGTCACGCACGCCTGTGCCGTCTGGCGTGTCATAGTCATCGCCAAAGACCGACAGCTGGGCCAATTTACCAATGGCCACCTGGCTAATGTAGGGCAGCAGGTTATTGGGAATGTCGTTTGGATCTTCACCAATCAGGCCACTGGCGTGCGCGCCAACAGGGTTAAAATAACGCAACACCCCAATGCGCCAGCGTGGATCGGCCTTGGCAAGATCGGCCAGGATTTGCTCGACCATCAGCTTACTGCTGCCGTAAGGGTTGGTTGGCCGACCCGTTGGGCATTGCTCACTGATGGGCATCTCTGCTGGTTCGCCATAGACCGTCGCCGATGAACTGAACACCAGAGTGAACACCCCGGCTGCTGCCATGGCTTGGCACAGGTTGAGGCTGCCTTGGACATTGTTGTCATAGTACTTGGCGGGCAAGGCCACGCTTTCACCCACGGCTTTTAGTCCAGCAAAGTGGATGACGGCATCGATTCTATGTTGTTGAAAAATTTGATCCAACAGCGCTCGGTCTCGGATGTCGCCCTGTATCAGGCTTGGGCGTTTACCGGTGATTGTCTCCACCCGTGCCAAGGCTTCGGGACTGGAATTGCTAAAGTTATCCAGCACTAGGGCTTGGTGCCCCTGATTGAGCAGTTCAACTAGGGTGTGGCTGCCGATGTAGCCGGCCCCGCCGGTCACGAGAATGTTCATAACTGTGTCCTTATTGGTGGTTTGCCTATGGTACTGGATCTTAATGACAAGGCAACTGCTTGCTGTCTTCTTGAAGTGCAAGTCATCCGGCGTTTAGTCACAGGGTCTCCTCACCAAGCTCTCGGACTGCGCCCGCCCTGCTGCGGTTGCTGTCAACCTGCACCAAGTCGCTGGGTCACCTCACTGGAGATACAGGCTGCGCCATCCCTGCTGCGGTTGCTGCCTTGTGGCCTCTGGCGAGCATTCGCGGCGCGCTGTTGCTGTACTTGGTTGTTGATGATTTGCTGGTTTTCGCGCTTGCGCCGTCCTTGGGCATTCGCATCCGCACATCCTTGTGCTCCTGACGCCGCCAACGGCCACAAGCCAGCACCCGCTGGTCGCAGGGCTGGCTGGAGCTATTGCAGTACTGCTTTTGGAATGGGTGCGAAACCAGCCCAAGGAGCGGGCTGGGAACTGGGATCGAGGGGTGTCGGCGGCCAGGGATGGACGCCGTCAAGCGGCCTGGACGGCGAATAGCGTCCCCGAGAGCCCAGTTGCCAGACCAGTGACTGGGCGGGGAACGGTAGTCCTGCGCGAGCGCAAGAATGAGCAAGGCAGAATACTAAGACCATGAAGCAAAGAGCGCTTGACGATTCAGCTCTAATTGGGCCGCCAGATCCTGCTCTGGCATGGCCAAAAGGTCGGCCATGGCCTGAGCCACAAAGCTTAAATTGGCTGGCTGATTAACCTCGCCGGGTAAATGCTTAGGCTTCATGGCCGGCGCGTCGGTTTCCAGTAACAGCGCCGACAAAGGCAGCTCAGGCAACAGAGCCTTCAAGCGCGCATTGGGCATTAACAACAGCCCACCAATGCCCAAAAACCAGCCCCTAGCAATCAACGCCCGAGCTTGCACCAAGGAGCCATTAAAGGCATGCACCACACCCCGCACCTGAGGCTGAGTTTTAATCTGCTGCAGCAATGGGTCGATGGCCTTAACAGCATGAGCAATGATCGGCAAACCAAGCTCAGTAGCCAGAGCCAAATGCCAGGCGAACCATTGCTGCTGCAGAGCAAAATCAGGTCGCAAGCCATCAAGACCGCTCTCACCGATAGCCACCATCGCAGGATCACCCAGTGCTTGGTTAATCCGATCCGCTAACGAATCCGCCATGGCAAGATCGGGCAAATACCAAGGATGAATCCCCAAGGCATAGGCAATGCTGGGCGGCTTCGCCATGGCCCTGACACGGGGCCAATCTTGCCATCTGGCCGCAGGCAGCAGAAAACGACTGACCCCAGCTTGACGCGCTACGCTAATAAAGTCTTGCTGCGGCTCAGGCAATAAATCCAGATGACAATGGCTATCGCACCACATACTAGTGCTCCAACAGCCTTGGCCAGAATGGTTGCTGCCTTGGCGCTAAAGGATCGGTCTGTGCAGAGGGAGGATTTTCAAGACTTGGAAGCAGCTGTTTTGGCTCATCTTTATGGTCTGACCCAGGTACAGACGATTCTCCCTGCTGACCATGCAAGGCCAGATAACTGGAAACAGGCAACAGCCTCACACCCTGCTCCTGCCAGTGCGGCAGCATCTGCTCCAAAACCGTCAAGGTTTCAACATAGGGATGACCAATCACCAAAGCATGCCCGTGCTGCTCTAGACGCTGCCAAGTGAGCTGCATCTGTTGGCGGACAAAATCTTGGCTTGCTTGATGATCGAGAAAAATGTGTCGCTGGCCCCAGAGCCAACCATGGGCATCCGCTTGAGCGCCTGCTTTCGAGTTGGCCGTGGTTAGACTATCGACAAAGTACAGATCCGAGGCGGGCAAGTGGGCAAAGAGGAACGCCATGGCAGCAGCGTCTTCGGTCAGCAGGCTGCCTTGATGATTGTTGAAGCCCCGGACATTAGGCAGAGTCGCCAAGGCTTGGCGAGCAAGTTTGAGTCGCTCCTCATGGCTCATGTCAAGCTCTAAGCCAAAGGGGCCAAGGGGGAAGCCTGCCTTATTGGCCATGGGCAGGTGCAGCATGGTTTCGATCGCCTGCTCATCGGCCAGCATGGCTAAGGACTCAGCAAAGGGAGTGCCAGGCAGGATGGCGACCGTTATCGGGCCAGGCAAAGCCAGGGTGCGTCTGCCCAAGGCCGGGTTATAGCCCAGATCATCAATGATAATGGCCAGATCCATGGCCTGCAGGCAACTGCAGGCCAGCAACAGGATCCAGAGGCGCATTAACGGCGGAACACCGCCATGCCTTTAAGCATGGTAAGGGCTTGATGCAGCTGATAATCACGCTCGATCAAGGGTGCCTCATCAGACTCCAGATCAGGCGGCAAAGACTGATCCTCGGCCTCAGGCTCTTGGTTGCGGTCACGCATGCTGCCACCAAGGTCTGCTTCGCGGAAACCAATGGTTTCAATGGTCTCCACCTTGGCCATGGGGACAAATACATCAGGCTCAATACCTTTGGCTTGTATCGATCGACCACTTGGAGTGAAGTAACGCGCCGTGGTCAACTTCACTCTGGTGTCACTGGTGATAGGTAAAATACTTTGCACTGAACCCTTACCAAAGCTGGTATCACCCATGATCACCGCACGTTGGTTATCCTGCAGCGCACCAGCAACAATTTCCGAGGCCGATGCCGAACCACTATTAATTAATACCACCAGATTCACACCCTTACTCGGATCACGACGGGTAGCACTAAAATAACTATTACTGTTTGGCAAACGGCCCTCAGTATAGGTGATGGTGCCTTCCGTTAAGAAAGCATCTGACACGCCTATGGAAGCATCCAGCAAACCACCAGGGTTGTTACGCAGATCAAGAACCAACCCCTTTAACGGGCCTTGCTCATGCAGGCTATCAAGAGCACTGACCACATCTGCTGCAGTGCGAGCTTGGAAGTTGGAGATGCGCAAATAACCAAAGCCGGGGTCGATCATTTCATAACGCACTGAGCGCACACGAATGATGTCGCGCACAATGGTGATCACCTGAGGCGCTTCGCCGGCACGCACAATGGTCAAATCGATACTGGTGCCAGGCTCACCACGCATCACACCGATGGCACGTTCCAATGACCAACCCTGAATGGACTGACCATTAAGATGAGTAATGAGATCGCCAGCTAAAATACCAGCCCGTAATGCAGGAGTGTCATCAATGGGCGACACCACACGCACAAAACCACCATCGGATGTGATTTCTATGCCCAGGCCACCAAATTCACCCGAGGTGGACACCTGCAAATCTTCAAAATCTTTTGGCGTTAGATAGGTCGAATGTGGATCTAAACCAGAAAGCATGCCATTGATGGCGTGACCGATTAAAGTTTCATCGTCAACTTCATCGACATAGGCTTCTTTAATGCGGCCAAACACTAACGCTAGTTCACGCACCTGATCCACAGGTAGGGCAGAATTCCAATGATCGTTATTGCGGTCCGCAAATCTCAAATCTGCCTGGACACTAACCACCAAACCCATGGCTAGGCCTACCACCAGACCCAGAATCAATGCCATTTTTTTTGTCTTCATTCTCTGCCCCTAGATTTTTCTATCATCACCTTAGCGAGTTTAACGCCATAATTCCAGCCCCATGCATGACCAGTACGCATGATGGCTACTAATTGACCACTGATCCTCTTACCGTCTAGCCAGCATAGCAACAGGGTCCACAGGGCGACCATTATGTCGTACCTCAAAATAAAGCGCTGTCTGATCAAAACCACCACTTCGACCTACCCTAGCGATGAGGGCACCAGAGTCCAAGGATTGCCCCGTTTCCACCAGCACGGCATCATTACGACCATAAAGGCTAAGCCAACCCTGACCATGATCAACAATAATCAGCATGCCATAGCCTCGAAGATAATCAGCAAAAATCACCTGTCCAGCCTGTACTGCTCTAACCTCTTGGCCCTGTGGTGCAGCAATAAGAACGCCATCTGATTGGACTTGAGCATTACCTTCCACTGGGCGCCCAAAGGACTGCAACACCCGCCCCTGTGTAGGCCAGGGTAAGCGTGCATCCGTAGTTGGCAAACCTTGCTGTTGACGCCTGGATGCAGCTTCCCGTTCAGCAGCACGCTGCATTTCTTGCAGCAATCGTTGCAGTCTTTGGCTGTCTTGTTGAACCTCGGCCAAACGACGCTCCTTGACGCTAATGTCGTTATCTAGCTCAAGTTGCAACTGCCGTCTTTGCTGTTGCTGCTGGCTCAAGCGCTGACCCTTAGCATCCAGCTCCTGGCGTTGACCAGTTATTCGTTGCTGAGCTGAGTTAATCTGCTGCTGATTTTCCTCCAGTTGCTGCAATTGCGCCTGATAAGACCTGAGTAACTTTTGTTGCTGATTATTAAAATATTCAAAGTAAACCAAGGATCTTGATAGTAGCTCCGGGCCATCTTGACTCAATAACATTTTTAAAACGGGCTGACGAGTTTGCATATATAAAGTTAACAACAGCTCGATGATTTCTTCTTCAGCCAGTTCAAGCTCTTCCTGTAGCTCTTGTTCTTGACGCTCTAGCCCTGCTAGCTGGCGCCTCAGCTCTACCTGTTCTTGGGTAAGGCGTTCTATCTGCCGCTGATTGGCAGCAATATCACGATCGGCTTGAGCCAAGGCTCTTTCATTCTGTGTTCGGGTATCACGCTGCTGATTGAGTTCACCAGCCAAGCGTTCTGCTTGTCGCTGCAACTGACGCAACTGAGCATCACTGACTTCATCTGCAATCACAAAACTTAGATGCCACAGAACCAAACAGGGTATTAAAAATCGGAATCGCATCCCAATTGCTCACAACTAAATAGGCTTGCTATTTAAGCACGATGCGGCCCAGTACTAAAGGTACAAACTAATCACTCAACTGACGATGCAAATATGAATAAAAATCACGATAAAAGGCCTTGGCCTGTAGCTCATGCATTAATTCATGACGAGCATCCGAATAGCAAAACTGATCCACAGGATGACCTAGGCTGGCTAAGCGCTCAGCGACCACTAAAGGCCCTTTGCCCATGCTGCCCACTGGATCGGCATCACCAAAGAACAGGGCAATGGGTAACTGCTCGACTAGGCCAGCCAAGCTTGCGGGTTGAAAAACGGTGGCGACATTGGCCGCCAGTTGTTGCAGGGTTGCTAAGCTGGCCAAGGGCGCCATCAGGGGATCCTTAGCGGCGGCCAAGCCAACCGACAGGTCGGAACTCAGCCAGGCATTCAGTCCCTCACCAGCAAAAGGACGGTCAAACTTAGCAAAGGCCAGGGCATGAAGCCAAAGATGACGCCAACTGCCAAGCACAGGCACCAAGGGTTTGAGCAGGGTAGCGGCCAGCCACTGCCAGGCATCAGGGCTGGGCGGCGAACAGAGAATAAGCGCCCGCCAAGGGTGATCTGCCTGCAAGGCCAAACGGGTCGCCACCATGGTGCCCATGCTATGCCCGGCCAAGAAATGCGGCACATCTGGGTCGGCATAGGTCGTGAATAATTGCGCCTGCAAGCTGGCCACCTTAGCCAGAGCACAGGGCAAATGGCCAAGAATAGGGCCAGTTTCACCATGACCTGGCTGATCCATGATGATGATCTCCACCCCCTGACCGGCTAGGTAGTCGAACATGGTTTGGTATCTTTGGCGATGCTCCAAGACCCCATGACAAAACAGTAGACTGGCAATGGGCTGTTGCGGCCTGTAATGGTCGTAGGCTATGCGCCAGTCTGTATGGTGGAAGACGGATCGATACCTTGAGACGACTTGCATTGGATCTCCTCACGACTGTCTAGCGGATAACAGAGCCAAGCCAAGGATTCCTGCCACAGCCGCTGACGAAGGGGCTCGGCCAGCATTAAGGCATGCTGCCTTTGCTCTGGGTTCATCAATCGCCAATGTGATTGCAACTGTTGAAAACGGATTTCTTGCCTGACTCTATACCAAGCATAGTAGGTTCCCTGGCCAAGAAACCAAGTATTTGAACCAAAGGCTAGAGAAAATCTGGGTGCCATGAGTAGCGAAAAGCGATTTATGTCGTTTTCTCGCTCATAGCAGGCATAGGTTGCGCTGGTGATGCCAAGGTACTCCGCGACCTCTTCTTGCGTCAGATGCTGTTGTTGGCGCCAAGCACGGAGGTTGCGAGCAATGTGCACATAGTAATCGCCATCCAACTGCTGCATTAACCTTGTCCAGCTGAACTCAGGATCGGGTGCCGGCTCATGCCAATAGGGCAATGCCTGACCCTCGGGCAGGATCAACTGCAAATAGCTGCGGAATGACGGTAGATCCAAACGAGAGATCAATAAATTAAGCGGCTTTAAATCATCCACATAGCTGAGCTGGGGTAATAACTCATGGTATTTACTGCCCAATAGCAAGCAATAAAGATTCGAACCCGTCAGTACTGACCAGCGGCCAGCCAAGTGAATTTTAAGATGATCCTTGCCTTGCTCGTATTTCTTGTATTGCGACAGGCTGACGCCCAACAGGCATGCTAACTCTTGCTGACTGATGGTCAGTAAACGTCTAACCCAAGCCAGATTTTGCCCAATATAGCGACCAATGTCTTGTTCATAATAATTAAAGTCAATGGCCTTGTTCATAGCTATCCTTGGAGCTGGTTAACAGTTGGGCAATTATAGGTGGCGGGAGTATTATTAATAGCGTTAAGATCACAGCCAGAGCTCAGATTAGCATAATGCCCCTTGATTAGATGCTAATCCGAGCCATTGGTAAAGCCTAGGCCATTACCGGTACTTCAGATTCACTACTAAATAGGATGACATCACCAGACCAATCCGCCACCAGTTTGCTATGGGGCGCAAAGTCACCTCGCAGCAAGGCATTGGCCAAGGGGTTCTCCAAGTAGCGCACCAGTACCCGCTTCAAGGGCCGCGCACCATAGACCGGGTCATAGCCCAACTGGCAGAGCTTATCCATGGCCTGTTCGCTCAGAGTCAGGCTAAGCCCTTGCTCAGCCAAGCGCTGATTGAGCCTCTGCAGCTGAATCTTGGCAATGCCCGCCAATTGCGCTTGACCAAGTGGATGAAAGACCACGGCGTCATCGACCCTATTGATGAACTCTGGGCGGAAGTGAGTGGCCACTACCTGCATCACCGAGTCGCGCATGTCCTGGTAGTTGGCTTCACCGGCCAGGGTCTGGATCAGGTCACTGCCAAGGTTGGAGGTCATCACGATCACGGTGTTACGAAAATCCACCGTGCGCCCTTGACCATCGGTTAAACGGCCATCGTCCAGTACCTGTAGCAGGATGTTAAACACATCTGGATGCGCCTTTTCGATTTCATCCAACAGCAGCAGGCTATAAGGGCGGCGGCGCACGGCCTCGGTAAGATAACCGCCCTCTTCATAGCCGACATAGCCTGGAGGGGCACCGATCAGGCGCGCCACCGAATGCTTTTCCATGAATTCCGACATATCGATGCGTACCATGGCGTCTTCGCTGTCGTACAGCGCTTGAGCCAAAGCCTTGCACAGCTCGGTTTTACCCACCCCGGTTGGCCCCAAAAACATAAAGGAACCATTGGGTCGGTTTGGGTCACTCAGACCGGCGCGCGAACGACGCACGGCATTGGCCACCGCCTCCACGGCTTCAGACTGGCCAATGACCTGCTGTTGCAACTGCTGCTCCAGGGCCAGCAGTTTTTCGCGCTCACCTTCGAGCATTTTATCCACTGGAATGCCGGTCCAGCGGCTCACCACCTTGGCCACCGACTCCTCGGTGACCCTGTTATGCAGCAAGCGCATGTCCATCATTTCCGCTTGGCTGGCCATGTCCAACTGGCGTTCTAACTCAGGAATACGGCCATACTGTAGTTCGGACATCTTCTCCAGATTACTACTGCGGCGCGCTGCTTCCATGTCCAGCCTGGCCTGCTCCAGTTGCTCTTTAATCTTTTGACTGCCCTGCAGGGCTGCTTTTTCGGTGTTCCAGATTTCTTCTAGGTCGGCGTATTCACGCTGCACCTCAGCAATCACCTGCTGCAATTCTTGCAAGCGCTGCTTGGCGGCGCTGTCTTCTTCTTTTTTCAGCGCCTGAGCTTCGATCTGCAACTGCACCAAGCGACGCTCCAAACGATCCATTTCCTCAGGCTTGGAGTCGATCTCCATACGAATACGACTGGCGGCCTCGTCGATCAAATCAATGGCTTTGTCCGGCAATTGGCGATCGGTGATGTAACGCTGCGACAGGCGCACGGCCGCAATCAGGGCTGAGTCGGAAATATCCACCCCGTGGTGGACCTCGTAGCGTTCTTTAAGACCACGCATGATGGCCACTGAATCCTCCATGCCCGGTTCGGCCACCAACACCTTTTGAAAGCGGCGTTCCAAAGCGCCGTCTTTTTCAATGTATTGGCGATACTCGTCCAGAGTTGTGGCGCCCACGCAGTGCAGCTCGCCTCTGGCCAGAGCAGGCTTGAGCATGTTGCCTGCGTCCATGGCACCCTCGCCCTTGCCCGCACCCACCATGGTGTGCAGCTCATCAATAAAGAGAATGATCTGGCCTTCTTGTTTACTCAGCTCGTTAAGCACCGCCTTGAGCCGCTCTTCAAACTCACCTCGGTACTTGGCACCGGCAATCAGGCTGCCCAGGTCTAGGGAAAGCACCCTCTTGTTCTTCAGGCCTTCAGGCACCTCACCGTTAACGATGCGCAGCGCCAAGCCCTCAACAATGGCGGTCTTGCCCACCCCAGGCTCACCGATCAACACTGGGTTATTTTTACGCCGGCGCTGCAGTACCTGAATCACGCGGCGAATTTCGTCGTCTCGACCAATGACCGGATCCAGCTTACCGGCCGTGGCTCTGGCGGTCAGATCGGTGGTGTAGCGATCCAAGGCTTGGCGATTGTCTTCGGCGTCTTGACTGTCGACCTTTTCTCCTCCGCGAATGGCATCAATGGTTTGCTTGAGCACCGGCTCAGTCAAACCAGCATCACGCAGAAGTTGCCCGACCTTGGTCTTGCTTTGCAACAAAGCCAGCAACACCAGTTCGGCACTGACATACTGATCTTTACGCTGCTGCGCTTCTTTGTCAGCCAACATCAATACTCGGGCCAATTCCTGGGAGATGGATAGGTTGCCATCAAAGTCATGCACGCGTGGCAAATCATTGAGGTAGCTGACCAAGCGGTCGCGCAGCGGATTCACCTCAACGCCGGCCCGCGCCAACAGCGGGCGCACCGTGGACTGTTGCTGATCCAACAGCGACAGTAACAGGTGCCCTGGGTCCAATTGATTATGGTCTCGGCCTGCGGCAATGGATTGAGCGTCGCTCAGGGCCTGCTGCAGGCGGGTAGTCAAACGATCCATACGCATAGGATCACTCCTCTAATAAGTTTCTATAACAGCTAAATTGGGTATAAAAGCAACAATTTCAAGTGATCCACTGCAGGTTAAAAATTCTGCACTACACTAAAGAATAGACCTATAAACAGATTAGAAGCATTGCACGCAGGTAGGCTAATACTTATGGATTTTTTTTCAGATGAAGCAGCAACTGACAGTCCCCAAGAATTAAGCAAAGCTGAGCCCTGGGTGGTACTACTGGTAGACGATGAGCCAGAGGTTCATGCCGTGACTCAGATGTCACTGCGTAATTTCGAGTTTCTCGGCCGACCCGTTGAATTACTGAGTGCGCACAGTAAAAATCAAGGCTTTGATGTTTACCGCCAACACCCGGAAATTGCCTTGGCGCTGATCGATGTGGTGATGGAAACCGATCAGGCTGGCCTTGAGCTTGTGGAGTTATTGCGCCGTGAATTCCCTAATCGCAACACTCGTTTGGTGTTGCGCACCGGGCAACCAGGGCAAGCACCAGAAGACCGAGTAATTCGTGATTACGAAATCGATGGTTACTATGAAAAAACCGAGATGACGGTACAGAAGCTGCGCAGCCTACTGTACACCTCACTGCGCTCCTACCGTGATCTTTGCATCATTAAGAGCCAGCGCGACGGCATTGAACGAGTACTACAGGCCACCAACAAGGTGCAGTCCGTTTCCTCGTTCAAAGAATTTGCTTCCGCCGTGCTCAGCCAACTGGCCTCCTTGCTGGCTTTGGGTGACTCAGCGCTTTACTGTTTGGTGCGTGAAGAGCGTCAAGGCGAAATGGAATTTCATACTCTGGCCGCCACGGGTAGCCTGAATGTCAGCTTAGAAGAAAACGGTCTTAATTCTTTACCCGATATTGTTAAAGAGCGCTTTGAGAAGGCTTTGCAGGAGCGTCAGTCTTGCCACTATCAAGATGCCTATCTCTCTTACCTGCGCACCGAAGCAGGCAACGACAACCTACTCTATGTTACCCATGCCGAAGCACTGAACGAGCTTGACAAACAGTTGCTTGAGGTCTTCACCCAAAACATCACCGTCACCTTTGAGAATCTCAATCTGTTGGAGAATGTACGGGAAACGCAAAAAGAGCTGGTCTACATTCTGGCCGATGCAGTGGAAGCCAGAAGCAAAGAAACCGGTGCCCATGTACAGCGTGTGGCTCTGGCCAGTGAGAAGCTGGCGCTGTTAGCTGGACTGAGCCCGCAAGAAGCCGAGCTAATTAAACTTGCAGCTCCATTACACGACATCGGCAAGGTGGCCATTCCCGATGCCATTTTGCACAAACCTGGCAAATTAGATGCCGATGAATGGCAACTGATGCAACAGCATGTACAGCATGGGGTTGAAATCCTAAAACGCTCCAGCCGCCCCCTGATGCGCATGGGTGCAGAGGTGGCACTCTATCATCATGAGCGCTGGGATGGCACAGGCTATCCCCAGGGCTTGGCTGGCGAGCAAATCCCCTTGGTCGGCCGGATACTTGCCATCGCTGATGTATTTGACGCCCTTGGCTCCAAGCGCTGCTATAAGCCCGCCTGGAGCCAAGCAGACATTAGAGATCTACTGCTACAAGAACGGGGTAAGCACTTCGACCCTCAGTTAACGGATTTGCTGTTGGCGCACATTGATGATTTCTTTGCCTTGCGCCAGCAATTCCCAGATGAGGACAGTCTATGAACCCAGACTCTCATGACCTCTACTATGCCTTGGAGCAAATTTGTTGGGACTGCCAGCAACGACTACCTGCCGATCAGGTCATTGCCAAATTAACCACCCCACAACAGGTTGTGCACGCTTGCCTGATTAAGGGTCAGTTTTCAACCAACTCCTTGGGCATAGAAGGATTGAAGCCCTTGCATCTGTTTAAATTTGAAGATTGGCAACTAAGCATCCATAGCAACGCCAGTAGCCAAGAATGCAAGCTATGGCTCGATGGCCTGTCGCCCAAAGCCATAGAGCGCACACTTAAGCAATTACGACAGCCGGTCAAGCTAAGTAGGCAAGCCGATGATGGGGACATCTATAAACTGTTGGACAGCCTGCAAGAACTCACTCGTTACATGGACCCTTCGCAAACCGAGCATGGTTTTTGTCAACAGGTGGTCACCAGTGCCACTTCCAGCCTTGGCATTGACCGTATGGCCATTTTTATGATCGGGCCTGAACCTAACCGCATGCGAGGCACCTGGGGCACCAATGATCAGGGCCAGGTGGTCGACCGCTCGGATTTCAGTGACATCATTCCTGGCAACCATCCCATGGTGTCACGCGCTTTGGCGCAACGAGACCTGGTGGTGGTGAATCAGCACGCCACCCTGTTCTTTAACAAACAGCCGGTTGGTCTTGGCTGGAACGCCATGGTGGCCATCTGGTCTGAAGGCAAGGCCATTGGCTGGGTAGCAGCCGACAACCTGCTCACGCGCAAAGGGTTTACTCTTTTAACTCAAGAAACCCTGAAGTTTCTCGGTGCCATCGCCGGCTCGATTTTAAGTCGTATTCGCAGCCGAGAAGCGCTGCTGCAATTAAACCGCGAACTGGAAATCAAGGTTCAGGAGCGCACCCAAGAATTGAGTACCAGCCTAGATAACTTGAAGCTGGCACAGGACAAATTGATCCGGTCAGAAAAGCTAAGTGCCTTAGGCGGCCTGGTGGCTGGCGTGGCTCACGAAGTCAACACCCCATTGGGCATTGCCGTAACGGCCAGTTCAGTACTGGGCGAAACGCTGAGCTCGTTAAATCTGGACTTCCTGCAAGGCAAGTTGAGCAAGCAAATGTTCAGTGACTACCTGATGCAGGCCGAGCAAAATAATCAACTGCTGAGCAACAATCTGCAGCGGGCTGCCAAGCTGATCAGCGACTTCAAAAAGACCGCCGTGGATCAGCACAGTGACCAATACCTGAGATTCAATCTGGCCGACAGCTTGAATGCGCTGATTACCAGCCTTCATCCTGAAACCCGCAAACGACAAGCAAAAATTGAACTCAAGTGTGAGCCTAGCCTGAAGTTAAAAGGTTATCCGAGTTTAATCGGCCAGATTATCACCAATTTGATCATGAACAGCCTAGTACATGGCTTCGACCGCCCAGCAGGCCAAGAAAACCTCATTAGGATCTGTATTGAGGAAGACTCCCCCTGGCTAAAGATTGATTACCAAGATAATGGCCTTGGCATTGCCAAAGAACTGCAAAGCCGAGTGTTCGAACCCTTTTACACCACCAAGCGCCAACAAGGCGGCTCTGGCTTAGGACTAAGCATCATCCATAACCTGGTGGAAAAACTAGGAGGCACGCTTGAACTGGCTGAGCCAGAACAACAGGGCGCACTGTTCAAGTTAGTGCTGCCACTGGAAGCGCCCAAACTAGGATTGAGCCACCAAGAGCATAGAATTTAAGTCCTCAACATTAGCCAGCCTTGGCTTGTAACAACAGTTGCTGCCACTGCTGCACCTCTTCTGTTGGCAACTGAGCATCGATCATTTCCAATCTGGCGAAATCCAACGCCTCCACCTCAGACAGGGTCAGACTGCCATCCACATAGTTAAAGGCGTACCAACCCTGACTGGTATACAACACGGCTTTCATACGCTGCACAGCCAAGCCACTGGCCCAGGCCAGCAGCTCAGAATGGGGCAATTGCAAAGAGGGTTGAATCAACCAGCCACTGGCTTGCATGCCCTGACCCTGATTATCAAAGCGCTGCCAAGGCGTGCCCTCAGGCAAACCAAGCTCGGTTTCAGGGCGGTCAGCAAAGGGCGAGATCTCTGGTTTAGACAGCAGACCAGCAGGATGAAGAGGATGGGCACTGAGCTGCAGCGGACGCTGCAACTTGGGTTGATCCAAAGCGGCCACAGGCACCTGACCAAAGGACAGCTGATACAGCCTAGGCTCTGGGGCTAAGGTCTGTACCCACTGCTGCCAGGCTTGCTGATCCTGTAGGCTGCATTGATCCCAATGATTGGCAATGAGCACATCGGCAATACTGATTTGGTCCTGCCAAATTTGCGCGTCTCGCCAACGATCATCGCGCAGTCTGCGCGGATCCACCAGGGTCAAATGCGCCCCCAAAACAAGCAAATCGCGAAACCACTTGCCTTGTAAGGATTGCAACAGCTGCTTAGGATGGCCCAGGCCACTGGGCTCAATCAGAATTCGGTCGGGTCTGGCTTTACGAATCAGCTGCCCAAGGCCAACCTGAAATGGCACGCCGGCCACACAACAGAGGCAGCCACCGGGAATTTCTTTAATGGCCACGCCTTGGGCTTGCTTGGCCAGCAAGGCACCATCAATACCGACCTGACCAAACTCATTGACCAGCACCGCCCAGGATTCCTCAGCAGGCTTTTGCGCCAACAAGGCTTGAATGCAAGTGGTTTTACCAACGCCTAGGCCGCCGGTGATGATGTGGGTTTTGATCATGAATGCTCCTTGGTTAACTCAGTGTAACAGGGCAAAGAAAAGACTGGCAAATAGTCAGTCCATGACTATAATTAAGAAAAATCTTAATTGAGGTCCATCATGAGTCAAGAAATCTATGTTCCCTGCCCTAGCTGCAACGCGCTGAATAAATTCCCCAACAGCCGACTGACCGAAGAACCCAAATGCGGCCGTTGTGACCAGCCATTACTGCTCGACCATCCCATTGAGCTGACCGAGGCCAACTTTAATACTCAGGTGTACAAAGGCAGCCTGCCCATAATCGTTGATTTCTGGGCTTCTTGGTGCCAACCCTGCATTATGATGGCGCCCATCTTTCATACCACTGCTGCCCAATTCCGAGGCCGCGTTCGCTTTGGCAAGCTCAGCACCGAGCAAGCGCCCATGATCGCGCAACAACAAGCCATTCGTAGCATTCCAACTCTGGCACTCTATGCTGGAGGTGAAGAGATCGTGCGCATGGCGGGCGCAGTACAGCAGAGCACCCTGATTGATTGGATTGAAACTCACCTGCCCAAATAGTCAAAACTTGAGCAGCAATTCCTTAGCCAGACTAGGCCCGCCACAGGCTTCGTCCTGGCTAACCCACTGCTGCCATACAATCTGGCGCAAGCCAAGACCACGCAATTTCGCATAGAGATCGTCCATGGCCATGGGCTGCACTCGACCGCGACCATAACGATAGATGGCCATTTTCTGCTTGGGGGTTTGCAACCAAAGCAAGGGCAATCCACAACCCTGAGAGACCAGTACTAAGGAATGATCGGCTTGGCGCAATAACCGTGGTAGTTGGTGCCAATAGACTTTGGCCATGGCTAAGGATTCTCTGATCAAGATTCACCTTTAGGATACGCCTTAGTAAGCTAACCAGATTGCCTAGGATTTACTGCAAACCTTGTCTTGCTAAATAAAAAGGGCCTCTAGAGCCCTTTTATTGTAACCAGATAACGGATCCAAGTTAGCTGTTTTTCAACCACAGGCTACGACCACCGACAAAGCTCAGCATAAAGCCCAGCGCGATGATCAGGGGCCAGATGTCTCCACTAACCAAGCCAATACCACGGATGAAGATGTACAGTACCGCTACTGGTGCTACATAGCGCACCGAGATCTGCCATAGGCTGTACCAGGTTGGGTTGGTACCCAGTTCGCGCTGAACTTCTTCACGGGTCAAGGCCCAGCCAGCAAAGAGGGCAATCAACACACCACCCAAAGGCAGCAGAATGTTCGAGGCCAAGAAGTCGATGCTATCAAAGGCTGACTTACCAAAAAGAGCATGGAATACCGAACTCTCTGCCCAGAGGTTAAAGCTCAGCACCGTTAAAATACCCAGCAACCAGGCCACAAAGGCCATGGCACCCACTGCTTGCATACGGCTAAGACTAAAACGCTCAACCAGATAAGCAGCCACTGGTTCAATCAGGGAAATGGACGAGCTAAGGGCGGCCACAAAAACCAGAATAAAGAACAGGCCACCAAACAGACTGCCAAAGGGAATGTCTGCAAAGGCAATGGGCAGGGTAACGAACATCAAACCAGGGCCAGCTGCTGTTTCTTGGCCAGCAGCAAAGACCAAGGAGAAAATGGCTAAACCAGCAATGATGGCCACACCAGTATCGGCAATGGCAATGGTGATGGCCGAGCGTGAAATGGACTCACGGCTTGGCATGTAGGCACCATAGGCCATGATAGCACCCAAGCCCAGGCTCAAACTAAAGAAGGCCTGACCCATGGCTGCTAACCAACCCTGCAATGACAGCTCTGACAGTTTGAAGCTAAACAGATAACTGGCCGCTTGGCCAATCTCACCAAAAACCACACCATAGGCCAGAATCATCAACAGCATGACAAAGAGTAAGGGCATTAAGATTCGCAAGCCCTTTTCTAGACCCTTGTGAATGCCTAGGCCAACAATCACAGCTGAAGCCAGCATAAAGATGGTGTGATACAGCATTAGCAAGAGTGGGTTATCCAACAAGCCAGAGAACACAGCACCAATACTGGCGGCATCTGCGCCAGACAAGCGGCCACTGAACTCAACAAGACCAAAGTGCACCGACCAACCGGCAATGACTGAATAGAAGCTCAGGATTAACAAGGCTGCCAGAGCCCCCATCCAACCAATCACCTGCCAAGCCGGAGAGGTATTATGACTCTTAGTAAGCTCTGTCATGGCCAGAATAGGGCTTTTACGGCCACTACGGCCGATTAGGGTTTCGGCCATCAAAATGGGAATACCAACAAAGAGCACCGTCAGGGCATACACCAAAATAAAGGCACCACCACCGTTCTCACCAATCATGTAAGGAAATCGCCAGAGATTACCCAGGCCGACGGCAGAACCTACCGCCGCCAAAATAAAGGTCCCCTTGTGGGTCCAAACGTTACTTTGACTCATGTTGTTATCCTATTTTTTGAATTGTTGTAGCTAAAATGCCAAGCAAAAACTGAGGCCTTGTCGCCTGTAAATAGACGACCAAGGGCAACAAAAATCCTATGATGCAGTCTACAAAAAGTCGACTCAAGATGCCGGTTCACTGCTGCAACCTGTGCTCTTGCGCCGACCTTCACTTGACAAAACTTCACCAGCCAAATCTTTAGTTGCCCACTAACCTTAGGTTAAAGCAGTCTAATGGAAAAATTACCAAGGGGTAAAGCGGCATTCATAAGATTTTGTATGCAAAATTAGCTTAACTTGGCCAAAACAGCGGCACCAAAGAGGCCAAACCAAGCACAATAAACAGAGCTGCGGCAATTCGATGGGCTAGCGCCATAGGCAGCCAACGCATAACTTTCTCGCCGTAATAAACCACAGGCACATTAGCCAGCATCATACCAAGGGTTGAACCCAAGACTACCCAGAATAGAGTGTCGAATTTAGCCGCCAAAACCACGGTGGCGATTTGCGTTTTGTCGCCCATCTCTGCCCACATAAAAAGTAAAAAGGTGATGACAAAGGCCCCCCAACGATGATCAATCTGCTCAGGGCTGTCGTCTTTATCAGGAATCAATAACCATAATCCTAAAATGACAAAGCTCGCAGCCAAGCCGATCTGTAACCAAAAAGGGGAAATCCACTGACTGATCCAGACACCCAAAAAAGCCGACAACCAATGGTTAATAAGGGTGGCAAAGAAAATGCCGGCGACAATGGCCAGCTTATTGTGGAATCTCAGGGCTAAAAACAAAGCCAATAATTGGGTTTTATCACCAATTTCAGCAATGGCAACAGCGAAGGTTGAGACTAAGAATGCAGACATAACAGATACTCGGGCGACATTATAAAGACAGAAAAACTGCAAATTCGCCCACGGATTTGCGGTTTTTCAAGTCTTGTCAGCCCTAGGCCAGTGGCCTGAAGAGGGTGCTGATACCATGACTGTACAGTCAAGCATGTTGATATCAGCCTTGCTTAAGCAAGAGACTACTCCCCTGAAGAGGGAGTATTATAACAAGGGCTGGCAAAATCGCCAGCCCAAATGCGTAGCTATGCGCCTAGCAGTCATAGCAAGGGTTAAAGCGCAGCCATGCGCCAAGAGGTGCGCCTTGCATCGCCCGCTCCTATGGTTCCACCTGATTCAACAACGCCTTCAGCCAAGTTTTCGAGCTTAGGCAAAGGATTGTTACGAGGGAAAAAGCCTAAAGAAGAGCGGATAGTGGTGTTGCCCTCGACCGCTAAAGCAGAGGTAATCCTATCTGAGCCACCAGGGGCATTAAAATCACCCTCAACGTAAATCAGCGCTGCACTTGGCAACCATTCAGCATCGTATACGGTTAAGTTCCCCCTAATGACAATAATGGTGTTAGGATTAGACTCAAAGTTCGTAGCCTTACCACTATGAACAACATCACCATCAATGACCACAAGGTCTAAACCGGCAAAACTTGCGGTTGAGAACTGACTAGCAGACACTCTGGGTTGCCCCTGTAGGATGGAGTTTTTATCTGTAGTGCCAAAGTACTGAGCAAAAAAATCATTACCTGACTTCTGGCCCACCCCTGTCGCCCCCTCTTGATAATACTGCTGCCACCCCATCTCACTGGTTTTGCCACCAATATGCTTGTAAGAGGGTGTCCAGCCAGTATTCGTAAAGCTTGTACCATAGGTAATGGCGTTAATTCCTGTTGGGTTAAAGGTGATCTGACCAGCATTGGTATTGTTGTCTATATCAGACTTAGTGCAGTGGCCACAAAAATATACAGCCACATCCGTGCCATCCACCGTTGTTAGGCTACCATTGGTGGCAAAGATGGCGGGCATATTCACAGCAGCTGGTGCTGGTGAAGCTTCTGCTGGCAAAACATACTCCGTTTCAA
>SKIB01000057.1 GCA_007116635.1 Saccharospirillaceae bacterium
AGTGGGCAATTGTGTCATGCGGGTAATGCCCACCTTCAAGCCAGAGGCATTGGCCAGATAGACATAATGACTTTGACGACAAAAGGCATCACCCCACTCAGGCTCACGGCAGGTACCCTGTTGCCAGTGGCACTTTTCTGGGCTCATGATGCAGCTGTCGTTTTGCGCCAGGCTCATAAAATGAGTGTAGCAGTAGCCCTGACCAAAGCTTTTGTTGGTTTTTTTACCACAATGCAGGCAAAAAATTTGGCCACTAAATGACAGAGTCAGACTCTTGCCCAACAGGGCATTAAGTGGCACCTGCTGCTCATCGAGCAGCAAAGAATACTGAACCGGTTCTTGCCAATGACTGGCCATTTTACGCAGAACCCCTTGAAAAACTGGCATGCTTATCCCTTAACGATGGTGTCTGATTGACTGGCAGTGGTTTTGGATTGGCAAGCATCCGGCATGTAGCCCGTGCGCTCTTGCTCGGGTAGATGCTCTTGCTCCCAAAGCAAAAGTGCTTCCAGCACTAAGGATTTTTGCTCTTTACTCATTTCACGACCATCTGGCCACTTACTGGTTTCCAGAGACTGGCGAAATACCAACACCATATCAGGCGTTAACTGCTTGGCGATTGCGGAAAAATTCATCACATTACTACCTAATGTTGCTCTAGCTGCTTTTAGTCTAGCGACTGTTGATCTGGTTAGTCTGCCTACCGCTGGCCTAATTTTTGTCCCCAACCCAGCTTACGGCGACAAATATCATAATAGTTGTGCCGCTCAGGGTGCAGCAAATGCAAGCGATGGGGCAGCTTACGAATATGGATCTCGTCACCCACCTCGGTCGCCTGCTGCAATTGCGCGTCCCAAGACAACTGCGGCAACACTGGATTATCTTGGCCGATGAGGATACGAATGCGAGCGTCACCAGAGACCACCAAGGGACGACTGGTTAGGGTATGGGGGTACATGGGCACCAATACCAGCGCATTAATGCCCGGGTGCATAATGGGGCCACCGGCTGACAAGGCATAGGCCGTGGAGCCAGTGGGGGTGGACACGATCAAACCGTCGGAGCGTTGTGAGTAAACAAACTGCTCATCGATCCAGAGTTCAAACTCGATCATGCGAATGGCTTCGCCGGGGTGCAGCACCACATCGTTCAGTGCCAACCCCGAATAGAGCTCTACACCCTGACGCCGAATACTGGCTTGCAATAAAAAGCGGTCTTCTAAGATGGAATGGCCTTGCAGTACGGCCAGCACATCCTCAGCCATTTCATCAGGCATGATGTCAGTGAGGAAGCCTAGGCGCCCGCGATTGATGCCCAATAAAGGCACACTGTAGGTAGCAAACTCTCGTGCCGCCCCCAGCAGGGTGCCATCACCGCCTACCACAATGATCAGATCGGCCCAGGCACCCAATTTGGCGGTACTGAGTGCCCCCCTAGCTTGCTCCGGCATTTCCTGAGCATAAGAATCGTGCATCCGCACCTGTAAACCCTGCTGCTCAAGCAATTGCCACAGTCGGCCGATAGTATTAAGTACCGACTGAGAATTTGGTCTGCCTAGCAAACCAATTCGTTGATATTTCCACATAGAGTTTCTTTTTACTAACTGGCAAACTAGCATAACACTTAAGCCAATTAACCACAGCCTTTCGGCATGAATTTGCTGCTAGACTCCTTTACAGGTTGACCTAAACTATTATGCATAGCATTCCTCTTGGCCAATATTGTCTACTAATGAACCCTGATCAGGGACTTTCTTATCTGGACATTCAGCACCCTGACTTCAGTGCTCAGCTATACTTACAAGGCGCACATCTGACGCAATTCAGGCCAAGTAAGCAACAGCCTTGGCTTTGGCTGTCTGATAACAGCCCATTGCAAGCAAATAAGGCCATTCGAGGAGGCATCCCCATTTGCTGGCCATGGTTTGGCCGCACTCAACCTGGGTTCCCCGCTCACGGCATTGCCAGGATTAGCGAATGGCACCTGGATAGCTATCATGAACAATCAGACTCAGTCCAAATTGAACTCCATCTAAACTACAGCCCCAAAACCAACAGCGACTGGCCATATCCATGCCGTGCCCAGCTTAGATTTCAACTCAGCAAGGAACTGAGAATAGAGCTGATTAGTGAAAATACCGGCAACATGCCCATGCCACTCAGTCTGGCTATGCATAGCTATTTTGCATGCCAGCAATTAGACAATCTGATCATCTTTGGCCTTGAAAATTGCACCTCTGTAGAACAAGGACAAAGATTATCACCCAGTGGCCATTGTCAGAGCATCAACCCTGGCATGGATAGAGTCTACTTTGAACACTCTGGTCAGCTTAGGGTTGAAGGACTAGCCAATGGTCGTTTAGAGCTACAGAGCACAGCAATGCCTTCTGTTGTTCTATGGAACCCAGGCCCACAAACAGCGGCAACTATGAAGGATCTGTCTGGTGATGGCAGTGACTTTTTCTGCGCTGAAAACGGCTTAATTATGGACGACGAAATCATGCTTTCCCCAGGAGAACAACACCAATGCCAGGTGGTGATGCGTTTTGTTTGATTTACCCTGGCCTGAGCTGAATCATTATCTGCAGCAACAACTGGCCGAGCCTGGCACTCGGCTGGATGAGCACAGCCTAATGAAAGGTTTTTTACAGCAGCAGGACTTACAGCTGGATTTGCTTGACCCTCTGGCTTTGTTTCGCATGCACTTTTGCTTGCGCCACCACCTGTACCAACTGGACAGAGACTGGGCTAGCCAAGGCCTACCAGGGCTGGATTTGGGTCTGCTGTACATCACTCGCCAGCTGCAGCCAGAACCCAGCCCTAGCAGTGAGCAACAAGGCCTCGCCAAGCCAGACCCATTAGCGGCCTATTACCTAGACCCTGACCAACTATGGCAAGAAGACGCCGACAGCATCAGCGAGTTGTTGCGCAACAGTTGGCAGCGACTGCAAGCGCAGCAGCCAGAAGCAAGAGCTCAGGCCCTGGCCGAGTTGCAATTGCAAGACCCACTCTGCCCCAAGCAGCTCAAACAGCGCTACCGTCAGCTGGCGCAACAGCAGCATCCGGATCGCGGCGGCGACAGCAAACAATTTGTGCGCCTGCAACAAGCCTATGATCTGCTCAAGCTCAGTTGCTAGCCAGAGGGCAGCAGGCCGCCCCTAGGACGCAAAGCAAGCACCTGCTATCATAGGCCTTTATTGTTAGGCCTGAGCCATGACGCGCCGTAGAACCAGCCCCCTTGTTAGACCCTTACCCAGCATTAACGGCATCAACCCCAGCTATTTATGGCTGCCAGCCGGAGATTGGCCTAGCTTGTTTGCCTTTCTCTGTCAGCGCTTTCCCCACCTAGCGGCTGACGGCATTGCCCGGCGCTTGACTCAGGGTGACATCGTCGATGATCAGGGCCAAGCCTTTGGCCTCGACAGTCCTTATCGTCCCCACCAGCGCATCTGGTATCATCGTCAAGTGCCGGACGAACCTGAGCTGCCCTTCGCAGAGCGGATTTTGTTTCACAATGAGCGCATTGTTATTGCTGACAAACCGCACTTTATGGCGGCCACACCGGCAGGCAGGCATCTGCAAAATACCCTACTGACACGATTGCGCAAAAGGCTCAATAACCCTGAATTGTCACCCGCTCACCGCCTAGATCGAGAAACCGCAGGACTAATGCTGTTCACCACCCAGCCCCAATGGCGCGGCCCGTATCAGCAGCTGTTTCAGGATCGCCAAGTGGATAAAGAATATCTGGCCGTGGCTAACTACCAGCACCATGACTGGCCTCTGGACTATGCTTGCCGCTTAGAAAAACAGCCCAATAGCTTTTGCATGCAAGTGGTTGCAGGCGAGGCCAATAGCCACTGTCAGATTCAACTACTAGAGAGACAGCAAGACTGGGGGCTGTATTTACTGCGCCCTAGCACGGGCAAACAACACCAGCTCAGGGTGCAAATGGCCAGCCTTGGCATGGGCCTAAAAAACGACCCCTGGTACCCCATACTGCAGGATGAGCGCCCCGACGACTGGCAGCGCCCCTTGCAACTGCAGGCCAAAACCCTGGCCTTTACAGATCCCATCGACGGTCAGGAGCACCGCTTTCATAGCCAGCAGCTGCTGCAATGGCCACCCCTGGATTGACTCTGGCCTTGGCTCAATTGGCAACAGTGTTAAAGGCGTCCCTGGAGCACAAAGCCATGGGCTTCCAAGGGTTTAAGGATGTCTTGACCACCCAGAATGGCATCCTGATGAGGCTTATCCCAAAGCCAGCGTTGCGCCACTCTGAGCAAGTCTTGGCCACTAACGGCCAACACCTGAGCCAGTAGCTGTTCACGCTTAGCCAGGGTGCGATCAAAGGCATGCTGCCAAAAGCTGGCCTTGGCCTCGCCTGCGGGCGAATGCGGACGATCCATGCTGCTGAGCACCGACAGCCTGGCTTCATCCAATTGCTGCGGATCCACCCTATGGTGCGATAGCCAATGCAAACTGGCCTGATAATCTTCAAAGGTCGCCAGCGCACGAATGTCACGATAGCTGTAAAAGCGGAACAAACCCAGCATGGGATCATAGCTGGCTCCGCCCCCATAGGCACCGCCCTGCTCGCGCAGCGCTCGGTGCAGGAAGCCGTTGCGCAAGTAGGCAGCCAAGACCCATAGGGCTGCTGCGTCCTCATGACCGAGCCCGGGTGCAGCATATACTCTGGCACTGAAGTTAACCGAGCTGTTGGTCAGCCAGACTTGCGGCTGACCAGGGCTGAGACTGGCTGGCAAGGCTAACCAGGCTTTATCCAGTCCAGCCTCTTGTTTGCACCAACTGGCCGGACGTACAGGGCTGGGCGCATCACTGATTTGCAGCCAATGCCCCTCAGCCTGCCACAGCTGATGGTGCATGGATGCCAAACTGGCTGCCAGCTCTGGAATCTGCTGATCCCAAGTCTGACTCTGAGCAATGGCCTGTACCCCGGACCATTGATCCAATAAATTGGCCATGGGCGACAGCTGCCGCCCTGCGGCCGACATCATCAGGGCATGCCCCTGATTGGTAAGACTCTGCTGCTTACGCAATCGTATTTGGGTGCAGAGATCCTTGATCCGCGCCAATTCATCGAAGCGTGGTTGCTGCAAATACCGCTCTTGCCAGTCAAATAGGGCTGAGGCCTTGCTACTCAAGGCCTTACCACTGAGCGCCAGATAAAAACGCGCCTTGCTGGCGTCTTGCTCGTGGGCACGATACTGCAGATGCATGGCTAGCGAACCCAACTCGGCGTTCTGCTGTTGTTGGGCCTGCAAATAATCCAACTGGCCAACACCAAGCTCGGTCACCAGGGCGGTATAGAGCGGCAAGTTAGCCAGCTGCTCAGGCAGTGCGGTCAAGCCCTGCACCCAAGATTGATAAAATAAGCCATTGGTACCAGCCTGATAGAAACTCATACCCGGCTGTTCGAGATCGGCTTGGCGCTGGCGTAATTGACTGCGCACATCCTTACTGGTGACCTTTGGCAGCAACTCAAAGTCGTCCTGTTGCTCTTGCCTGGCTTGCAGTTGCTGCTGCTCTTGCTGAATCTGCTGCA